>JAFDZF010000152.1 GCA_018267055.1 Bacteroidota bacterium
CACGAGCTACAAGTT
Source organism: Bacteroidota bacterium (assembly GCA_018267055.1). Classification (GTDB taxonomy): domain Bacteria; phylum Bacteroidota; class Bacteroidia; order Flavobacteriales_F; family PHOS-HE28; genus PHOS-HE28. Next base: position 16 of record JAFDZF010000152.1, read on the forward strand.
CCCCGAAGCGGACGCCGCCGGCGAACAGCATCCGCAGGCCGCGGAGAACTTCTACGGCAGCTGGGAGGATGCCGGCGAGGGCTTCCGGCCCACACCCCCGATCACGGACGTGGACGGCACCTGGATCACCGATCGCCTGCTGATCCACGGGGATCCGCGCGACGAGCCGCAGTACGTCGTGGACGGCCAGCGACAACGGAAAGGGCGCAATCCGCGCGTGGGGCGGTACCGCTTCCTGCTGGTGGTGGTGCCCGAGGAGCGCTTCGCCCAGGGCGTGGTGCCGCAGCCCCTGCAGGACATCCGCATCGGACCCGACGGCCGGTACATCGAGCCGTTCTGGTACTTCCTGCATGGGCGGGGCGCACGCACGCCGGAGGTCGATGTGCGGGTGTCGGACGATGTGCTGGCCGTGCGTGCACGGCCGGAGGTGATGCGCGGGGTCTACGCCGAGGCCGACGCCGGGCGGCGCGATGCCTTCTGCGCTTCCTGCGGCGATGCGCCCGCCCTGCGTGACGGGGCCGCCTGGCAGCAGCACATCCACCGCATCGACCCGACCGCGCGGTTCGCGAACATCCCGGTGGTGACCGATCCCGTCACCTACACCTACACCGACTACTGCTTCAACCGGGCCTTCACGCCGCCGGGCAACATGGTCCCCACCCTGCCCTCGGTCACCGATCGGCCCTGCTCCACCGTGCGCCTGGACAGCGCACGCCAGGCGATCGAGCTGCGCAACCCCGCCACGCCACGAGGGGAATACCGGAAGGAGAACGTCGGCGTCCGCACTCGGCATGCATTGACCTACGGGCGGTACCGCGTGCGCTGCGAGCTGCCGCGCCTGCTGAACGACGGCGATCTGTGGAACGGGCTCACGAACGCGGTATGGCTGGTGGGCGAATACGCACCGTGGGCGCGCCGCCGCCCGTGCGACGGCGGATACCTGGCCTCCTACGACGGCGGCAAGGGCGATCACCGCGTGGAGCGCTCGAACTATGCGGAGATCGATTTCGAGATCCTCAAGACGGTGCCGTACTGCCCGCAGACGGGCTTCCCGCCCAACTACGCCCAGCCCATCGCGAGCCGCACGGACGACAGCCGGTGGCGCGTGCCGCTGCCGCCCGACGTGGAAGCGCTCAAGGGCCGGATCACCGTGGCCTGCACCAACTGGGACATGGCTTGTCCGCAGCCGGCGGACTTCGGCGTGGGCTGCCGGCCGGTGGCCTATGACGGCCGCACGTTCTGGAACTTCCGGTGGGACCACGACTACCGTGCGGTGACGCAGAAGGTGCAGGAACCCGATGCGGAGCTCTTCGGCCGGCCCTATTGGTTCGAGATCGACTGGCGGCCCACCGAGATCCTCTGGCGTATCGGTCCCGACCTGGACCACCTGCGACTGGTGGGCTACATGAACGACCGGGTGACGAGCATCCCGGAGGTGCCCATGCAGCTGATCGTCTCGCAGGAATACCACAGCACCACGTGGTGGCCGGGCTCGCCCTATGAGCAAGGCTTCCTGCCCTTTCCGGACAAGGACCACGTGGGGCGTGTGCTGGAGGTGATCATCGATTGATCCACGACCTTCGCCGGATGCGGGCCCTCCTTTCCACCCCGGGACGCCTCTCGCGCTGGACCGTGCTCGCGCTCTTCGCCGTGCTGTGCGTGATGCGCGTGGCCTCGCTCACGCCGAACGAGCTGTCGTGGGACGTGTTCGGCTACTACCTCTACCTGCCCGCCACGGTCATCCATCACGATCCGCTGCTGCACGACACGGCCTGGATCCACGAGGTGATGCGCACGCACGAGGTCTCGGGCACGCTGTACCAGCTGTCCACCGCGCCCGACAACAGCACGCCGATCTACTTCTTCCTGATGGGCATGGCGCTGTGCTATGCGCCCTTCTTCCTCCTCGGCCATGGCATCGCGCTGATCACCGGCGCGCCCGCGGACGGGTTCAGCGCGCCGTACCAGATCAGCGTGGCGCTCGGCTGCATGGCCTACGTCCTCATCGGCCTGGTGCACCTGCGGCGGATCCTGCTGCAATGGTCCGGCGATGGCGTGGCGGCCGCAACGATCGCCGTGATCGTGCTCGGCACCAACTACCTGCAGTTCGCCACCGCGAAGGACCTGGAGACGGCCAACTTCCTCTTCTGCTGGATGGCCGTGCTGGTGTGGAACACCCTGCGCTGGCATGCGGAGCAGCGCCGTGCGAACTTGCTTTGGATCGCGGGCAGCATCGCGCTGATCACCCTGATCAAGCCCAGCGAGATCGTCTGCGGGATCGTCCCGCTGGCCTGGGGCGTGCACGACCGCGCCTCGCTGCGCGCGAAGGCCCGCCTGTTGGCGAAGCATGGGAAGGACCTGCTGCTGGCCGTGGGGCTCGGCCTATGCGTGCTCGCCCCGCAGCTGCTGTACTGGAAGGTGATGACCGGCGACCTCGTCCACGACAGCTACAAGAACCCCGGCGTGGGCCTCGACCTGCTGCGCCCGCACATCGGTGACGTGCTCTTCAGCTTCCGGAAGGGATGGCTCATCTACACCCCGGTGATGGTGTTCGCACTGGCCGGGCTGGTGCCGCTGTACCGTCGCCGGCGCCCGGTCTTCTGGGCGGTGGTGCTGTACGCGGCGGTGGCCTTCTACATCCTCGCGAGCTGGAGCGAATGGTGGTACGGCGCGAGCTACAGCGTGCGGCCGATGATCACCCTGTACGTGGTCCTGGCCCTGCCCCTGGCGCTGGCCCTCGAAGCGATCGGCAGGGCCGCGCGGCCCGTACGTGCCCTCGGCATCGGTACGGTCACGGCGTTGGTGGCGCTCAATGGGTTCCAGCTGTGGCAGTTCCGCTCGTGGATCATCCATCCCTACCGCACCACGCGGCCCTACTACTTCGCGGTGTTCGGTCGTACGGCCGTTCCGCCCGGCGCTGAAGCCCTGCTGTCCCTGGACCGCAGCTTCGATGGCAGCGACCGCATGGGCGATCCTTCGCAGTACGACGCGCACACCCTCGGCGCCTATGACTTCGAGGACACCGCCCATTTCGCCGGGCGCCTGGCCGCGGATACGGTACAGCGAGGCCACGTGCTGGTGCTCGATGCGGAGCATCCCTTCTCGCCGAACGTGGAGATGCCGTACACCACGATCACGGACAAGCCGTACTTCTGGGCGAAAGCGCGTGTCCGTGTGCAGGTGCCGCAAGGCTATGCGGGCGAGCCGCCCTGCCTGGTGCTCACGATGGAGCGGAAGGAAGGCAGCTACGGCTACCGCACGTTCTGCGCGACGGCCGACAGCACGCGGGGCGGCGGCTGGACGACGCTGGAAGGCGCCTACCTGACGCCGCCCATCCGCGATACCGAGGACCGCTTCAAGGTCTACGTGTGGCACCGGGGACAGGCGCCCATCCGCGTGGACGACCTCGTGGTGGACGTCTTCGTCCCCCGCTGACGATCACAGGCCGAAGCGGGACACCTCGATGGTGAACTCGGTGGCCGGTCCCAGCAGGCTGTCGTGGGCGGTGAGCTCGGTGCGCACGCGGTAGGTGCCGGCATCCGACGGCCGCTCGATGAGGAAGCCTTGGGGGTAGGTGCTCCCCGGCGGCAGGTCCAGCTCCAGGGCCGAACCCTGGCTTTCCTGGTAGAGGCTGCCGTCCATCCGCAGCACCTTGCAGCTGAGCCGCAGCGGCACGGTGGCCGACCAGCGGGAAGGCAGCGTCCGCGGGCCCCGGTTGGTGATGGGCACTTCCACCACGGTGAACCGGTCGTGCACCAGCCGGACCGGTGCGGCCGGCGGCGCCAGCGTGATGGCCTCGGCCCCGAGGGTCGGCCACACGCGCTCGGCCCCGTCCGTGTTCACCCGTTCGTAGTGGCCGCCGGTGAGGTCGAAGTAGGCATGGTCCAGGTGGTCCACGGTGAACCACGTGGGCGCCCAGGACGGCGCCAGGAAGGTGTTGGGATCGTCGAGCAGGCCGGTGACCTGCGCGGTATCGGCCGTGATGAACAGCGAAGTCGCCTTCGTCGGCCCATCGATGCCGCTCACCAGGGCCGTCTCCATGCCCAGGGGCCAATGGCCGAGCGCGTAGGTCCAGGGGAAATTCGCCATGTCGCCATAGGCCTTGCGGATGCCATGGTCGCGGAGGAAGGTGGTGACGCGCTGCATGTAGGCCACCTTGTAGGAGATGCGGTGGTGCCCGCGCTGGATCTGCACCAGGCCGAGCAGCAGGACGACCGACCAGGCCGCGAGGCGCGCCCCGGGCCAGCGCATCCCGGGCGCCAGGAAGGCATCGGCGAACACCAGCGCCCACACGAGCCCCAGCACCGGATAATAGTTCTCGTAGATCGTCGGCGAGCCGCCATCGCGGTCGGTGATGAGCGTGAGCACGAGGAAGCCGGCGGAGAACAGCACCGCCCACAGGGCCTGGAGCCATCGGCGCTGCAGCACCAGCGCCCCGCCGGCCAGGGCGATCAGCAGCAGCAGGGACTTGAACTTCGTCCATACCATCAGCAGGTGCTGCGTGCTGCCGAGCTCGCCGAGCCGGAGCGCATACTGCCAGAGGTCGCCCGCCCGCGGCATGCGCGCCTGTTCATAGTCCGATACCGGCATCACCGCGATGCGCACCACGTACCAGCCGACGAGGACGCCGGAGAGGAGCAGGAACGACCGCTGCTTCCAGCGGGCACCGGCGAGCCCTTCATGCACCAGGAAGAACACCAGCGGCAGCACGAGCAGCTGGTGGTAGAAGGAGGCCCAGACGTCCACGAGCCCCGCAGCGATGCCCCAGGCCCAACGGCCGCGCGGGCCGGTCGCCTCCAGATAACGGCGCACCAGCGCCCACAGCAGCACGGTGAGCGAGAGGCCCTGGTACAGCTCGCTGATGCCGTAGTAGAACATGTAGTGGAACCCGGCGACGAGCGTGATGGGGAGCGCGATGGCACCGCGCCGGTCACGCAGCGCGAAGGCGATCACCGCCAGCACGATCGCATGGAACCCGATGAAGCACAGCGAATAGGTGCGCAGCACCAGCTCCAGCGGGGCGCCGGAACGCACCATCCACACGGGGATGAGCTGCGGCAGCCAGGAGCCATAGCGGCCCAGCACGCTCTGCGGCGTGTGCTCATCGATGAGCATCCAGCTGAAGAAGGCGCTGTCGAAGCAGGCGGTACGCTCCAGGTAGTAGCGCCAGGCGAACGCGGCCAGTGCCGCCATCACCAGGCCTCCCAGCACGAGGGCATCGCGGCCGGCGCGACGGGGGGAGGCGGGCGGGAGGGGGTGCTCCATGCGGGTCGGCGCGCAAGGTAGCCGTGGCCTCCGTGGCGGCTTCGGTTTACTTTGGAACGCGATGGCCCCGCTGCTCGACCGCCCGTTCGCCAACCGCGCATACAAGCTGCGCTGGCTGCTGATCGGCGGCCTCATCGCCCTCAGCACCTACTGGTCGCTGAGCCTGAACTACGAGCGGCTGTTCCGGCTGGTGTGGCAGGAGAGCGACCAGCTGGGCTACTACCAGTTCCTGCCCACGCTGCAAGGCCGGCACCCCTGGCTGCGGATGCCCTGGACCTACCTGATCGACGATCGGCTCGGGGTCAGCGTGTTCCAGATGGGCACCGCGCTGCTGCAGGCCCCGTTCTACTTCCTCGGTGAATGCCTCATCTGGGCCGTGGGCACGGACGACAACGGCTATGGGCGCATGCATGCCTTCACGCAGACCCTGGGGGCCTCCACGTACTGCGTGCTGGGCCTGGTGTTCGTGTTCGACACGCTCGTCCGCCTCGTGCGGCCCTGGGCGGCGCTGCTGACCGTGGTCGGGCTGGGACTGGCCACGAACCTCTTCTTCTACACGATGATCGACCCGGGGATGTCGCACGTGTACTCGTTCTTCCTCTTCGCCTGGCTGGCGCGGCTCACCGTGCGGGCGCACACCTACCTCACCCCTGCCCGGCTCTATGGCCTGCTCGTATGCGGCGCCATGATCGTGCTCGTCCGCGCCATGAACGTCTGGGCCCTGCTGTTCCCCTTGCTGTACGGCGCCACTTCGGTGCAGGACGTGCGCCGGCGCCTGCTGCTGCTCCGGCGCCATGGGATCGCCACGGCCGCCGGTGCGATCACGGTCTTGGCGCTTTGGGCCCCGCAGCTCTGGTACTGGCATCTGGTCACCGGCCGCTGGTATGTGAACGCCTATGCCATGAAAGGCGAGCACTTCCACTGGACCGACCCGCATCCGTTCGACGTGCTCTTCAGCCACCAGAACGGCTGGTTCATCTATAGCCCGCTGATGCTGTTCGCGGTGGCGGCCGCCGGCGTGATGGCCTGGCGCCGCGTCGCGGGCGGCCGCGTGGTGCTGCTGATCGTGGGCATCACGTGGTGGCTCTATGCGAGCTGGTGGTGCTGGTGGCTGGGCGGCGGCTATGGCCACCGGGGCTTCATCGAATATTACCCGCTGCTGGCCATCCCGCTCGCCTGGGGCATCGAGCGCTTCGCCGAGCGGGCACGCACCCTGGGCATCGCCCTTTCCGTGGCCGTGGTGGCCTTCCTCGGCTACATGAACGTGAACATGACCTACCTCTACGAGTGGCCGTGGGAGCGGGCCGAATGGACCTGGGACAAGCTCCACCAGGTGTGGGAGCACGCGGTCAGCGGGGACCGCCAGCGGCACTTCCACCCGGAATAGCCGGGGCCGCAAGCACTGTATCGCGCTGCGACCAACGACGGCGCAGGAGCAATGGGTCTTCCAGGCGGAAGGGTGCCTTCGCCACGTTCCACAGGTACAGGTCCTGCGCAACGCCGGGTGCGGTAGGCGGCACGCGGAAGGTGAGGTCGAGCGTATCGCCGGTGAGGTCGATCTGGTCGTAGCGCAGGTCGCGGCCCCCGCCGGCCTGCTTGAACACCAGCTCGAACGTGCCGGGAGGCGTGGGCGCACGCACGATGCGCGCCCGCAG
>JAFDZF010000153.1 GCA_018267055.1 Bacteroidota bacterium
CCCGAAAGCATCGAGTTCCAACGGCTGTTCGCCGGCCAGGACGCCGCCAACCTGAAGCTTTCCAGCGCCCTGCGCATGAACGCCTCCTTCCCCTACATCACCCCGGTGGTCACCCTGCCGAGCGAGCCGAAGATGCGCGTGATGGACGCCGGCGTACGCGACAACTACGGCTACCGCACCACTCTGATGTTCCTCTACACCTTCCGCGACTGGATCGCGCAGCACACCAGCGGCGTGGTGATCCTGCAGATGCGTGACAAGCAGCGGGAGCTCGATGTACGGCCGACGAACGGCTCGCTGATCAGCCGGCTGATCGATCCCGTGGGAAGCGTCTATGGCAACTTCGTGCGGTCGCAGGACCAGGACTACGACCTGATGGTGAAGCAGGCCTGCGCCTGGGTCCCCTTCCCGCTGCACATCGTGGACCTGCAGCTGCGGCACCACGACGACGAGGAGATCAGCCTGAGCTGGCACCTCACCGCCGTGGAGAAGAAACAGGTGTTGCAGACCGTGCACGCGGCGGACAACGAGAGCGCGTTCTCCCTGCTGCGCGCTTTGGTAGTGGGCACGGGACCTAGCGTCCCGGTCGTTGCCGGTGGTACTGCACCAGCCCCGGCAGGGGACCACGTCGCACGTCCGTCAGGCGGAAGCCCCGCTCGGTAAGGCAGGGCCCCAGCACGTCCTGGAACCCGAAGGCCACGGAACCGGTGGCGTGCACCTCCGCGCTCGCCGGCGTGGGGAAAAAACGTTCCAGCAGCTCCGCCAGCGCACGGAACCGGCCGGTGAGCAGGTCGCGCAGGTAGGGCTCCTCCAGGTGGTCCGCACAGCGGGCGGTGAAGCTGGCCAGGTAGGCCTGCGGCGATGCGGAACGGTAGGTCCGCTGCACCACCTCGCCCAGGTCCAGGCCCGCGGGGAAGAGCCCGGCGTACACGTCGGCGGGCATGCGCCCATAGAGGGCCTCGGTGAGCAGGTGCCTGCCGATGTCGGCCCCGCTGCCCTCGTCCCCGAGCACATAGCCCAGCGAAGGCAGGCGTTGCTGCAGGGCCGTGCCGTCGTAATGCCCTGCGTTCATCCCCGTGCCGAGGATGAGCACCAACCCCGGCCGGTCGCCGCACAGGCCGCGAGCGGCGCCCAACAGGTCGGTCTCCACCGTGATGGCGGCCTCCGGCCAGATCGCCTGCACCGCCCCGCGCATGCGGGCCTTCCGCTCCTCGGTGCCGCAGCCGGCGCCGTACACCACCAGCTGCCGCACCTGCTCGGGCACCGTCCGCAGGGCGATGCGCTCGCGCAGCTGGGCCTGGAACGCCGCAGGATCACCGGTGGCGGGATTGAACCCCGGCAGATCGTCCCAAACGGTGGTCTCCCCGCCTTCACCCAGCAGGGCCCAGCGCGAGGAGGTGCCTCCGGTATCGGCGATCAGCGTGGACATGGGATCGAAGATCGCAGCGAAGCCGTCCGCTGCCGACGACCGACGAGCGGCCGCCTAAACGTTGAAGAGGAACTTGTTGGGGCTCACCAGGCCGTTCTTCACGGCATAGAGCACCACGGCCGCGGTGTTGTTCACCCCCAGCTTCTGCATGATGTTCTTGCGGTGGGTGGTCACCGTGTGGGCGCTCAGGCTCAACCGGTCGGCGATGCGCGTGTAGGAGCAGCCTTCGGCGATGAGGGCGATGATCTCGCACTCCCGCTCGGACAGGGTCACGGGCTCGCAGCCCAAGGGTTCCTCGATGATCCGGTCCACGTCGAGCGAGGCGCGGTGGATGGCCTCGAGGATCTTGCCGCAGAAGAACTTCTGGCCGTCGGCGGTGTGCAGCACGGCGTCGATGATCTCCGCCACGTCGCAATCCTTCTTGATGTAGCTGGTGACGCCGCCGCGCAGGGCGCTCATCAGGGCCAGCTGGGACGGATCGGGCGTGATGGCCACGAAGCGGGTCCGGCGTGACCGCCGCACCCCGTCGCGGATGGCATCGGCCCCGAAGCCCTCGGCGGTGTGGTCGATCAGCACCACGTCGGGACGGGTGCGCACCAGCTGGGCCTGCAGCTCGATCGCATCCCGCGCCTCGCCCACCAGCTCCACCCGCGGCACGTCCGCGAAGATGGTCCGCAGTCCGATGAGCGAGAGCTCGCTGTGGTCGGCAAGGAGGGTCCGGATGCGCATCGCCTTCTTTAGAACGATCCTAAACAGCCGCGAAAATAGAACACGGATCGATCCCTCTGCGGATCAACGTTCGAACCAAGGATCGTTAGATCGCGAACGTGCGGCCCTCCTCGGCCAGGAGGGTATCGGGGAAGACGCTCCGCGCCTCGGCCAGCAGCCCATCATTGGTCTTGTAGCGCGAGCTGAAGTGGCCCAGCAGCAGGCGCTTCACCCGTGCCTCCCGGGCGATGGTGGCCGCCTGCCGGGCCGTGCTGTGGAAGGTCTCCTTGGCCCGGGCCGCCAGGGCATCGGTGAAGGTGGCCTCGTGGTACAGCAGGTCCACTTCCGCGAGGAACGGGACGAGCTCCGGCGTGAAGGCCGTGTCCGAGCAATAGGCATAGCTCCGCGGCGGCAGCGGGTCGTGCGTGAGCTCGGCATTGGGCACGCGTGTCCCGTCGGGCAGGACGAGGTCCTCCCCGGCCTTCACGGCATTGCGCAGGTAGTGCGGCACCAGGCCCAGCTTGTCCAGCCGCAGCTTGCGCGGGGCGGGATGCTCGGTGAACCGGTACCCCGTGGTGGGGATCCGGTGCTTGAGGGCCAGGGCCGTCACGTCCACACGGTCGTCCGTGAACACGGGGCCGCCGTTCACGGGGGCCACCGCGTGGAACCGCAGGGGGAACCGCAGCCAGGTGCGCGACACGCGCAGCTGCAGGTCGATCACCTCCTTCAGCTCGGCCGGGCCGTGCACGTCCAGCGGCTCGGTGCGTCCCTGGAGGTGCATGCTGCTGATCAGGCCCATCAGGCCGAGGTAATGGTCGCCGTGGAGGTGGCTGATGAGGATGCGCCCGATGCGGTTGAAGTTGACCTCGGCCTGCCGCAGCCGTTCCTGCGTGCCTTCGCCGCAATCGATCAGGTAGAGCCGCTCGTTGGCGTTGAGCAGCTGCGCCGAGGGGAAGCGCCCGCGCGCCGGCAGCGCGGCCCCCGTGCCCAGGGTGGTCACCTCGAAGCGCATGGCCCGGGATCGGACGAAAAAGCCCCCGTCGCGACGGGGGCTTCCGGTGAGTGTCCGGGGGCGGCCAAGGGTCCCGACAGCTAGCGGGAGACCACCATGCGTCCGGTGAACATGCGGTCGCCGGCCTCCACCTTGTAGAGGTAGACGCCGCTCTCCATGCGGGCGGCCTCGAAGGGCACGCGGTTCACGCCGCTCTTGGCCTGCACGGTCTCCCGCCACAGCTCCTCTCCCACCAGGTTGAACACCTTGATGCGCGCGGTGGTGCCCCGGTTCAGGCTGAACTCGATGGTGGTGCGGTTGGCGAAGGGGTTAGGCACGTTCTGCACCTGGCCCAGGCTTACCGGGGCGAGGTCGTTCACACCCGCGGTCCCCGCGATGGTGATGTTGTAGCCCTGGAAAGCGTACGGGAGCCCCGTGGGGAACCCGAGGAAGGTGACGTAGGCGGTCACGTTCAGCACCAGGTCGTAGCTGCCGGCCTGGGTGGGCGTGCCTTCGATGAGGCCGCAGCCGAGCTGATGGGGCAGCAGCGTGCAGGGGCCACCGGTCTGCGAGTTGCAGTGCACGGCCAGGCCGGGCGGCAGGTTGTCGATGCCGTTGAACTGCACGCTGTCGATCGTCTGCGGCGGCAGGCTGGGATCCACGTCGGTGCTGCTGCTGGGGATGATGATGTTGATCGTGTCGGAGTAGAAGACGCCCACCATCCCCCCGATGAAGTTCTCCGTGGTGTCGGGCCACACGCCGAACACGCTGTCCGCATACAAGGGGTTGGGCGTGCACTGCGCCGTGGCCCGGAGGCCGGCGGTGAGCAGGCAGGCGGCGAGTAGTGCGTGTTTCATGCTCATTCGTCCTTTTTCACGTCCTTCTCAATCTCCTCCATGAACAGGAGGTCCACCGCCTCGCTGGCCGTGGGGGTGATCGAGAGCACGCTCTCGAGCTGGCTGATCTGCACCAGCTTCATCACGGGTTCCTGCAAGGCGCATACCACGAGGGTGCCGCTCACGCCCTTGCACAGGCGGTTGGCCACCAGCAGGGCGCTCAGGCCGGAGCTGTCGCAATAGCGCGTGCGCCCCATGTCCATGATGATGTTGCGGACGCCCGTCTTGTTCAGGTACACCAGCTCGCTCTTCAGTTCCGGCGCACAGGTGGTGTCCAGCTTGTCCACATTGGTGGTCACCAATGCGTACTTGCCCTTGTCCTCGATGGTGAAGTTCATTCGTCGGCGCTCTTTGCAAGCGTAGTGGTCAAAGATAATCAGGCCATCGGATGGCCGACGGGCGCTGGCGGGCGATATCAACGGGCGGCCCGGGAGATCTTCCCGGCCAGCAGGTAGAGCACCGCCATCCGGACGGCCACGCCGTTCTCCACCTGGTCCAGGATGATGCTGGCCCCGCTGTCGGCCACTTCGCTGGTGATCTCCACCCCGCGGTTGATGGGACCGGGATGCATGATCACGATGTCCTTGCCGATGCGCCGGTACCGCTCGCCGTCGAGCCCGAAGAGCATGGCGTACTCGCGCAGGCTGGGGAAGTTGGCGATGCCGTCGCTCCCCTGCCGCTCCAGCTGGATGCGGAGCATATTGGCCACGTCGCACCACTTCAGGGCCTTGTCCAGGTCGTGCGTCACCTTCACGCCCAGGCTCTCCACGTGGCGCGGCATCAGGGTGGTGGGCCCGCAGAGCATCACTTCCGCGCCCAGCTTGTTCAGGCACTGGATGTTGCTCAGCGCCACGCGCGAATGCAGGATGTCGCCCACGATGAGCACCCGCACGCCCTTCACCCGGCCGAGCTTCTCGCGGATGCTGTAGGCGTCCAGGAGGGCCTGCGTGGGATGGGCATGGGTGCCGTCGCCGGCGTTCACGATGCGCGCGTCCACGTGCCTGCTCAGGAACACCGCGGCACCGGGGTCGGGATGGCGCATCACCACCATGTCCACCTTCATGGCCAGGATGTTGTTCACCGTGTCCACCAGGGTCTCCCCCTTCTTGGTGCTGCTGCTGCTGCTGCTGAAGTTGATGATGTCGGCGCTGAGGCGCTTCTCCGCCAGCTCGAAGCTGATGCGAGTGCGCGTGCTGTTCTCGAAGAAGAGGTTGGCGATGGTGATGTCGCGCAGCGAGGGCACCTTCTTGATCGGCCGGGCCAGCACCTCCTTGAAGCCGTCGGCCGTGCGGAAGATCAGCTCGATGTCCTCGGCCGTCAGCTCGCGGATGCCCAGCAGGTGGTCGGTGCTCAGTTGGTCGCTCATCGTTCACCCGTTCGGAGCAGCACGCGGTCGTGCCCGTCGCTCTCCTCCCATTCCACGTTCACATGCTGGCCGTCGATGCTGTCCACCCATTTGCCCACGTAATCGGGCTGGATGGGCAGCTCGCGGCTGAAGCGGCGGTCGATGAACACCATCAGCTGCACGGCGCGCGGGCGGCCGAAACTGAGCATGGCGTCCAGCCCGGCGCGGATGCTGCGGCCGGTGTACAGCACGTCGTCGATCAGCACCACCGCACGGTCGTCCAGGCTGAAGTCGAGCGCGGTGGCGCTCGGCATGGCGGTGACGGCGCGGCGGCGGAAATCGTCGCGGTGGAAGGTGATGTCGAGCTCGCCGTAGACCAGCTCCGTGTCGCCGGTGATGCGCTCCAGCTCCTTCCGCAGGCGGCGCGCGAACAGGACGCCCCGCGGCTGCAAGCCGATGAGCGCCGTGCGGCGCAGGTCGCCGTGGTCCTCGATCAATTGGTGGCAAAGGCGCTGGAGGGTGAGCTCGAAGGCTTTCTTCTCCAGGATGGTGAGCGCCTGCATTCCGCGGCGAAGATATTCCTCCGCTGCGTGCAAGGTGGAAGGGGCGATGTGAAAGTGCCGTCCGCACCTCCCTCATCGCTCCTCCCACGCTGCTAGTGCAGCAATACGTTCGTCGCCCAGAGCACCCACATCACCAGCGCGCAGCCGGTGCCCGCCAGCGCGAGCTTGAAGCCCAGGAAGGAACGCCGCAGGCTTCGGGGCGAATAGCCGTGCCCCCGCTTCAGCATCCAGCGCGCCCAGGCGTTGAAGGCGATGGCCAGCACGCCC
>JAFDZF010000154.1 GCA_018267055.1 Bacteroidota bacterium
GCCAGCATACCAGCGGGCGTCAGCCTGGGTTGGGACCGCCTCAAGAAGAACGCCTCCTCCTTCAAGCTGCTGGGCACCAAGGCCGGCATCAAGCAGATGGGCGGCCTGGGCTCCATGGCCAAGGCGTACGGCCCGCGCTGGGTGTGGCAGCGCTTCTGGGAGATGACCGCCTTCCTCTCGCTGGCCCTGGCCTTCCTCAACATCCTGCCCATCCCGGCGCTGGACGGCGGGCACGTGGTGTTCCTGCTCTACGAGGCCATCGCGCGCCGCCCGGCCAACCAGAAGGTGCTGGAGTACGCGCAGATGGCCGGCATGGTGTTCCTGCTCACGGTCATCGTGGCGGTGAACAGCCACGACCTCTTCAAGCTGTTCACCGGCCGCCTCTGAGGCGGAACCCCGGTCGGGGCGGTCCCGTATAAGGGCCGAACGCCCCGCCATGCCCCACGTGATCCTCGTCGAGGACGACGCGCTCGTCCGCACGCTGCTCGGCCGCCGCATCGAGGCCGCCGGCTGGCGCCTCACCGCCCTGAAGGACGGCCGCGAGCTGGACCAGGTGCTGGCCGCCGAGGACGCCGACCTGCTGGTGATGGACCTGGGCCTGCCCTACGTGGACGGCCTGGCCCTGGTGGAAGGCCTGCGGGCCCGCGACGTGCGCACGCCGGTGCTCATCATCAGCGCCTATGAGCTGCCGCACCTGCGCGCCACCGTGCAGGATTCCGGCGCGGACGACCTGCTGCAGAAGCCCTTCGACCAGGAGGAGCTCATCGCCCGCATGCAGCTCCTGCTGGCCGCCTGAGGGCGTTCGCGCCGCCCCATTTCCGTTTCCTTCGCGCCGTGGTGTTCACCCATGACGTGCTCGTGCTCGGCCGTGGCATCGCCGGGGCCGTGTTCGCGGAAGAAGCGCTCCGCCGCGGGCTGCGTGTGCACGTGTTCGACCGTCCGCGCCCGGGCCAGGCTTCCGCCGCGGCGGCCGGGGTGGTGAACCCCCTGGTGCTGCGCCGCGACGTGCCCACGTGGCGTGCGGCCGAGCTCGTCCCGCTGGCGGCCGCGTTCTATACCCGGATGCAGGAGCACCTGGGCGTGCCGCTCTGGCATCCCCTGGACCTGGTGAAGGTGTTCCCCACGTCCCGCGAGGCGGAGCACTGGGCGCGTGCGATGCAGGATCCCGCCAGCGCGCCGTTCATGGCCAGCACGCCCTGCCCCGGACTGGATGCAGCGCCGCTGAAGATCCCCCACGGCTACGGCACGGTGCGCGGCGCGGCCTGGCTGGATGTGGGCCGCTTGCTCGACACCCAGCGCGCAAAAGCCCTGGCGGATGGCTGGCTCACCGAAACGGTGGTGGATCCCGCGTCCGTCCTTCCCATCGCGGGCGGCCTCCGCATCGGCGATCGCTGCGCGCCCTGGCTGGTGCGCTGTGAGGGGGCCTTCGCCGCGCTCCCCGGCCTGGTGCCGGTGAAGGGCGAAACACTGCTTGTGCGCATTCCCGGGCTGCACCTGGAACAGCTGGTCCACCGCGGCGTTTTCCTGCTCCCTCTGGGCGAAGACCGCTACCGCGTGGGTGCCACCTTCGCCTGGAACGACGTGTGGAGCGGTCCCACGGCGCAGGGCCGCGACGAGCTATTGCGGCGCCTGCGCCTCCTCACCGGGTCCGACGTGGAGGTGCTCGATCACGCCGCGGGTGTGCGCCCCACCACGCGGGACCGGCGGCCGCTCCTCGGCGCTGTTGCACCGCACGAGGCCGTGCTCAATGGTCTGGGGGCGCGGGGCGTGTCGCTGGCGCCATGGTGTGCGGGGCATTTGTTGGACCACTTGTTCGGTGGGCGTGCGTTGGATCCGGAGGTGGCATTAAGAAACAATCTTGATTAGCCCTTGACATGGTTGTGCTTCCCCGGCAGGGGTTATATTCTGATTCTATTCCGTGTTTAATGGAGGCCCAGCAGTATGGCCGGATTGCTAGCGCATACAAATAATAGGGCGGGATGGTATTGATTAGCCGGATCCCATTACTCCGTCCTCGGAATAGGGAGGAATGCTGATGGGAACAAGCGCATGGTACAAATGACCTTGGAGAGGGATAAGCATGGATTACTTTGAGGGCCATGTTCACCCGCTTCTTCACCAACACCGGTTCCAACACCCTCCTGAACAAGTTCAAGGGCATCTTCAGCCACGTTTGCGTGGCCGAGTTCGATGCCTTGGTGGGCTTCTTCCGGAGCAGCGGCTACTTCCGCATCCGGGAGCACCTCCGCGGTGTGGGGCAGATCCGCATACTCGTTGGTATCGACGTTGACCACTTGATCAGCGAAGCCGCCAAGAAAGGCCTCGAGTTCAACTTCAACACGGAGGTCACGCAGGAAGAGCTGATCCGCGAGTTGCGAGACGATATCGAGAAGAGTGTCTACACAAAGGAGGTGGAGGAGGGCATCCTAGAGTTCATCACCGATGTGGTGAACGGCCGCATCAAGATCAAGGCGCACCCGGACAAGAACATCCACGCCAAGATCTACATCTTCCGGCCGGAGCCTTTCAATGAGCACAGCGGCGGCTGTGTCATCACCGGCAGCAGCAACTTCAGCGTGCAAGGGTTGGAGACCAACTTCGAGTTCAACGTGGAGATCCGCGACTACGATGATGTCGCCTTCGCCACCAAGACCTTCGAGCAGCTGTGGTTGGAGGCGGTGGAGGTGCTGCCCAGCAACATCGCCGAGCTGAAGGACAAGACCTATCTGAGCGATGGCTTCACGCCGTTCGAAGTGTACATCAAGTTCCTGATGGAGTACTTCGGTAGCGCCGTGGACTATGACCCGGAGAGCATCACCGACCTGCCCAAGGGCTACAAGAAGCTGGTGTACCAGATCGACGCGGTGAACGACGGCTACGCGAAGCTGATGAAGCACAACGGCTTCTTCCTGGCCGATGTGGTGGGCTTGGGCAAGACCATTGTGGCCAGCATCATCGCCAAGAAGTTCTACTTCAGCAACGGCTACCGCACGCGCATCCTCGTGGTGTATCCGCCGGCCATGGAGAACGCGTGGAAACGCACCATCCAGGACGATTTCGAGGTGCCCAATGTGGAGTTCATCACCAACGGCAGCTTGGCGAACATCACCCGCGCGGAACAGTACGACCTCATCATCGTGGACGAAGCGCACAAGTTCAGGAGCGACGAGGCGCGCATGTTCCACGAGCTGCAGCGCATCTGCAAGACCCCGCGCAAGCGCCCTGCGCCCGATGGCAGCGTGCAGAAGAAGGTGATCCTCATCAGCGCCACGCCGCTGAACAACCGGCCGGAGGACATCCGCAACCAACTCTACCTCTTCCAGGACAGCAAGCGCAGCACCTTGGAAGTGGGCAATCTGCAGAGCTTCTTCTCGCCACTGATCGAGGAGTACAAGAAGCTGAAGAAGGAGGCGGACCCGGCCTTGCTGGCCCGCGACCTGAAGATCATGGGCGAGAAGATCCGCACCAAGGTGTTGGAACCCGTGATCGTGCGGCGCACACGCACGGACATCAAGCACACGCCCGAATACGCGGAGGACATCAAGGCACAGGGCCTGTCTTTCCCCGATGTGGTTCCGCCGCACCAGATCCTTTACCAGCTTGATGATGAGCTGGATGCGCTCTACGACAAGACCATCAAGCTCGCGAGCGATACGGTGAACGGTCTGGGCTACTTCCGTTACCAGGCCATCCGCTACATGAACGCGGACGCACGCGCCGCGCATGAGCGGGCCACGGGCGTGAAGCAGCAGCAGGCCGAGCGCATCAGTCAGCAGCTCGCCTTCATCATCAAAACGCTCCTGGTTAAGCGTATCGACAGCAGCTTCTTCGCCTTCAAGAAAACACTGCACCGCTACCACGAGGCCAATCGCGCCATGCTGAAGATGCTGGCGGACGACCGCGTCTTCATCGCTCCGAAGCACGATGTGAACGAATACGTGCTGCAAGAGGACGATGCGGCCTTGGAGCAGTTGTTGAACGAAGCCTTGGACAGCAAGGAGGTGCAGGTGTACCAACGGGAGGATTTCACCGAGCAATTCCTCGCCGGCATCGAGCGCGACCAGCAGATCCTGGAGGAATTGATGACCGCTTGGTACAAGGTGGAGGCCGACCCCAAGTACGACGAGTTCAAGCGGCGCCTGAACGAACAGCTCTTTGACCGGTCGGTGAACGACAACCGGAAGCTTGTCATCTTCAGCGAAAGCAAGGAGACCACCGGCTACGTGGTGGAACGCCTGAAGAAAGATGGCTTCCACCATGTGATGGCCGTGGACAGCAGCAACCGCAAGGAGCTGGAGACCACCATTCGCCTCAACTTCGACGCGAACGCGCCGGTGAAGGAACAGGCCGATGACTACGACATCATCTTCACCACCGAGGTATTGGCCGAAGGCGTGAACCTGCACCGCGCCAACGTGATCGTGAACTACGACACGCCGTGGAACGCCACGCGCCTCATGCAGCGCATCGGCCGGGTCAACCGCATCGGCACGCGCAGTTCGCACATACACATCTTCAACTTCTTCCCCACCGCGCGCACGGAGAAGGAGATCGAGCTGGAGAAGAAGGCCTTCATGAAACTGCAGGCCTTCCACAGTGCGCTGGGCGAAGACAGCCAGATCTATTCCCAGAAAGAGACCTATGGCACCTTCGGCCTCTTCGAGCGCGTGCCCGAAGAGGAGCGCGATGAGCGCCTGCATTACCTGGAAGTGCTGCGCCGATTCCGTACCGAGAACCCGGACGACTACCTGCGCATACGCGCCACCGTGCCGCTGCGTGCGCGTGTGGGTCGCAAATTGCCGCTCACCAGCGATACCACCATCGCCTTCATCAAGGACCGCAAGCGCGACGCCTTCTACTTCATCCGTCCGGACCTCAGCATAGACGAGAAGACCTTCGTGGAAGCCGCGAAGATCTTCGAAGCGCACGCCACCGAGAAGGCCCGGCCCTTGCACGCACAACACCACGCGCAGATCGAAGCCGCGCTTAACAGCTTCCACACCGAGCAGCAGGTGGCCGCACTGGGTGAGCGCGCCAGCACCAAATTAGGCCCCAACGAGCAGAAGGCCCTGCACTTCCTGAACCAGGCCGGCTGGATGGAGTATGCCACCGGCGAGGACAAGCTGCTGCTGGAGAACGCCAAGGTGAGCATCCGCCGTGGGCGTTTCCAGAAGCTGCCGCGCGAATTGAACAAGCTGCTTAAGAACGTGCAGACCAGCAAACCCGTGCCCGTTGCCGCTGGCGAACTGCCTTCGGTGGTCTACCCGGCACGTGAGCAGACCTTCAAGAAGCTAATGGCCATCCTGCGCGAATTCCCCTTGCTGGAAGCCGCTGATGATGAGCACCTGCCGACCAAGGCCGCCAAGGCCGACCGTTTAGTGGCCGAGCGCACCGGCGGCTTGAAGCCGATGCCGCAGGTCATCATTTCCGAATCGTTCGCTTAGGGCCGATGACGCAGAGAGAGATAAAGGCGCTGTTGGAGCATGCCTACACGCGTGAGCAGTGGAAGAAACTCGTCACCACCATCTTTCCCGGTAGGGATGTGTTCGCACGACCCGTGGACCACGAGGCCACCACTGTTGCGGGCAAGAAGCAGGTGCAGCACATTCGCCAGTTCGGTGATGTGCAACTGAACGATGGCAACGTCGTCGGGCTGTTCGAAGTGTCCGTTGCGAAGGATGTTGACCTGTCGCGCAATCGCGTGGCCATCCGCAAGGCCGTAGAGCAACCCGTAAAGCAGAGCGGTAACAGCGGTGCGCTGATCGCCTTCGTGGATGAAGAGCAAGGGCTGTGGCGATTCAGCTTCTACAGCAACACCCTGAAGGAGAATGGCACCTGGGATGCGAACAACCCCAAGCGCTACACCTACCTGCTAGGGCAGGGCGAGAAATGCCTCACCGCCGCCCGCCAGTTCGAAACGCTGGCGAAGAAGACCGAACCGGTCACGCTCAAGGACCTCCTCGAAGCCTTCAGCGTGGAGAAGGTGAGCAAAGCCTTCTTCCGCGAGTACAAGGAACACTACCAGAAGTTCGTGGAGCACCTCACCGGCAAGCGCATGGTGAAGGAGAAGGGCAAATGGGTGGAGAAGGTCACCGGCAAACCTGCTGAGAACAAGCTCACCGTCTATTTCAACGGTAACGAGAAGGATGCGCGCGACTTCTGCAAGAAGCTCATGGGCCGCCTTGTATTCCTCTACTTCTTGCAGAAAAAGCGTTGGCTGGGAGCAACCACCAGCGCTTATGACGATGGCGAACTCGACTTTGTACTGGGTCTGTTCCAAGCCCGGCCGGACAAGGCGTTCTATCCCAACATACTCGTCCCGCTCTTCTTCGATACCCTCAACGCAGAACGGAAGGGCGATGCGTACCGGATGCCTGATGGTGGCCAGCGCAAGGTGCCGTTCCTCAACGGCGGTCTGTTCGACAAGGATTCACTGGATGAAAAGACCCAAGTACTCACCTTTCCACCTGAGCTTTTCAGTCACCCAGCAAAGGCCGATGAGGAAGCAGACCGTGGCTTCCTGGACTTCCTGAACGCCTACAACTTCACGGTACACGAGGCCGGGCCGGAGGAACAGACCCTGGCCGTGGACCCCGAGATGCTCGGACACATCTTCGAGAACCTGCTGGAGGACAACAAGGACAAGGGCGCCTTCTACACGCCGAAGGAGATCGTACACTACATGTGCCAGGAGAGCCTGACGCAGTACCTCAAGAACTACTTGCAAAAGGAGGTGAAGGGGGTGAAGGAGGATACGGCGCTCGAAGATCACCTGCGCGCCTTCCTGAAGGACGGCACCGGCGCGTCCCTGGCGCCGTACAGCGGCCTGTTACTGAAAGCCCTGCACGACGTGAAAGTATGCGACCCGGCCATCGGCAGCGGCGCCTTCCCCATGGGCATCCTCCACGAGATCTTCCAAGCGGTGTACCACCTGCAGGAGTTCAGCCCCGATGAATTTAGCAGCATCTGGGGCATGGAGCACTGGGAGCCCGCCGAGGTGAAGCTGCGCGTCATCCAGCACAGCATCTATGGCGTGGACATCGAGCGCGGCGCGGTGGATATCGCACGGCTGCGCTTCTGGCTCAGCATCATCGTGGATGAACGTGCACCGCGCACGCTGCCCAACCTGGATTACAAGATCGTTGTGGGCGATTCGTTGTTGGGCAAGTTCAATGGCGAAGTGCTGGAGATCGATTGGAACCTGAAGGGCAATACGGACCGTGTGAGGGACGTACGCGCGGCCGTCGAAGCACTGCATGAGAAGACCGAGCTCTTCTTCCGCGATCAGCCCAAGGCCAAGAAGGAAAAGCTGGCAGCTGAAGTGCGCGCTTTGAAGATCGACCTGCTCACCAAGCAACTGGAACTGAACCGCGACAAGTTTCGGGGTCGCATGCTCAGCGTTGGCCGCATCGGCGACCTCACTAAGAAGGAACAGATCCGCGCGGCCGAGGAGAGGATTCAATTGGCAGCCTATGAGGAGACGCTAGGCAAGCTGCGCACCCTGGCTAAACAGAAGGATAAGCCGCTGGATTACTTCGATTGGCAGCTTGACTTTCCTGAAGTTCTGAATGCGAACGTGACAAACGATGCGGGGTTCGATATCGTCATCGCCAACCCGCCGTATGTGAGGGTCCGCGAATTGATGGAGGACAGCCGCAACTGGCTTGCTTCGAAGTACTCGGTCGCTATCAACCAGTTCGACCTTTTTCATCTTTTCGTCGAACGCTCGAAGGGGCTCATTAAGCGAAATGGCTGCGTGAGTTTCATTATCCCGAACACGATTCTCGGGAACGAGAACTGCGCACCACTGCGGGAATTCATCTTGGACAATTACTCACTCCTGACCCTTGTTGATACTAGGGGTTATGTGTTCGATGAGGTAGCAGTCGAAGTGGCTGTGCTGATTATGGAGAATTCGACGGCGGTTCCCGTCGGCAGGTACGTGGAGGTCATCAAGGCTGAACTTGTCCAGAAGCACATGTTCGATACGCGCGAATTTCGGCGTAATCAGAACCTCACGTTCATTGTCACGGTGGATTCCTCAACGCATGAGTTAATCCATGAGCTCGCATCCCGAACTGTGCCATTAGGACAAGACTTCGAGGTCGTCACGGGCATCAAAGAGTACCAAGTCGGCAAGGGCACACCGCCTCAGACTGCTGCACACGTTGAGGGAAGAGTGTTCAACGCTCAGCGCAAGGTCAATAAGACATACCTGCCGGAGTTGCGGGGCACGAATCTTACTCGTTTCAATGTTCAATGGAACGATGAGTACATCTCGTATGGGCCATGGTTAGCCGAGCCAAGGCAAGAGCGCTTCATGCATGGGAAGAGGGTCTTACTCCGACAGATACCCGGCAAGACAGGTTTGGTTGCGGCCACTATCGAAGACTCATATGTGATTGATCAGACCGTTTTTATTGTGAAGCGTCATGATACTACTCGCACCTCGGAAGACACCTTGCTTGCCTACCTCAATAGCCAGCTGCTCTATTGGTATTTCCGCAACACCTTTAGCGAGTTCGATGAACTCTTTCCGAAGATCAAGGCGAAAGAGGTGAAGGCACTTCCGATCAAGCTCCTCTCAGCAACTGCGGACAAGCTCCTTGGAGGTTTAGTTCAACGGAGGAGTACAATGACCCCAAGTCCCGAAGCCACCGCTCTAGAGCGGGAGATCGACGTGCTGGTGTGCAAGCTGTATGGATTGAGCTGGGAGCAGGCCAAGGTGGTGGATCCGGAGCTGGGCTTGAGCCAGGCGGAGTACGATGCCATTGCGTTGCCGGAGCGGGAGGAGCCGCCCACCAGCATGGTGAGTGAACCGGGCGGCGTACATCTGCGGGACCATGGGACCTTGTTCGGTCAACCATTGGATGAAGCCGAGCCTAGCGCGCCACCCAAGCGCTCGAAGAGGAGAACGACCGCTGAGGATGACCAGTCACTCACGTCCATCGGCGACACCGAGCGCGAGGAAGTGCTGCAAAGCATCCGCAAGGTCTTCGGCACTGGCAGCGCCCGCGACCGCGAAACGGCCCTGCACGATGTGGCCACCGAGTTGGGCTACAAACGGCTGGGCAAGAACATCCGCGATGTCCTGAGCTCCGACCTGATCACCGCCGTGAAACGCGGCATTCTGGAGAACGACAACGGCGCCTACCGCCTGCTGGCGCGCAACCTGGAGGACTACGACCGCGACTTCCTCAAGGCCAGTTTCCTCAGCGCCATCGGCCGCAACTGGGTGGAGCGCGAGGAGGCTATCCGCCTGTTGGGGCGCTGGCTGGGCTTCGCACGCGCCGGAAGCGCGATGCAGGAGGTGGGGCGGAGTTTGATCAAAGGAATGATAAGGACGGCGCACTTGGAGGCGGATGGGAAGGACCTCATTCGTCGAATATGACAATATGAGCAGCTACTAACTGAAACCCACCTGAACAATGACTCGCGCAGAATTCGAAAGAGACTTTAAGGTCACATTTGATGTCATTCGGCCGAATACATTGGAACTGGATGCGGTATCACGGGTTGTCCGAATATCGAACGATGTTACCATTGCCAGGGTGCGAACGATCATCGATATCTTGGATACTCAAGCCTGGATAAGAAATTCTCAGACGCAAACGTCCCTTATTCCGTGGAATTGGGATAAGGTCATTGAGCGAACCAAGCGTGCGCATCTTGAACACTTCGCACGAGAGTTCCCTATCGATGGCTTCTTTCCTCTCGACCTGGACACTGCTATTGACCATCTGTATAGTTAAACGCGGAGAGACTTTATGGTAAATGCGCTAAATAGCCATGCCGAACAATAGGATAAACATTCAGGAACAGTTTGGCCAAGAGGTAATGGACCTGGTCCGCGACTTCGCATTGCGCGAAGTGACTCCGCGTGCTGCCATGCCTCTTCAAGACTTTCCGCACATCGCGAATGCAGAACTAAAGGAAGTGTTGAGCGACACCCTCTATGGTGCCCGATGGCTGTATAAGCTCGGCCTTGCGCTCTTTGTGCAGTCACCATTGATCAATGCGCATGTACGGGCGCAGGTTATCGACTACGGCGCGATCTGCGAGGCCATTCTCGGCGACATGGTCGCACAGGGAATCAGACTGCATGGTATGCGAGGGGACGTCTACCTAAGCAAACTCGACCCGGGCGGAAGGATAGGAGCCACGCTTGACTGGACAAGGGATATCGAAGCAACACTTAAGAAGCAGAACTTCTTCTGGTTGATTAGGGTTGCGCGCAATGAGGGCATGCTAGATGAAGACCTCAAACGACGGCTAGATGAATTGCGCACCCATCGCAACACTGTTCACCTGATGGAGAAGGCACGAACGGATACGAACTATGTTGTCAATCTCTCGCGGCGTGCCTTCAACACCTTGCTGAAGACCATTGAGCAAACGAAGGCTTGGCAGAGAGACATGAACCGCCGCGCTGCTCGAAACCGGCGGTGATGGTATTGCCAGAGTTCAATAACCAAGGGCTGCTGCCAACTGGCATTCACCCAGTTAACATTCCCTTATTGCACGAACGTTTTGTTGCCCCCTTCGGCATGAGCAACCGCGAAGCATTGTGGCAAGGGCTGCTACGCTACCAGGCTGCCCTTCTGGAGCTCGGCATCCACGCCATGCAATGGGTGAACGGGTCGTTCGTGGATGCTACGCGCCATATTCCTGATGACATCGACTTGGTGAACTTCTGCACTGAGCGTATGCTTGAGCGGGTGAAGGTCTCGGACCTCGAACGCGTTGCCGATCTATTGGATGGTAGTGGGGGAGCGCGGTCTACTTTCGGCTGCCATTGCGGGCTGGTGGTGGTATACCCCAAGCATGACCCTCGGTTCCATGAACTCACGAAGCCTAAGTTAGCATATTGGCTAGAGCTGTTCTCCAAGGCTCGCGACTACTCGCAGGAAGGCAAGCCCGCCGCTCCGCACCGTGGTGCCAAGGGCTTTGTCCAGTTGTCCGTTGGTGACCCTAAATTGTGTCCGGATGTCCGCCAACTATTCTGACGATCGCAAGCGCCACCGCCCTTCATCGGAGGTGGAAGCCCAGTTGGAGCAGGTGCGCGCGTTGGTGGGCACCGAGCCCTCAGCCGAGTACGGTTCTGGTGCGTGGTTCCAGGCACGTGCCGATGCGAACCATGTGAAAGGTCTGGAGCAGGAACTGGAAGACAGCATCAGCGCTGAGTTGGCCAATGCGGACCTCACCCTCGCGCTGGACGGTGCACCGGTGAATGGCCATCGGGTACGTGCGGACTTTCTCGGCACCATGCTCACCAAGGCGCAGGGTCTGGTGAATGCGCTCGCTGCCGCATTGGAGCGCCCCGGCGTGCGCAACACCACGCCCGATGCGAAGGAGGAGAACTACCTGTTCATCGGCCCCTCTTTCGCTTCGAGCTACGGCATCCGGTTCAGCATGCTCAAGGCCGAGGAGTTGGGCCACATCCGCGTCAGCAACGAGCAAGAGGTACTGAAGGCCTTTACCACCCTGATAGACCCGGGGAGTTCCAACGAACAGGTGGATGCGTTGCTGAACAAGCACCCGCGTGTCCGCACCAACTACCGCGACATGGTGGATGCCATTGCGAGCCATGGAGCCAAGGTGGTGGCGCGCACGCACACGCTTCGGAATGGTGTGCGGATGAATGCAGAGCAGGCGTACACACGCGCACAACGCCTGAAGGCCGAAACAGGTGAGGCCTTGGTACTAGCACCTATGAAAGGCTTGTTGGTCGGTGGCGATGAAACAACGAGCCATTTCCACTTCCGCGCAGGCAAGAAGGATTACCATGGCAAGGTCGTGGACAGCGCCATGAAGGCGTTCAAACGTCTTTGCTTCGGTCCTTTGGTAACGGTGCATTTGAAGCAAGTGCCCAAGGTGGCGCAGGATGGCGCGCAAGCGGGTCGCACCGAGTATGAGTTGTTGAAAGTGACCAAGGTGCGGGCGCCGCGCAAGAAAGGTTGATCCATGGGTTATTCGGCAGAGGAGCTTCAGCGCCTGCAGCGACACTATGTTGGATTGAACCATCCGGAGAGCTACGATGCCTTCCTTCGTCGCGGTCAAGAATTGCTGAAGCATGTGATCCAAGACCCCTATCATGTCCGCCTGGCCTTGACGCGCGGGTACAGCATGATGGAGTTGGGAAGCCGCGCCGTGCTTCAGCACCGAGAAGTCTGGCCAAAAGTGGAGCTGGGGGTCCTTATTAATGAAGAGGACATTGGAAGAATGCCCGGATGGTTAGAACCTAAAGTGGAGCATTTCCAGCCTGCCGGTTCACCGGCGTTCGTTAAGATCACCGGCGATAGTTGGGATGCCTTCCCGGACAACGTGTTCGAACTGAACGCGAAGGCGGTCGCTACCGAATATGAACGGATCCGTGGGACGAAACTGGTCGAGATACGCCGTGGTTCCGGTACGGACAATGATGCACTAAAGGATGCGATGCTGCGGGGCGTATCCGTTCTGGAACTCGAAGCGCCCCTCGGGCTGATCATGATGAACCTGACCTGGAATAGCAACGATTGGAAGCGACCCAGCCAGGACAAGAGCAATCACGGCTACATCCAGCAGGGCAACACGCCCATGGAGAGTTGGAATTTTGATCTTGATAATGCTCGGAACCCGGCTGGGCAGGTCTTGGGCTTCGTGCAGCACACCGCACCACCGAAACTCTCTGGGGCGAATAACCTAGTGGTCTTCCACAGCGCGGGCAAGGTGGTGGGCTTCTATGGCAAAGCCAAGCTCCTCAAGGACAAACCGCGCGCCAGCGACGGCAATGAATACAACATCATCGGTGACCGCTCACTGGCCGTGGGGCTTCAGAACAAACTGGACGACATCAAGGCCAAGGGCTACCTGGGTGCCAAAGAGCGTATGGGCCAGAACGGGTTCATTTACCTGGAACAACCGGGAACCGTGCTTCGGATGTTGAACGAAGCCATCGCTTTGAATCCAGCGCAAGCTGTAACGTTGAAGGAACTACATGATTGGGTAGCTAAGCAGGCTACGATCGGAGACGCTACCATACCACCCCATTCGACTATGAGAATACCGTTGAACCGCATCTTCTATGGGCCTCCGGGCACCGGCAAGACCCATCACACCATCAACTCTGCTGTAGAGATCTGCGATCCGGAGTTCTACGCCGCCAATTCCGGCGACCGCGAGAAGATCAAGGCCCGGTATGAAGCCTTGCGCATGAAGGACTGGAAGAACGAGCAAGGAGCTGGGCGCATTGGGTTCTGCACCTTCCACCAAAGTTTTGGTTACGAGGACTTCGTGGAAGGCATCAAACCCATGAAGCCAACCGATGGAGATACCTACCTGAAGTACGAGGTACGGCCCGGCGTTCTTAAGCAAATGGTGCAACGCGCCGAGTTCTATGCCAGCGGCGAAGCGGCCAAGGTGAAGAGCCAAGTGAACCTGTCACAGGAAGAAGTCGCGAAAGCAGAGTTCTTCAAGATGTCTCTGGGAGATTCCCAGAACTCGGAGGAGCAGATGATCTACGACTATTGCATCGAGAACAGCGTGGTTGCCATCGGCTTCCTCGGTCAGCATGACCTGACCGGCCTGACCGAGCAGCAGATACGCGCGCTTCCGTTGGCTTCTGGGCAGTCCAAGTATGACCACACGGCCATGTCCATCTTCACGCACTACCTGAAGCCCGGTAACTACGTGGTGGTCACCTTCGGCAATTTCGTGGTGCGGGCCATCGGTCGTGTGACCGGTGATTATTACTACGACCCTAAATCGGAGATCGGCTACCCGCATTTCCGCAAGGTCGAGTGGCTCGCCATAAACGAGGCTATCCCTTGGGTTGAGATCTATGCGCGACAATTCTCTCAGCAGACCATCTACAAACTCAAAAAGGAGGATGTGAACCGCGACTTCTTCGTCGCCGAAGCGGCACCAGCGAATACATCGGCCCAGCGACAGAACTTTGTCCTCATCATCGACGAGATCAATCGCGGTAACGTGGCGGGCATCTTTGGTGAACTCATAACGCTCATTGAGGAGAACAAGCGCAAAGGTCGACCGGAGGCGCTGGAAGTGACCTTGCCGTATTCGCAAGAACCGTTCAGTATACCGGACAACCTGTACATCATCGGCACCATGAACACTGCCGATCGTAGCGTAGAGGCACTGGATGCGGCCCTTCGTCGCCGCTTCAGCTTCGTGCCCATGATGCCCGAGGCGGCCAATCTCAAAGCGCTCGAAGGTTCCAGCATAGACATCACTAAGATGCTCACGCGCATCAATGCGCGGCTTGTGCAGCTATTGGATGAGGACCACCAGATCGGCCACAGCCACCTCTGGGAGTTACACCAGGAGAAGGACCCACTGCCTGCACTTAAACAAGTCTTCAAGGACAAGATCATTCCGCAGTTGGAGGAGTACTTCCACCGCGACCGGGCCAAATTGCAACTGGTTCTGGGTGAACGGTTCGTGGTGGGTGAAGATCCCGCCGATGACCTTTTCCTCGGCGCTAACGACAATGATGCGCACGAGCCACGCACCGTGCATACCGTGACCCCGATGGACACGTGGGACGAACGCGCATTCCGTTCGCTGTATGAAAAGGTCTGAAGCGATCAAGGTATTCGAGCATCAGCGCCTTTCGTGGAAGGAAGCTGGGTTGACCCTTGCGCAAGTGGACCGCCTTATCGCCTGGAATGAATCCAACGGCAACCGATTCTTCAGCGTGGGTCACAAGAGCTTCACGTTCACCGAGCACGTAGGTGTGGTGCAAGTGGGCCGCACCGTGATCGAAGTGCTGCCCAAGGCGGACCGGCGTGAGGAGGGTACGTCCGTGGCAAAAGCCAAGTGGCAGAACGCCCTGCTTACGATGTTGGGCACCGTTTACGACCTGCCGGTGAAGAGTACCACGGAGGCAGGTTTGCATAAACGCAGTTCCAACATCCTCGATTTCTTCTTTGCGCTGTTCGTGAGCGATGTGGAGGAGCTTGTGCACCAAGGCCTCATAAAGCGGTACCGCCGAACACGTGGCAACCAGACCGCGCTGAAAGGGCGTTTGGACTTCCCCCGTCACATCCAGCAGAACCTTATCCATCAAGAGCGGTTCTTCGTGGAGCATCAGGTCTACGATACGGACCACCTCTTGCACAGCTTGCTGAAGCAGGCGCTCTTACTGGTCGGTGATCTTGGTCGGGATAGTTCCATCACGAGCCGCGCCAAGGGCTTGAATTGGGCGTTCGAGAACATAGCCGATCGCCAACTCACGCCACAGAACTTGGACCGCATCATCCTGGACCGCAAGACCGCACCCTATGCCCGCGCGGTGCAGTTGGCCAAGATGATCGTGTTGAACCATGCACCGGATCTGAAGGGTGGGTCAATGCCACTGATCGGTCTGATGTTCAACATGAACCAGCTCTTCGAGGAGTTTGTGTTCCGCGTTCTCCGCAAGGCTGCCCGTGCGCCGGAGTTCCGCTCGCTGGATCTCACCATCCGCAACCAACGGTCCATGCGCTTCTGGAACAAGAAGACCCTCCGGCCGGACATGGTGATGGATCACACTAGAGAGGGTCAGCAGAAGCGTATCATCGTTGATACCAAGTGGAAGGTGCCACCCAACGGGAAGCCGAGCGATACAGACTTGAGGCAGATGTTCGTGTACAATGTACAGTTCAATGCCACCGACGGCGTTCTCCTTTACCCATCAACGAATGACTGTATGGAGACTTCTGGCAAATACGCTCCGAGCGATCGGCCTATTGATTGGCCACATGATTGTCACATGAGATATGCGGCATTTTTCGGTAATGAGGGAAGATTGCATATAACCGCTGGTGTTAATCTTCTCAAGGATCTCATTGATATAGGTCATCGAAGTAGGTTCGACACTGAGCAATGATTAGGATGCAATGACCTTAGGCGTCCTTTTGAGAGTTATCGCCTCGTTGTCCCATCATGCCCACCGCCTACACCGTCTACGTCATCGAGCTCAGCCGGAAGGTGTACACCGAGGACTGGAAGTTCCGTGCGGCCAACCCGCAGTTCAATGGCGTGCTCGAATGCCTCTACGTCGGCATGACGAGCAAGACACCCCAGGAGCGCTTCGCGCAGCACAAGACCGGCTACCGCAATGCCAAAGGGCACAAGCTCTCGGCCAACATCGTGGAGCGGTACGGGCTATACCTGCGGCCCAGCCTCTATCAGCACATCGGTCCGCTCGGCCGCGCGGAGGCGTTGGACGTGGAGAAGGGCCTCGCCCTGGAGCTGCGCCGCAAAGGCTACGCCGTGTGGACGAATTGATCCGCCGCTTTAGCTTGCCGCGCATCCATCCGCCATGTCCCGCTCTTCCCTCCTTGTCGGCCTGTTGCTGCTCAGCAGCGCGGCGACCGCGCAGAAGTCCCCCTTCACCTACCAGGACCTCATCCAGGTCGACCGCATCAGCGGCCTGCAGGTGGACCCCGCCGGCCAGCGCGCGCTCTATGGCGTGCGCGCCACCGACCTGGAGAAGAACAAGGGCGTGAGCAGCCTGTGGCTGAAGGACCTGCGCCAGCCGGAGCGGCCGGCCGTGCGCCTGGCCGTGGGCGACAGCGGGGCGGTGGGCGCGCAGTGGGGGCCGGACGGGAAGCACCTCTACTTCCTGCGGGCGAAGCGCGGCACCATGCAGGTGTGGCGTGCCGACGCGGCGGGAAGCACGATGGAGCAGCTGACGCACCTCCCGCTGGACGTGCAGGCGTTCCGGGTATCGCCCGATGGCCAGGGGCTGGTGGTGGTCGTGGCGGTGTTCCCCGATGCCAAAGACGACGAGATCCTGGGCACGGCCGCGAAGCTGGAAGAGAAGAAGATGGGCAGCGGCACGGTATACGACCGGGTGTTCGTGCGCCACTGGGACACCTGGGCCGACGGCACGCGCAACCACCTGTTCCACATCGCGCTCCCGCGGGAAGGCGCCGACGCGAAAGCCGTGCCCGTGGCATTGACGCCCGGCTTCGACGGCGACGTGCCCGGCAAGCCGTTCGGCGATGAGGGCGACTTCAGCCTGTCGCCCGACGCGAAGTGGGTGTACTTCAGCGCCCGCGAGGCCGGCACCACCGAGCCGTGGAGCACCAACTTCGACATCTTCCGCGTGCCCCTCGCCGGCGGCGCGCCGGAGAACCTGACCTACCGCAACAAGGCCTGGGACGCCAGCCCGCGCCCGTCGCCCGATGGTACGCGGCTGGCCTACAAGGCGATGAAGCGCCCCGGCTTCGAGGCCGATCGCTTCCAGCTGCGCGTGCTGAACGCGGACGGCAGCGTGACCTTCGTCGGGGAGGGTTGGGACCGCAGCGTGGACGACTTCCAGTGGACCGCCGACGGCACGGGCTTCTACCTCACCGCCGGCGACCGCGGCAGCACGCGGCTGTTCCACTGCGACATCCAGAGCGGCAAGGTGACGACGCTTTCCGGCAACGGGCACATCGATGCCTTCGCCCGCACCCCGACCGCCTTCGTGTACCTGAAGAGCGCGATGGACAGCCCGTCGCAGCTCTACCTGGCCGCGCCGAAGACCGTGCGGGTGGACGACCGCCCCACCAAGCTGACCGACGTGAACGCCAAGCTGGCCACCAAGGCCTTCGGCGCCTATGAGCAGTTCCGTTTCATCGGCTGGAACAACGATACCGTGCACGGCTACGTGGTGAAGCCGGCGAACTACGTGGAAGGCCGCAAGTACCCGGTGGCCTTCCTCATCCACGGCGGGCCGCAGGGCAGCTTCGGCGACATGTGGAGCTACCGCTGGAACGCGCAGACCTATGCCGGTGCCGGCTATGCGGTGGTGATGATCGACTTCCACGGCAGCACCGGCTACGGCCAGGCCTTCACCGACGCCATCAGCACGCACTGGGGCGACCGCCCGCTGGAGGACCTGCAGAAGGGCTGGGCCCATGTGCTGAAGGCCTATCCCTTCCTCGATGGCGACCGGGCCGCTGCGCTGGGCGCTTCGTACGGCGGCTTCATGGTGAACTGGATCGCCGGCGTGTGGAAAGCGCCCTGGAAATGCCTGGTCTCGCACGACGGCGTGTTCGACGCGCGCGGCATGGGCTACACCACCGAGGAGCAATGGTTCAGCACGTGGGAGAACGGGGCCGACGTGCTCACCGACCCCGCCGCGTACGACACCTTCAACCCCGCATTGCATGCGAAGGATTGGAGCGTGCCCACGCTCATCATCCACAGCGACCTCGACCACCGCATCCCGGTGGAGCAGGGCATCGGGGCGTTCACGGCCTTGCAGGCGCGCCGCGTGCCGTCCCTCTTCCTGCGCTTCCCCGACGAGAACCACTGGGTGCTGAAGCCGCGCAACAGCATGCAGTGGCACGACACGGTGTTCGGCTGGCTGGACCGCTACATCGGGAAAGGCGCGCAGTAGGCGGCCGCACGGTCCTTCGTTCCGCTCCCCAGGATCCCGTTCCGCGCTTCCCGCGAAGGGAAGCCGGGGCCGATCGGCGTCCGCTTGTGCGCGGCCGACCCGTGCAAAGAACCCTCCATGTCCCGTGAGGAACACGCTGCATCGCGCCTGCGGCGGGGGCTTGCTTTGGCCTTGCCGACAGGAGGCCACAGAGGGCCGTCGGTACCACCGCCATGTCCCTCCACCGCTGCACGCTTGCGATCGATCCGGGAACGGACCGGGAGCTGCTCCGCACCGTGTCCAATGATGACCCTGAAGTGCTGGAGGCCGCGCCGGTGGAGCCGGGGCGGAGCTATGCCGTGCCGCCGCTCGACCTGGACGCGGTCCCTCCCGAAGGGGCGATGGACGATGGATCGTGGGGCGGTGACCGGCCTTCGTACGTGTTGCCGGAGCGGCCGGTGCTGCCCGGCCTGATGGAACGGCGCCGGGTCGTCATCGGGCCCACGGACGACCGCCGGCCGGCCGATGCCTCCACCCTTCCGTACCGCGCCATCGCCTTGCTCATCTGCCGTTCGCGGAGCGGCATCGTCCAGTACGGCACCGGGTTCTTCATCTCGCCCACCTGCCTCATCACCGCCGGGCATTGCGTGTTCGATCACCGGCTCGGCGGATGGATGGAGCGCATTGAGGTGTGCCCGGGCGGATGCAATGCGCCGTACGGCCAGGTCATCGCGCGGAAGTTCAAGAGCGTGGAGGGGTGGACCGTGAACAGGGACGACCTGTACGACCACGGCGCGGTGATCCTGGACAACGACGACCTCTTCGTCGCCGTGGGCGGGCGCCTGGGGTATCGGCCCTGCGCGGACGACCCCGCGCGTATGATCGAAGTGGCCGGTTATCCCGAGGACCGCGCGTTCCGGCTGAACACCGCACGGGGCACGATCACCCGGGTCACCGAGCGCCTGATCTACCACGACGCGGACACCGAGCGGGGCGACAGCGGCGCGCCCCTCTTCCATCCGGGCACCTCCATGGTCATCGGGGTGCACACGTACGGGGACCAGCCCGAACAATGGAACTCAGCGGTCAGGTTGCGGCCTTCCATGGCGCAGGTCTGGCAGCGTTGGAGCCTCATCAACACCCCCACCTCATGAGACACCTCATCTCCCTTACCCTGTTCTGCACCATGATCCTCCCCTGCGCCGCCCAAAAGGTCTACGACGGCAACGGCTCCGTCGGCCGCTTCGCCTCGGAGTCCAGCACCATCGCGTTCAGTGCGCCCTACTTCACCTGGGAGCGGCCGGCGGTAGCCGCTGCGCGGGGCCGTGAAAGCGCCGTGGTGGCGGCCCTGATCCCCGCGGTGCTCGACATCGGCTTCGCTTACATCGACTCGCTCCTGAAAGAGCGGGTGAAGCGGTTCAGCAGCGAATTCGCCACGCACCAGACCTACAAGGAGCAGACGGTGGGGCAGCGGACGGTGATGAAGATGGTGCTGGAAGGGGAGAAGCGGGTGGAGAAGCCGGAGGAGGTGAAGAAGGAGAGCATCCCCAGTTTCACGGTGACCCGGACCGTGGACACCCGGAACGGCGGGACCGACACCCTGGCACTGACGTTCGAGGTCGCGGCGTTCGACCAGGTCCGCTCGGCCTGCTTCTTCGAGCTGAAGGCGATCGACCTCCAGGGATCGCGGGCGAAGGTGAAAAGCGGCGACCGGCTCGACTACACGGTGGAGGTCAAGCCCACCTTCCTGGTGGACAAGGACGGTGGCCTGCAGAAGGAGACCATCGGGCTGGCCCCCGTGCGGATCAATGCCGTGGGCTTCGGCAAGACCGATATGTCCGACCGGCACATCCGCACCGAGGCGCTGCTGGTCCCGGCGGGCACGTTCGTCGAGCTGGACGTGAAGGTGAGCGAGACCAATCCGCGCCGGGTGAAGGCCGAGGCCGTGGTGGAGCTCTGGACCAAGAACCGCGACGGCCTCCGCAAGCTGGTGGACCAGTTCGTTCCGCAGGCGGCCAGCGGCAATGCCGACGGCGAGGACGGGAACTGAAGCGGAGCCGATCCCGGACACCAACGCCCCCGGAGAAGCGCCTCCGGGGGCGTCGGCATTGGCGCACGGACGATCGCGTCGGCGAGGGGGGACCGCATGCAAGACATCACGCGCAGCGCCCGCGCTCCGTGGGAAATCCGGGGGCCGGGGCCTGCGCTCTTCACGGTCGCGGCCCTCCGAGCGGGCGGTTGATTCGGAGCCCATAACCACCACTTCCCATGGACAATGCTCTTCCCCTGCACGTTTGCGTGGACCAACCTGTAAGAACGGTCCCGGCCGAGCTTTCCGAACAGGCGCTGATCGCGCTCTACAACGCGTTCACCGAACGCGCGGACAACCTGCTCCACGGCATCACGCCGACCGCTCCCGCCAACGGCCGGCCGCGCGTCGCGCGCGTGGCCGCACCCCGGAAGGCCTTGGTGTTCCTGCGGAAGGCGCAAGGGGTGGAGGACGTGCTGGCCGCCGGGGACGGCATCGGGGACGATCTGCAACGGCTCCTGTTCCGCCATGGCAAGCGCTGGGCGCCCGGCAAGGAGCTGCGCGTGCGGTTCCTGGAAGGCACGCCGCTGCAGAAGGCCAAGGTGCAGCAGTATGCCGGCGAATGGTCGAAGCATGCCAACATCCGCTTCACGTTCGTGGAGGCCGGCGAGGCGGAGGTCCGGGTCGCGTTCAGGCCCGGCCTGGGCTCCTGGTCGGCCGTGGGAACGGACTGCCTGTCGGACCGGCGGCAGCATGTTCCGACGATGAACTTCGGCTGGTTCGATGCGGGCACGACGGAGGAGGAGTACCGGCGCACCATCGTGCACGAGTTCGGCCACGCCATCGGCTGTGAGCACGAGCAGGCGAACCCCCACTTCGGGTTCACGTGGAACAAGCCCTACGTGTACTGGTGGTACAAGAAGTACCAAGGGTGGGACCCGCCCGAAGTGGACAGCAACGTGTTCCGGAAGTACCCGGAGCAGGAGGTGGACGCCACGGCGTTCGACAGCCGGTCCATCATGCAGTACCCCATCCCCAAGGAGTTCACAGTGGAGGGGATCGAGATCGATTGGAACACGGAGCTCTCGCCCACCGACATCGCGTTCGCGCAGGAGCACTACCCGTTCTAGCGGTGCCCGGGCGCTCGGGCCGTGGGTGAAGGTGAACGCAGGCCTTCCCAGGGTGTACGGCATCGCGTACGCGCGACCCGGAATGAACAGCGAGCTTTGTACAACGCCGCGGAGCGACCCGCGGTGGAAGCGACCGATGCAGCAAGTGAAACGATCCTT
This sequence comes from Bacteroidota bacterium, assembly GCA_018267055.1. Lineage (GTDB taxonomy): Bacteria > Bacteroidota > Bacteroidia > Flavobacteriales_F > PHOS-HE28 > PHOS-HE28. The sequence goes on from JAFDZF010000154.1 coordinate 21,674, forward strand.
GCTCGGTGCCGCCGCCTTCGTGGCCGTGGTGCTGGGCTGTGCCACCGCCAAGAACACCGTGAAGAAGAACCCGCCGGCCGACCCGACCTGGGCCCGCATCGATTCCTTGGACCGCATCGGCCAGTACGCGGGCGCGCTTACGCTCGTGGACAAGGCGCTGGACCAGGCCAAGGCGGCGGACGACCGGGATACGGAGTTCAAGGCCTGGATGTACAAGGTGCGCCTGGAGGCCTACACCGGCGTGGAGCGCAAGGCCACCCTGGCGCGGCTGGAGCAGCGCACCGCCGAGCTGGACGCCCGGCCCGCCGCCGGCATGCCGCTGAAGCAACTGCTGCATTCGGTCACCGGCGGCCTGTACTGGCGGCTCTACCAGGACATGCGCTGGCAGGTGCTGCAGCGCACCAATGGCGCCGGCGATCCGCAGGACCCCGACACCTGGGACCAGGCCACCTTCATGCGCAAGGTCATCGCCGAGCACCGCGCCGCCGTGGCCCCCGAGGATTCGCTGGCCGCCATGCCCGTGGGGGACCTGGACCGGCTGCTGCTCTGGTCGGACGGAGAGCAGGCGGGAACACTGGACGGCCGGAAGAGCGACCGCTCCCGGCAGGAGGCGATGAAGCTCCGGCCCACGGTGCTCGACCTGCTCGCGCACCGCGCGCTGGTCATCTTCGGCAACAGCGAGACACGGCTGGCCGAGCCCGCTTGGCGGTTCCGGCTCGACGATCCCCGGCTGTTCGACCTCTTCGACGCGTTCACCGTGCGGAACCTGACGCACCGCGACAGTACGGCCTGGGAATGGCAGGCGATGCGGCTCTACCAGCGCCTGGAGCACCTGCACCTGCGCGACAACGAGCCCGATGCCCTGGTGGACGTCACCCTGGAACGCCTCGCCTTCGTGCGCGACCGCAGCACCCTGGCGGAAAAGGACAGCCTCTACCTCGATGCGCTGACGACGCTGCGCACCCGCCTGACGAAGAACACCTGCTGGAGCGAGGTCGCCACGGCCATGGCCCAATGGCACGCGGACCAGGCCCAGCAGTACCAGCGGCTCGCCGGCGACGTCTGGAGGACGGAGCGGCGCACCGCGGTGGACCTGTGCCGCGAGGCCCAGACCAGGTTCCCCGGCTCCTTCGGTGCGCGGAAGGCGGCGGCGCTGATGGCGCAGCTGCAGGCCCCCGCGCTGGGGCTGCAGGCCGAGCAGGCTGTGGCGCCCGACCAGGCCTTCCGGATCAACGTGGAGCACACCAACCTCACGCACCTCTGGCTGCGCGTGGTGAAGCGCACGGACGCCGGCACCCGCGACCGCTACCCCGATGAGGACCAACTGAAGCGCCTGCTGAAACTGGCTCCGCTGCGCACCTGGGACGTGGCGCTGCCGGATGATGGCGACCTCAATGCCCACCTCACCGACGTGCCGGTGGAGGGACTTCCGCTGGGCGCCTACTACCTCATCGCCTCGGCCATGCCCGATCCCAAGGCCGGCAGCGGGAACATCCTGTTCGCCCCCGTGACCGCCACGCGCCTGGCCCTGGCGCAGCGCAGCCTGCCCCAGGCCGCGGGCATCGCCGTGCTCGACCGCGAGAGCGGCGCCCCGGTGAGCGGCGCCAAGGCCGAGCTCTACGTGCAGCGCTACACGGATCGTTCCTGGAAGGACGTGCTCGCGGGCTCCGCCACCACCGACGCGGACGGCATGGCGCAGGTGGCCGTGCCCGAAGAGCAGGGAGGACAGCACCACTGGACGATCACCAAGGACAACGACCGCCTGTATGCGGAGGACAGCTACTACTGGCGCCGCGGCGACGAACAGGTCGGGATGGACACGCTGCGCACCTTCCTGTTCACCGACCGGGCCATCTACCGGCCGGGCCAGCCGGTGCTCTTCAAGGGCATCGTCACGGTGAAGCGGGGCGGCACCACCGTCACCAAGGCCGGCCATGGCACCCGCGTGGTGTTCCGCGACGTGAACGGCCAGGTGGTGGATTCGCTGCAGGTGACCACCGACGCGTTCGGTTCCTTCCACGGCACCTTCACCGCGCCGCAGGGCGCGCTCACCGGCGGGATGACGCTGCAGGAGGAGCACGGTGCGTGCAGCATCCGCGTGGAGGAATACAAACGGCCCACCTTCGAGGTGGTCTTCGACCCGGTGCGGTCCTCGCCCAAGCTGGAGCAGCAGGCGGAGGTCACCGGCGTGGCGCGCAGCTATGCGGGGGTGCCGCTGGACGGCGCGCAGGTGCGGTGGACGGTGACGCGGCAGGCGCGCCTGCCCTGGTGGTGTGGCACCTATTGGCGTTCCATCTTCCCGCCGGGCCGGCCCACGGAGATCGCCAGCGGCACGGCCGTCACCGCGGCGGACGGCACCTTCACCATCGGCTTCCTGGCCCAGGCCGACCGTTCCATCGCACGCGCGGCCGATCCCACCTTCACCTACACGGTGCAGGCCAGCGCCACGGACGTGAACGGGGAATCGCAGAGCAGCGAGACGTCGCTGAGCGTCGGCTACCGCAGCATCGACCTGACCATGGACGTGGGCGAGGGCCTGGACCGGCAGGGCGCCGACAGCTTGTCCGTGCAGGTGCGCAACCTCAACGGGCAGCCGCTCGACCTCCCGCTGGACGTGCGCATCAGCCGCTTGGTACCTCCGGCCGTGCCGCTGCGTTCGCGTGTGGGCGACCGCCCGGACCGCCACGTGCTCTCCGCCGCGGAACACGCCCGGCGGTTCCCCGCCGACCCCTATGCC
>JAFDZF010000155.1 GCA_018267055.1 Bacteroidota bacterium
CTGCTGGTCGGGAGCGCGGTCCACCTCCTGGTGCCCACGCCGTGGTACACCATGGGCATCGTGCTGGTGGTGGCCCTCACGTACCTGGGCTGGGCCACCTGGCGCGATGTGCGCTACGTGCTCAGCGAGCTGGACCGGCTCGCGCGGCGCGACGGGAACGCCTTCAACGTGCTGGTGGTGATCCCCGACGCGGAGGAAGGGCAGACCTATGCGGCCTCCAAGGCCCAGGCGCGGGGGTTCGTGCAGCAGGGGGCGAAGCTGACCTTCTTCCACCTGGCCAGCCGGACCTCGTTCCTGCGCCTGCTGCGCTCGCGGCGGCGGCTGAAGAAGCTGCTGAAGGAGCGCCGGCCCGACGTGGTGCACGTGCATTTCGGATCGGTGGCGGCCCTCTTCACCGTGCTTAGCAGCTCGGTGCCGGTGGTGGTCACCTTCATGGGCGACGACCTGGACCGCAGCGCCGTACGCGGCATCGCGCGGCCCTGGATGGGCGGGCTGTTCAGCCAAGTGGCCGCCTTCTTCGCCGCGGGCATCATCTGCTCCGATGAAGGCGTGCGCGATCACCTCTGGTGGCGACAGGACGACGCCGTGGTGCTGCCCCTCGACGGCGACGGCACCACGCACGTGAGCGAGACGCTGATGCACCTGCGTGGCGTGGCGTTCCACAAAACGGCCGCCGAGGCCGCCTGATCCCATGGCGGGCGCTCGCACCTCCGGTGGCGCACGGGACCACGTGCTCACCTTCCTGGCGGAGGGGGTCGTGCTGGTGGCCACGGTGCTGGTGTACAAGCTCGCTGCGGACCGGCTGGGCGGGGAGGGCTTCGAGCGGTATACCGTGGTGCGGCGCACGGTGTCGTTCCTGCAGATGATCGGCCTGTGCGGCCTGGCGGTGGGGCTGGTGCGCTCGGTGGCAATGGTGGCCTCGCCCGGACGGCGGGTGGGCCTGTTGCGCCGCGCCACGCGCCGCATCGCTTTGGTCGCGGTGCTTTTGCTGGGGCTGGCGGCCGTGCTGCCGGGGCCGCTGGCGCTGCTTTTCTTCGGATCGGCGGACCTGGCGGGCCTGAGCCTGCCGATCGCCCTGCTCACCACCGGCCTGATGCTGCACGTGCTGGTCTACGGCCACCTGCGCGGCAGCCACCGCATGACGGCGGCGAACGTGCTGCAGATGCTGGGCATGGCCGTGGTGCCCAATGCGGCGATGCTGGTGTTCGGCGACCTGGCCCGGGTGCTGTGGGCCACGGGCTTCGCCTGGCTGGGCCTCAGCGGGGCGGTGCTCGCCTGGGCCTGGAACGAGGCGCCGGCGGAGCGCGATGCCGCGGACGAGCGCCGCATGTTGCGCTACGGGATGCTGCGCCTGCCGGGCGACGTCATCTTCGCCGGCCTGCTGACGCTGCCCGTATACCTGGTGAACCATGTGCAAGGCCTCGGCGTGGGTGCGCAGCTCGCCTTCGGCATCACGCTGATCAACGTGGCGGGGGCGGCCTATTCCCCCCTGAGCCTCTTGCTGCTCCCTTCGGCCGCCGGGTTGGTGGCGCGGCGCGCCTGGGGCGAGCTGGACGTCCGCATCGCCCGCGTGATGCGGCTGTCGATCGGGAGCGCGCTGCTGCTGCTGGCCGGCTTCGAGGGGCTGGCCACGCCGTTCCTGCGCGCCTACCTCGGCGAGGCGGGCGCGGCGATGGAGGTGATGTGCCGCGCGGTCTTCATCGGGGCCTTCTTCTATGGGGTGTTCGTGGCGCTGCGCAGCGTGCTGGACGCCTATTACACGGCCCCGCGCAACACCTTCAACCTGGGGTGGTCGTTCGTGCTGTTCCTGCCGCTGGCGCTGCTGTACGTCCGTGCATGGCCCGTGTGGTGGATGGCCGCACTGCTGGTGGTGGTGCCGCTGGCGGCGCTGTTCGCCCTGACCTGGCGCGACGTCCGCTGGGTGCGCGCCGACCTGCGGGCGAAAGCGCGCACGGCCCCCGGCTTGCTGCACGTGTTGGAGCCGACCGCCCGCAGGGGCATGGACGCCGCCATCGCCGATGCGCAGCTGGAATGGACCCTGGCCCACGTGCCCGCGCCGCGCAGCCCGCTGTCCTGCCTGCGCGTGCTGCGGGCGGTGCGTGCCGCGGAGCACCGTACACGGCCGGACCTGCTGGTGGTGCGGGAGCAGGGCCTGCTGGCGCTGCTGGCCTTGTTCGTTTCGCGGCGGCCGGTGGTGCTCGTGCTGGGCAAGGGGGCCTTGCAGGGCTGGACCCGCATCGCGGCCTGGGCGGCGGCCCTGGTGGTCTGTCCCTCGCCCGACGAGGCCGATGAGCTCCGCTGGCGCGACCAGGCGGTGCACGTGCTGGACCCTGCGCGCGATGGCGGACAGCAGCTTCTTCATTTCTTGCGTCTCCTGCATCATCCGGTCCCCGGCTCATGACGGCCTACCTGCTGCTGATCGTTATCACGGTCCTGCTCGTGTTCTTCACGGTCCGCATCGTGCGGCGCACCGGGCAATGGTCCTTCGCTGTGGGCATGGCCGTACTGTATGCATGGACCTTCCTGGGTGCCTGGCTCTTCATCGGTGATGCCCTGAGCGGCTATCAGGGATACCGCATCGGGTTCAACTACTACTACCTGATGGAGAAGATGTTCCCCTTCGAGGTGGACCGCTGCTACACCATCGCGCTCCTCGGCTATGCCGCCTTCACGTTCCTGTTGCTGGCGGGCGTATGGCTGGTGGTGCGGCGGTCACCCCGGCCGGCCGATGACGGACGCCGTGCCCTGGTGGTGGACCACCGGGTGTTCCTGTTGCTGGCGGCGGTGGGCGCCATCGCGAGCTATGCGATCATCCGGCCGGTGATCCTGGAGGCCATTGCGGTGGAGAAGTCCATCTACCAGTACACGCGCCACGCGGAGTATGCCGGGGCCACCATCCATGCCCTGTGCAACGAGCTGGTGTGCCTGAGCCTGCTGATGGGCTGGGCCATCCACCTCACGTCGCCGGGCGGGCGCTACTTCAAGGGGCTGGGCCAGCGCTGGGCCGGCCGGGCCTATCCCGCGGGGATCCTGGCCTTCGCGTTCTACCTGATGGTCCTGGGGAACCGCCACGAGCTCTTCATGGCATTGCTCCTGGGCGGCGCGATCTTCCTGGGGAACGCCGCACGGCTGGAGCGCCGCAAGCTGGTGCTCTACCTCGGGGTGTGCCTCGTGCCCATGTTCGTAACAGGGAAGGTGCGCAACCTCACCTGGCAGGAGATGAGCGAGCTGGACCTGGAGGGGAACCAGCAGGACGCGCCGTTCACGCTGCCGTTGATCCAGCACGTGCCGCGCCACCCGAAGGGCGCGGTGACCGAGCTCGGCGAGAAGCTCTTCTCCAACGAGCTGTTCTGCGCGCATTTCTCCCTGTACGGCATCTGCCGTGAGCACGTGCGGCCGGCGCCCTTCATCAGCGCGCGCTACCTGGCGGCCTCGCTGGTGCCGCGGGTGGTGAAGGCCGACCGGCCGCCGACGGCCTACGACCACTATGCGGAGCAGGCCCGGCTGACGCCCGGGCAGGGCTATACCATCCACCATGCGGCCGGCTGGTACATCAATGGCGGCTGGGCGGGCCTCGCGCTCGGCGGCCTGCTGCTGGGGCTCTTCTGGGGGGCATTGATGCGCTTGCGTGCCCTGCCGCCCGCGGGGCCGATGGTGCTGCGCGTGTTCGCCATCATGGGGACCGGCTGCTGGGTGGCTTTCCTGCCGTTGCTCGTACGCGATGGTCCCGAGATCTTCAAGGGCCTCGTCTTCGAAGGCTTCGCCATGCCGATGGGCATCGTGGTGCTGGCGGTCCTGCTGGGCCGGGCGCGTGAACGAAAGGCCGCTGCCGCATGAGGGACGTGGTGAGCATCGTGATGCCCTGCCGCAACGAGGCGGGCTACGTGGAGCACGCGGTGCGCGATGCCTTGGCGCAGGAGCGGCGCGGCTTCGACCTGGAGGTGCTGGTGGCCGTGGGCCCGAGCCACGACGGCACGCACGCTATCGTGGAGCGCCTCTCTGCGGCCCATCCGGAAGTGCGCCTGGTGGAGAACCCCGCCGGCGTGGTGCCCCACGGCCTGAACGCCGCGATCCGGGCATCGCATGGCCGCTTCATCGTGCGCATGGACGCGCATTCCCGCTACCCGGCGGACTATGCCGCCACGCTCACCGAGGCCCTGGACCGCCTGAAGGCCGACAACGTGGGCGGGGTGTGGGAGACGCTCCCCGCGAACGGCACCGACAAGGCATGGGCCATCGCGCAGGTGCTCAGCAGCCCGCTGGGCGTGGGCAATGCGATATTCCGCCTGGGGACGGGGGAGGAGCGCGACGTGGACACCGTGCCCTACGGCTGCTTCCGGCGCGAGCTCTTCGACCGTATCGGGTACTTCGATGAGGAACTGGTGCGCAACCAGGACGACGAGCACAACGGCCGCATCCTCCGGGCGGGCGGCCGCATCGTGCTGCTGCCGCAGGTGCGGATCCAGTACTTCCCCCGCGACCGCATCGGCAAGCTCTGGCGCATGTACCGCGAGTACGGCCTCTTCAAGCCCCTGGTGAACCGCAAGCTCGGCGCGCCGGCCACGCTGCGCCAGTTCGCACCGCCGCTCTTCGTGCTCGCGCTGTTCGGGGGGGCGGTGCTGGCGCCGTTCGTCCCGTTCCTGCGCTGGTGCTGGCTGGCATTGGTGGCCGTGTACGGCCTCACCGTGCTGGGCGTCTCGTTGCGCCTGGCGGTGCGGGGGAAGCGTCCCGCTGCGCTGCCCTGGCTGGTGGGGGCGTTCCTCACGGTGCACATCGCCTACGGCGTGGGCTACCTCCAAGGCATCGTGCGGTTCCTGGTGCTGCGGCGGCGCGTGCGGCCGGAGGACGTCCGGACCAACCGTTGACCGCGCGTTCGGCCGCGGCTCGCCATCTTCGCCGCATGACGGACGAACGGCCCCTGCGCCTGATCGTGGTGATCCCCGGCAAGCCCGAGGAGCGCACGATGGTGTTCTCGCGGCGGCAGGCGCGTGCGATGCGGGAGATGCACCACGCGGAAGTGGAGGTCTTCTTCCTCGAAAGCCGCATGTCGCCCCGAGGCCTGTGGGCCTTGCGGAAGAAGTTCAAGGCCCTGGTCCGCGACTTCCGGCCCGACGTGGTGCATGCCCATTACGGCACGGTCACCGCCCTGTTCTCCGTGCTGTTCAGCCCCGTGCCGGTGGTCATCACCTTCCACGGCAGCGACCTCAACCGCACCCCGCACGACGGGTTCCTCCGCGACCTCCTCGGCCGCGTGATGTCGCAGCTGGCGGCCTTGGGCGCGGCGGGCATCATCTGTGTGAGCACCCAGCTGCGCGACCGGCTCTGGTGGCGGCGGAAAGGCGTGCGGATC
>JAFDZF010000156.1 GCA_018267055.1 Bacteroidota bacterium
CCAGCGGTACTGTCCGTTGGTCAACGACACCACTAGGGAATCGTTCTGGCCCACGCTTTCGCAGATCACCACGGCCTCCGTCACACGGTCGATCACCTTGACCTGCCCGGTGGCCAGGGCCGGCGCGCCGCTTCGGTCCCATTTGAGGGTGACCATGCCGCTCGGCAGGACCACGTCCGCCACCGGCGACAGGCAGACCGGGGGGGTGAGCCCGCCGGTCCAGCCCAGGTGATAGGGCGTGTGGGCACAGAGGTTCCACCGCCGGTCGCTGCCGACGCCGGCGAAACTGTTGTCCACCATCACGCACATCGCCCCGCCGCTGCACGGGGGGCCCTGGAAGTTCAGGTTCTGCCGGCCGTTGAAGGAGCGGGAGCAGTTCGCGATGCCCGATGCGGTGTACTCGTCGAACGCATGGAAGATGTGCGCGAGCTCATGCCCGTACACGCGGTTCAGCTGCTCGGTGCTCCAGCCATTGGCCTTGTAGAGGATCTGGAGGTAGGGGCCGCCGAGATAGGCATAGCCCACCTTGCCATCGGTGAACTGGTTGGGGGCTCCCTGTGCCGTGGGATTGTAGGCGATGAACCCGCAGAAGGCCTGGTCGGCACCGAGCTGCATGCGGCGGTCGTGGTTGAAGCCGTCCATCCGCAGCAGCGTGGAGGGCTCGGTCCGCCCCAGGTTCTGCATCACGGCACCGATCCAGAGCTGGTCCTGGGTGGACGCATGCGTGACCGGCTCGTAGCCCTGCACCGGGATGCCACCGGACGGCTCGTACCAGTCCATGATGGCCGTCACATTGCGGCCGTGCAGCGTTGCCGTACGGCTCCAGATGGTCCAGGCGTCGATGACCTGCAGCTTCGTGGCCGCGATGGCCGTGGGCGTCCACGTGTACAGGTCGGCATCGATGGCCCCGTTGCTCTCCAGGAAGAAGGTGCTTGCCACCACCGTGCCCAGCATGCGCTCGCTGTTATAGCTCTGCGTACAGGTCCAGTCCAGCTTGTCGGGGAACCCGCCTCGCGGCCCATCGGGACGATGCAATGCGTCCGCATGGCCATGCTCCCCTTCGGGATGCCCCGCCCAATCCATCGGGGCATGGGCGCCGGGACCATCGAACCGCCCCTCCAGCAAGGCATTGAGGTAGAGGGGGCCGATCCGCTGGTGCGCGGGCAACCGGGCCAGCACCCGGTCGTCGGTCCGGGCGGTGATCGGCTTCCCGAGCCGTTGGAACGCATCGCGCGCCGGATCCTTCACCACACCGATGAACGTGCCTGCCGCGGCCACCACGGCCACGTCCATCCCCGCCGCACGCAAGGCCGGCACTTGTGCCACGGACGCGCGCAGGTCCGCCGCCTCGGTCAGGAGCACGACCGGTCGCTGGGCGGACAGCGCCAAGGGCGCCATCGAAAGCAGGAAAAGGACGTTCCTCGACAAGACCGCGACGTTGACCGATCGAAATTAGCGGATCATCCAAACCGGCCCGGCCCTACTTTTCCACCCTCCGATGTACGCCCGCTGGACCGCCCTGGTACGCCGCCATCCCCTGGAATGGCTCACGCTCATCGCCCTGGTGCCGCGGGTGGTGGCCGCCTTCTTCTCGGGCGGCTATTTCGCGCAGGACGACCACTTCCTGGTGATCGAGGCCGCGCAGAGCTGGGTGGATGGCTCCGATTACAACAGATGGCTGCCGTGGAACCAGCCCGGCATGCCCACCCCCACCGGCCACATGATGCTGTACCCCGGGGTGCATTTCCTGCTTTTCTGGACCTGGAAATGGTTGGGGCTGACGGATCCCGCATGGAAGATGGTGCTGGTGCGGCTGCTGCATGCGGCCTGGAGCCTGATCACGGTCCGGCTGGGCTACCGCATCGCGCTGCAGCTCTCCTCCCCCGCCGTCGCCTGGCGCTGCGGGCTGTTCCTGGCGCTCTTCTTCTTCATGCCCTTCACCAGCGTACGGAACCTGGTGGAGGTGGTGAGCATCCCGCCCCTGATGTGCTGCGGCTGGTGGCTGGTCCGGCGCCCGGAGGGCCCCTCGCTGCGCGACGTGTTCATCGCGGGCCTCTTCGCCGGGCTGGCGGTGGACCTGCGCTTCCAGACGCTGTTCTTCGGTTGCGGCGCCGGCCTGGCGCTGCTGCTGCGCCGCGAAGTGGGACAGGCGGCCCTGTTCGGGCTGGGGATGCTTGTGCCCGTGGTGCTCGTCCAAGGCGGCATCGACCTCTTCATCTGGGGGCGGCCGTTCGCGGAGATGACCGAGTACGTCCGCTACAACCTGGACAACTCCACCACCTATTTCGACCAGCCCTGGTACAACTACCTGCTGGTGATCGCAGGCGTGTTCATCCCCCCGCTCTCGCTCGCGGTGCTCTTCGGCTTCTTCAAGCGGCCACGGCCCCTGCTGCTCTGGCTGCCGGTGCTGTCCTTCCTGTTCTTCCACTCGCTGTTCCCCAACAAGCAGGAGCGCTTCATCCTCACCATCCTGCCGCTGCTGTTCGTGTTGGGCTACACCAGCTGGGAGGCCTGGCGCGCGCGCAGCGCGTGGTGGCAGCGGCATGTCCGCCTGTGGAAGGGCGTGGTGACCTGGACCTGGTGCGTGAACATCGCCCTGCTGGTGCCACTCTGCTTCAGCTACAGCAAGCGGGAGCGCGTGGAGGCGATGCGGATGCTCCGCGGGCAGGACGTGCGCGGGCTGCTGGTGGAGGACAGCGCGGAGAACGACCCGCCGATGATGCCGCTCTACTACCTGGGCCGGTGGGGGCTACCGCAGGAGACCTACACCGACACCACCGCCGACCTGCGCGCCCTGCTGGAACGGTACGACGTGCGGGAACGGCCGAACACGGTGCTCTTCATCGGCACGGAGCGGCTGGCCGACCGCACGGCCCGGGTGGAGCGGGTCACCGGCCCCCTGACCCTGGTGGGCCGCGCCGAACCCGGCCTGCTGGACCGCGTGATGCACACGCTGAATCCGGTGAACCGCAACGTGACCATCACGATCTACCGCACCGCTCCCTGAGCCGGCGCGACCGCCGTTCTGCACGGCAACGGGGCTTCGTCGGCGGCGGCATGTAATTTCGCCGCCCGTCCGATGCTTGTACCGGACACCGGATGCTGCCCATCGACCAGCTCGACCCTTCGGTCTTCCTCACCGCCCATGGCTGGATCCAGCTGCTGACGCTCACCGTGCTGGAGGTGGTGCTCGGCATCGACAACATCATCGTGATCAGCATCCTCAGCGGGGAGCTGCCCAAGCACCAGCAGCGCCGCGGGCGCCGCCTCGGCCTGGGCTTCGCCATGATCACCCGCGTGCTGCTGCTGCTCTCCCTCAGCTGGATGATGCGGCTGACGGAGCCGATCGTCCACTTCGGCGATCATCCCGTGACCGGCAAGGACCTGGTGCTGGTGCTCGGCGGCCTCTTCCTGATCTGGAAGGCGGGCAAGGAGATCTTCGACAAGGTGGAGCTGGTGGAAGAGAAGGCCGGCAGGACGCGCGTGGCCTCGTCCCTGTGGAGCGTGGTGGCCCAGATCATCCTGCTGGACATCGTCTTCTCGCTGGACTCCGTGATCACGGCCGTGGGCATGAGCAACGAGATCCTGATCATGGTGCTGGCGGTGATCATCGCCGTGATCATCATGCTCTTCGCCAGCGAGGCCATCAGCACGTTCGTGAACCGGCACGCCACGGTGAAGGTGCTGGCCCTCACCTTCCTGGCCCTGGTGGGCATCGCGCTCTTCCTCGACGGCATCGGCGTGCACATCAGCAAGAACTACATCTACGCGGCCATGGGCTTCAGCGTACTGGTGGAGCTGCTGAACCTGCGCATGCGGCGCAACGAGCGGCGGATGGAGCAGGACGATTGAGGGCCATTGCCCCGACCGTCCTTCCGTACCGATCGCTCCCCTGGCTACTTAGGCCGACCGCCGACCATCTACGGGACCGAGCCCGCCTTGGTGGCCGTGGGCACGGCCCCACCGACGTTGGAAAGGATGGGATCGCGGTCGTTGCCCGCGCCGGTGTACTTCACCACGCCGTCCATGTTCACGTCCTCCACGTAGTAGCCCGTGGTGGTGGCCGTGGGCACGGCCCCGCCGATGCGTGCCAGGATGGGGTCGCGGTCGTTGTTGGCGCCCGTGTACTTCAGCAGGTTGTCGCGCACGGCATCACCCGCCCAGAGGCATTTCGCGGTGCCGATGGTGCACAAGGCGGACGCTCCGCCGAAAACGGCCACGGCCCCGCTTTGGATGTCCAGCAGCGACGCCGTCCCGCTCAAGGCCTGCGCCGTGGCGGTCATGGCGCCGAGGTGGTTCCGGTGGCGCACCGCGATGAAGTAGTTGTCCACGGGCATGGCCGCGAAGTCCACCGGGGCCGTGCCGTTCACGTCCACCACCAGGCCGTCGCGCCGCACGAGCGCCGCACGCGTGGCCATCACCTGGGCCGAATTGTTCTTGTTGCGCAGCTCCACCACCACCCAGTCCACGATGGCCGCCGACCCGGTGACGCTGAGCACGGCATTGGTCGTGGGCGCATTGCCCCCGCCCACATGGGTATAGCCCAGCCCCGTGTAGGGCTCGGTGAGGGGCAGCAGCCCGTTGTCGCGCAGGGTGCTGTTCATCAGCTGGGTGCCGCTGTCGTAGGGCCCTTGGAGCATCACCTTCACGCTCACCTTCACCCCCACCGTCGGCGTGCCGTTGAAGGGATCATAGCCATTGAGGGTCATGGCGGTGTTGGCCGGGTCGAGCCAGTCGCGCAGGCGCGTGGTGGGGCCGGCGCCGTCCCAGGAGGCGCTGAACTTGGCGCAGCCGGTGTACGTCGTGGCCGCGTTGGCACAGGTCTGCGCCCCCTCGGTCATGTGCCCGATGATGCGCTTGTTCTGGTCGAAGAGCGGCGACCCGCTGCTCACCGGCTCCACGATGCCGCTGTCCCAGAAGTTCTTCCAGCACTGGATGCCCTCGACGGTGGTGTAGGACGTTGCGGGGTTGTTGTCGAAGGTGATCTTCTTGACGTCGTACAGCGGATGGTGGATCACCGTCTGGTTCGTGGGGGTGTTGCCGCTGCGGTCCCAGCCCGCATAGTAGGGATGGTAGCTCTCCGGCGGGGCGCTGCTCAGCTGGAGCAGGCAGAAGTCATCGTAGTAATAGGCGGACTTGAAGGTGGCCCCGGAGATGGTCTGGTCCGTGGGGCCGGTGCTGCCCAGACAGGTGGGGCTCTCGTAGTTGAAGTAGAAGACCCACTGCCCCGGGTCCGGCGTGTAGCAGTGGTTGGCCATGTAGAAGTACGGGGTGCCGTTCTGTGCGGTGTTGTTGATCAGCGACCCGGTGCAGCCGCCCCCGTCCGGGCGGAGGAACATGGCCACGGCCCGCTTCTGCGCCTGCCAGGCGGAAGCCGCGGGACAGATGACGTTGTTGTGGCAGGCCGCCGATTGGTAGCCGGGGTCGTAGTCGCGCAGGAAGCCGCGCTCGCCGAAATGGAAGATGTCGCGGTAGCCATGGGTGATGCCGGACACGTGCAGGTCGCTGCCGGCGGGCGCCCCCGCGGGCAGTTGCACCTCGATCACCACGGCGTCGCCCGGCACCACGGCCGTGGCCAGGCCCCCCCCCGCCTGCTCATTGCTCCGGTCGAACCCGCCGATGAAGAAGCTCCGGTCGGTATTGTAGAGGAAGGCGCGCGCGCCCTCCACCAAGTGGAAGCGGTCGAACTGGACGCTGAGCATCACCGCGCCCGGGCTCTTCACGCTGTAGCGGCAGGCCCGCCCGCCGTCCGGCAGGGCGTTCCATTGCCCCTGGGCCAGCACGTCCACCGATACGGCCCGCTGCGTCCCGTACGTGAACTCCCCTGTTCCGCCGCGCTCCTCCGGGATGCCGGCGATGGCGACGAGCTCGGTGGAGGGCACAAGGGCCGGATGCGGGTCGGGGGCTCCCCAACCGATGGGGGCTCCCCCATGTGCGATCTGACCTTGAAGCGAGAGTGCATACAGTGCACTCCAAACGAGGATAGACCGATGCATTCGGCAAATATATCTACAAAAAAACCCAATTAGTCGACACGAAGCAAGTCTCCGGCGATCAACGCCCGGTGATCACGAAGGCGGTACGCCGGTTCTCGGCCCGCCCGGTCTCGGTCTCGTTGGAGGCCACGGGGACCGTGGGACCGAACCCCTTGCTGGTGAGGCGCCCGCCCGCGATGCCATGGGCCTGCAGGTATTCCTTCACCGTGAAGGCGCGGTCGTTGCTCAGGACCATGTTCTTGTCCAGCCCACCCACGTTGTCCGTATGCCCCTGGATCTCGATCCGCACGGAGGGGTTCTCTTTCAGGAACACGATCAATTCGTCGAGGATGTACTCGCTGGACCGCGTGATGGCCGCGCTGTTGGAGGCGTACCGGATATCGTTCACGCGGTAGCTCTTCCCCACTTCGATCTTCTCCAGCCGCATCTCCACGTCGGCCACGCCTCCCCGCACCGTGTCCTCGGCCGTGAAGGCCCGGCTGTCGAACACGTGGTCGGCCTTCTTCACCGTCATCACCACGTCGGCGCCGGGCTTCAGCTTGAGCACGGTGGCGTAGCGGCCGTCGTCGCCGTCCACCTTGAGCACCTCGGTGCGGCGGGTGTCCATGTAGGTGATGGAGACCTCGGCATCGGGGACGGCCTGGCCGTTCTCGTCCTTCACCTCGCCCTTCACCACGATGATGTCCTCGGGGCGGGCGTCCCGCGGCAGCTCGAAGCCGTAGATGTCCAGCCCGCCCACGCCCTTGAAGCGGCTGCTGGCGAAGTAGGCGGTGCGGCCGTCGGCGCTCACGATGAGGCCGTGCTCGTCCTGCGGCGTATTGATGGGCCCGCCGATGTTGCGCGGGGTGCCCCAGGTGCCGTCGGGACCCAGGCGGCTGTAGAAGATGTCGTAGCCCCCGATGCCCCGGTGCCCGGCGTTCACGTCCTCGCGGCCCTGGTCGTCCTTCGGCGGGCGGGCGGCGAAGTAGAGCGTATGGCTGTCGCTGTGCAGGAAGGGGGCCTTCTCATCCCCGTCGGTGTCGATGGGCCCCGGGACGGGCTTCGCCGGCGACCATTCCCCCTTGTCGTTGCGCGTGCTCTGGTAGATGTCGGTGCCCCGGCTGCCCTTCCGCACGGTGGCGAAATAGAGCGTGCGCCCGTCGGCGCTCAGGGTGGGCTGGCTTTCCCAGCCGTCGGGCGTGTTGATGCTGGGCCCCAGGTCCGTCAGCCCGCCCCACTCGAACACCTGCTTGTCGGAGGCGAAGTCCATGTGCGTGTCGTAGTGCGTGCGGTAGATGTCGCAGTTCCGGTAGCCCGAGGCATCGTTGCGGCACACGGTGACGAAGAGCTCCTTGTTGTTCACGCTCACGGTGACCCCGCCATAGCCGTCGCCCGTGTTGAAGGGCGCCGGCAGGGCCTTGCCCTGATCGAAGTCCTGCTTCACGTCGGTGCGGCGCGCCTCGGTAAGCTCCTCCACGTCGCGCGGGAAGGGATCGCCCTTCGCCTGGTACTTGCTCATGCGGGTGAAGAAGAGCAGCTCGTTGTCCGGGGAGAACATCGGCAGGTACTCGTCGGCCGGGGTGCTCACGCCGCGCAGCACCACGGGATCGAGCGTGCGCGTGTCGCGGTAGAAGTCGGCGTAGAACTGGAGCTCGGGCATCAGCCGCTCCACGTCGGCGGTCTTCTTGTCCACGTCCTTGCTGAACTTGGCCTGGTCGTCCGTGGGGAACTTCAGGAACTTCTGGAGGGCCTGGCTGCTCTCGGCGAACTTCTCCTCGGCGTAGTACATGCTGCCGAGGTAGTAGTACAGGTCGCTGTGGTACTCGGGGCACACGGCCTTCAGCTGCTCCAGGTACTTGATGCCGGCCTCGAAGCTGCCCGCACCGGCCCGGGCGCGGTTGTAGGCGCTGATGCCGAGCTGGAACAGGCATTCCGCGCAGGCGGGGTCGACCTCCTGCGTGGCCTTCAACAGCGCGTGCCGCTCCTTGGGGTCCTTTTCCTTGGCGGCGTCCTCCAGCAGCTTCACGATCCTCCGGTCCGTGGGCTTGTCGCACGGGCCGGCCTCTTCGTCCTGGGCGTGCAGGGACAAGGCGGCCACCGCCGCTACCCACAGCATCATCCCCCGCCGCCCGGTCCTCCGTCGCATCATCGTGTCCTTCATCCTTCGGGGGCGGCGCGGACGCCGCCCCTCCGTCATTTCACTTTCGTGTCGGTGGCCTCGGCCTTCTTGATCAGGTCGTCGCCCTTGCCACGGGCGGTGTCCACCAGGCCGTCGGCGCGCTTGTCGGCTTCGGAGATGGCCTGCTGCTCCTTCTTATCGGCCTCCTTCTTGGCCTTGTCCGCGGCCACCTTCGCAGCGGCCTTGGCGATCGGGTTGCTGGCCTGGGCCACCAGGTCGTCGGCGGCCTTGTAGGCCTGGGCCTTCAGGTCGGCGGCCTGCTTGCGGGCGTCGGCCTTGAGCTTGTCGGCCTGCTGCTGGGCCTCGGCCACCAGGCGGTCGCGCTCCTCCTGCGCCCGCTTCAGGGCGTCCTGCTTGGCCTTGTCGATCTGGTCGTTCAGCTGCTGCTTCACCTCCTCCTTGATCGCGTCCTTCACGTTGCTGCCGCCACCGCCGAACACGGGCTTCACCACGGGCTTGTCCACCGTGCCGGTGATCTTGGCCGTGAGGTCCAGCTCGGCGGGCAGCTGGGCGTTGCTCCCCACCGCGCTGTTCAATTGGCCGAGCAGGCCGGAGACCAGCTGCGTGGCCCCCGCGCCGAACATGTCGCTGGGCACCTTCGCCTTCACGTCATAGTCGATGGCCTGGTCGGCGAAGGCGGTGGTGCCGCCCACGTTGGCCTTCATCCGGTCGATCTTCACGTCGAAGGGCTTGGTGATCATCTTGCCGTCCTTGAACTCGTAGGCGAAATCCACGTCCTGCAGGTCCACCTTGGCCAGCTTGGGCATCTTCAGCACGTTGCTCAGCTCCACCAGCGGCTTGAAGCCCTCGATGCTCACGCTCTTGGTGCGCAGCGTGCCCTGGCCGGTGAGGGTGTTCATCACGGGCGACATGTGCTGGTCCAGCTCGGCCTTCATGCGCATGGCGGTGCTGAACCGGCCTTTGCACGCCTTGGCGATGGGGGCCATCTTCTGCACGGTCTCCACGTAGTCCACCGTCCGCTTGATGTCGAGGTCCTTCACGTCGTAGTCCAGGTCGAACATCGGGTGCTGCTTGTCCTTGGTGTCGTAGGACCCGTTCATGCCCACGCTGCCGTCGAAGAGGTTGAAGAGGACGTTGCGCAGGTCCACCCGCTCATCGTGCACGCGCAGGGTGCCCTTGGTGTTGGTGAGGGCGAGCTGGTCGTAGCGCACCTCCTTCACCGCCGCGTTCAGCGTGAAGTCGATGTGCTTCGGCACTTCGATCAGGCTCATCGGCGTGGTGTCCGCCTTCGCCGGGGCGGCTTCCGTGGACGCCGTGGCCGTGCTCGGTCCCATCAGCTCGTTCAGGTCGAAGGTGTTGCTGCTGACGTTGAACGCGCCGGTGAGCGTGCTGTCCTTCAGCCACCACTGCAGGTAGTTGTCCAGGCGGCCGTTGGCGGCGATGTCGCTCTTGCCCACGTTGCCCTGGAAATTGGTGAGGGCAAGGAACTTCGGGCTGAAGTCGAAGATGAGCTCCCGGATGCCCACGCCATAGGGCAGCGAATCGCTCTTGTAGTCCATGCCGCGCAGGGCCAGCTGGCCCGCCGCCTTGAACTTGTCGTACTGTCCCTTCTCCACGTCGCTCATGCGGCCGGCCATGGTCACGTCGGCCTTCACCTGGCCCTTCAGGTCGTCGCCCTTGGGCATGGGCACCACCTTCTTCACGCTGGCCAGGTCGAGGTCGGCCTTCAGCGCGGCGTCCACATTGGGGTCGCTGATCGGCGTGGTCAGGTGCATGCGCGCCTCCACCGGATTGCCGGCCATCTTCAGCGCGAAGCGTTTCAGGTCCACCACCATGCCGTCCATGTCCTTGCCCTCGGGGCTCCGGACGGTGCAATCCACGTAGATGTCGTCCACGCTGGCGGGCAGGTCGGGGTACTTGAAGCGGCCCTTGTCCACATTGATGGTCACGCCGAAGCCCGGCATGTGCTTGTCGTTGTACACGCCTTTCACGTAGCCGTTGAAGGCGGCCTTGCCGGTCATGTCCACGCCCTTCATGTCGCTGGCGAACTCGGCGGGGATGAGCGAGAGCAGCGCGCCGATGTCGTTGCGCTTCAGCTCCCACTTCAGGTCCATGGCGATGTCGTCCGTGGGCATGGCCACCCAGCCGTCGAAGCCCAGGGCGAGCTGGTTGATGACGGCCTCGTTCTCCTTGAACGTGAACTTCATGCCCGGCAGGTCCATGTCCAGGTCGGCCTTCACGTCGGCCTTGGCGTTCTTCAGGTACTTCACGCCGTCGAACACCACGTTCACCGTGTCGGCGGTGGTCTTGGTCTTCAGCACGAAGAGGTCCTGCGTGAAATCACCGCTGCCGGTGTGGTCCAGGCCCGCGAGGTCGAGCAGCATGGGCAGGCTCTCATCGTCGTAGATGAGGTGTCCGCGGCGGATGCTGTACTCCTTCAGGGCCACGTTGAAGCGCGTGGTGGCGGTGTCGGCCGGCAGCTCGGCGGTGGTGCTGTCCGCCTTGGCGATGTCCCAGTTGGCGCGGCCGTCCTTCAGCACCTTGAAGTGCAGGTAGGGCCGGTCGAGCGCCACGTTCTTGATCTGGATCCGGTCGCCGAACAGGCTTATGAGGCCGATGGTGGCGCGCAGCTCACCGATGTCGGCCAGGCAGATGCCCTCGAACGGCGCCTGGTTGCACACCTTCACGTTCTCCACGCTGATGCTGGCGTTGGGGAAGCTGCGGATGATGCTGAGGTCCCAGTCGCCCCAGTCCACCGTGGCGTTGATGCTCGCGTTCACCTGTTCCTTCACGGCCGCCTCGATCCTGTCCTTGAACAGGATGGGGATGAGGATGGCGGCGATGAGCAGCAGGGCGATGAGGATGCCCAGGACGAGGAGGAGACGTTTGATCCACTTGCCCATGTTGCGATGGTTGTGTAGGTAGTGCGGGTTCTCGGCTTCGCTCGGACGATGCGGGGTCAGAGGCGTGAAAGACGTTGGCGTAACAGGTGATCGGCGAGGACCAGGCAGGCCATGGCCTCCACCACGGGGACGGCACGCGGCACCACGCAAGGATCATGCCTCCCCTTCCCTTCCAGGATGACGGGGCGGCCTTCGCGGTCGACGCTCGGCTGGTCGCGCATCAGGGTGCTCACCGGCTTGAAGGCGACGTCGAAGAGGATGTCCTCGCCGTTGCTGATGCCGCCCTGGATGCCGCCGCTGCGGTTGGTGCGGGTGCCGATGCCGCCCGCTTTGCCCACGAAGGCGTCGTTGTGCTGCGAGCCGCGCAGGGTGATGGCCGCGAAGCCGCTGCCGAACTGCACCCCTTTCACGGCGTTGATGCTGAACAGGGCCTTGCCCAGGTCGGCGTGCAGCTTGTCGAAGACCGGCTCCCCCAGGCCGGGCGGCACGCCGCGGACGACGGCCGAGATGCGGCCCCCGATGGTGTCCCCTTCGCTCCGTACCTGTTCGATCAAGGCGGTCATCCGTTCAGCGGTCCCGGGATCGGGGCAGCGCACGGCGCTGCTTTGAACGGCGTTGAGGTCCAGATCCGTGTACGGCACGTCCAGGACCACATCACCCACCTGGCTCACCCAGGCGTTCACCGAGATGCCGGAGGCGGCCAGCAGCTGCCGCGCGATGGCCCCGGCCGCCACGCGTACCGCGGTCTCCCGCGCACTGGAACGGCCGCCGCCGCGGTGGTCGCGCACGCCGAACTTCCGCTCCCACGTGAGGTCGGCATGCCCCGGGCGGTAGGTGTCCTTCAGGTGGTCGTAATCGCCGCTCTTCGCGTCGCTGTTGCGGATCACGAAGCCGATGGGCGTGCCCAGCGTGATCCGCCGTCCGTTGTCCGTTGCCCCCTGTGCGTCCGGCGCGATCAGGCCGCTGAGGAACTCCACGGTGTCGCTTTCGCTGCGGGCCGTGCCCAGCGGCGTGCTGCCCGGACGGCGGCGGTCCAGCTCGGCCTGCACGGCGGCCACGTCCAGCGCCAAGCCCGCAGGACAGCCCTCCACCACGCCGCCGATGGCCGGGCCGTGGCTCTCACCGAAGCCGACCAGCCGGAACGCGTGACCGAAGATGCTGCCCGCCATGCGGGGACGAAATTACCGGGCATCGCGCATGGGCCGGGCGAACAGGCGCCCACGATCCAACAGGCCATCGTGCATCCGTGCGGAAAGTGGAACGTGCCCGGTGCCACGGACAGGAGGACCATCCCCCTTGCACGCACCCGGCGGAACGATCAGCGCCGCACCTCGAACTTGCCCGTGCCCAGCGCCTTGCCGTCCAGGCCACGCACCTGCAGCACGTAGCTGCCGGCCGCCAGTGCCGATACGTCCAGGCGCTTCTCCCCGTCGGCGGCGATGCCCTTGACCGACCGCGCGGCCAGCTTGCCGTCGGTGGTGAACACGTCGAAGACCGCCGTGGCGGCCGGGCCGTTGAGGCCGCGGACCGTCAGCAGGTCCGACGCCGGCACCGGGTACAGCTGCAGCGCCTTCCCCGCGGTGGCCGCGTCGGCGATGCCCGCGTTCCAATCGCCTTTGGCGAAGGCGTACTGGCCCTTGCGCAGCACGTCGATGGCGATGTTGCCGGTGCCGTTGGTGAGGATGTTGGCCGAGAGCGTCTGGTCGGGATAGACCTCCCAGGGATCCTGGGGCGTGGGGCGGTAGACGAGGAGCGCGCCCGCTTCGGTGACGCCGTAGAGGTCGTTGTCCAGGTCGGTGGGCGCATGGCCCTCGTAGTACACCTTGCCGTGGAACGCCGAACCTTCCGACCATAGCCCGTCCACGATCCAGTAGTGCGTGGAGGAGATCTGGTCGATGCCCCAGCCCAGGGCGTCCTGGTCGGGCCCGGACCAGATGTGCTCCACCCGCATGCGCACGCTGTCCGTCACCGCATCGGCATACAGGCGGAAGTCCACGTAGGGCAGGATGTTGGTGAAGCTCTGGCCCGCACGGATGGTGAACTCGTGGTCCATGCGCGCCTGGTTGAGGCGGTTGTGGCCGTTGAGCACCACCATCCGGGGCTCGAAAGGCACGTTCACGGTCGCTTCGGTGAACTCGTCCCCCGCCACCACCTGCGTGTCGAAGCGCTGCCAGCCGGCGCCGACGAAGGTGACGTCCAGAGGCACGGTCTGGTGGAACACCGTGGTGCCCCGGAGCTTCTGCCGGATGGTGAGAGCGACGTCCCATCCGTCCCCCGACGGCTGCGCCGGGGCCGACTGCACCACGAAGGTGGAGAAGCCCGGCGCGAACACCCAGGCATCGAAGAAGGGATCCAGGTCGTAGCCGGTCTCGTCCTCCAGCGCCTGCTTGAACTGCTCCGCCGTGATGGTCTCGTACGCATGGTGGGCCTGCACCCCGCGCATGGCCTGGCGGAACAGCTCGTCGCCCAGGTAGCCGCGCAGGTTGTGCATCACCGCCGCGCCTTTGTAGTAGGTGTGCAATCCATAGATGTAGGCATCAGGCATCGGGGACAGGGGCTGGAAGCCGCCGTCCTGCACATGCGCCTGCCGGAGCACATGGAGCTGGTTGTCCTTCACCACGTCGATGAAGGCCGCTTCGCCGCCGAGCCATTCCTCGATCAGGTGCGCGCTGTACTCGGCCGGCCCTTCCTTCAGCCACATGTCGTTGTGGGTGTGCGGCGTCACCATGTCGCCCCACCAGTGGTGGCCCAGCTCATGGGTGAAGAGGCCGCGGTTCTCGAACACGCTCTGGCCGGTCATGAAGTCCGGGTAGGCGATGTTGGTGGGGATCTCCAGCGCGCCGTCGGTGGTGAGCACATAGCCCACGCGCCCCCAGGCGTACGGCCCGTACCAATGCTCGCAGGCGTCGATGGCGGCCCCGAGGTCGCCGAACTTGCCCTGCATCGCGGCGAGCTGCGCGGGCTTGGCCGTGAGGGTGACGGGGATGTCACCGTTGGCGCCCGTGTGCGTATAGGTATGGTCCTGGTAGTCCGCCGCCGCGATGGCCGAGAGGTGCGTAGGGATGCGCTGGTCCAGGGTGTACGAACGGACGACCGTATCACCCGCAAGCTGCTGCTCGCCCAGGAAGGTGCCCTGGCAATGCGCCCGGAAGGTGCCGGCGCTCTTCACGTGGTAGGTGTAGGTCGCACGCTCCACGAAGGAATCGAAGCAGGGATACCACACCTTGCCGAAGTTGGGCGGCACCGTGGTGAGGCCGATGCCCAGGTTGTAGATGTAGTTCGACTCGAAGTAGAAGCCGCCCCAATCGGGGTCGCGGTGCGGCGTGCCCTGGTAATGGACCCGGAGCTGGTACTCGGTGCCCACCTCCTGCGGAGAAGGCAGTTCCACCCGCAGGGTGCTCCCGTCGTTGCTGAAGACCAGCGGGCCGTCCGCACCGATCACCGAGTCCACCTGCAGGTCCCACAGCTCGAAGCGGATGAAGGCCTGATCGGGCATCAGCGGCGTGTAGGTGATGGTGGTGGCCGCCCGGATGCGCTGTCCGCTATAGTCCGTGACATCGATGGCGATGTCGTAGTGCAGGATGTCGAAGGTGTCGCTGCGGGCGATGATGTCGTCGATCAGGGCCCGATCGGCCGCGCTCGTCGCTGCCGGCGCCGGCGGGTGCTGGCGGAAGTAGTGGCAGCCGAACTTGTAGGGCTGCGCCAGGGCGGTGAGCGCGAGGCAGGCGGGCAGGCCCAGCGTGAGAAGGATCCTGTTCATCGGATGAGCATCGGGACGGTCCGCCTAAGCTAAGGCCCACCGCCCCGATGCGGCGGCGCGCTTCCCCATCCTGGGTGATCCGTTCCTCAGCCTCCGGGGCCGCTTTTCCCGGAACGGTGCGGGGAAGGCCGATCGGCACGCCCCTGGTCAAGTGGACCGCAAACATCCTCCATGCTCCACCATCCCCTTCCCCTGAAGACCTTGACCGCGGCCACGCTCGGTGCAGCGCTCCTGCTGTCGGGCTGCCATGCTTCGAAGACCGTGAAAGGCGGCGCCATCGGCGCAGGCGCGGGCGGTGCCGTGGGCGCCGTGATCGGCAACCAGTACGACAACACCGCGCTGGGCGCCATCATCGGCGCGGCCGTGGGCGGCACCGCCGGTGCCCTCATCGGCCGGCACATGGACAAGCAGGCCGAGGAGCTGCGCAACGACCTCAAGGGCGCCCAGGTGGAGCGCGTGGGCGAAGGGATCAAGATCACCTTCGACAGCGGGCTGTTGTTCGACGTGGACAAGAGCGGCCTCTCCGCCGCGTCCAAGACCAACCTCGCCAACCTGGCCACGACGCTGAACAAGTACGACGATACCGACATCCTCATCGAGGGCCATACCGACGACACGGGCAGCGACGAGCACAACATGACCCTGTCGAAGCAACGCGCCGAGAGCGTGGCGGCCTACTTGAGCACCGCCGGCGTGCGGGCGAGCCGGTTCACCACCATGGGCTATGGGGAAAGCCAGCCCATCGCGGACAATGCCACGACCGACGGCCGGCAGAAGAACCGCCGGGTGGAGATCGCCATCTACGCCAACAAGAAGATGAAGCGGGCCGCCGAGCGCGGTGAGCTGTGACCGGCCCGGAGCCGTCCGAACGCCCTGGCGGCCAGCGGCCTGGGCGACGGCCCGAACCTTGTCCGGCCGCGTACGTTGCACGGGCACGTACGCACGGCTCCAGAACAGACCGCTTGATGAGCACGCTTCCCACCAGCGCCGTCGGGACCTTCCTCCGCCTGTGCCTCGCCGCGGCCGCTTCCGGCCTCTCCCTCCTGCCCGCGGCGGCCCAGTCCCAATGCGTCCATAAGCTCGACCGCGTGGACGAGTTCACACGGCAGCGCGACCTGGAGATCACCGCCAGCGCCTTCTCCCACGGCCCCACCTTCAGCTGGTGCGCCTGGTCCCAGCGCCGGGTGCTGCGGCTGCAGTGGCAGCAGCCCGGCCATGTGCCCGCCGTGGTCTTCCAGGGCGATTCGCTGATGCTGAAGCTGGAGAACGATTCCGTGGTGGTGCTCACCAGCGACGACACCTTCACCGGCAAGCCCCTCTACGACCGCGAAGGCCGCGAAATCACCACTGGGGCCTACGACTACCGGGTGGCGCCGGAGCAACTGCAGCTGATCGCGAAGCACTGGGTGCACAAGCTGCGCATCTACTTCCGCGACGGCTACCAGGAGCTCGATGCGGTGTCCGACCCGAGCTGGCAACTGGCCGTGTCCCGCTCGGCGGGCTGTTTCCTGGACGCGCTGGGCGAAAAGGCCCCGGTGGCCCCCATCTCCACCACGGGCACCGGCCCGGAGAAGCCGTGATCCCGCCCTACTTGAACAGGCCGATGCCCGCGTAGAGCTGGGCCTGGCGGTTGCGCACGTCCGGACCTTCACCGGTGTTGAGGTCCTTCAGCCCATAGTTGTACCGCGCCCCTGCATAGAAGCGGCCCACGTGGAGGCCGAGCCCGCCCACCAGGCCGTAGTCCGCATCGGGATCGTCGAGGATCGCCGCATCGACGCCTTCCAGCGTGCCCTGCACCGAGGACCCCAACGGATGGCCGTAATAGCCGCCCGCATGCAGCTCCAGCGGCCCCAAAGCGAAGATCAGGAACACCGGCAGCTGCACATAGTCCAGGCGCACATTGAGCGTGCCCGGTGCGGTGTTCGCTTCGCTGCCCAGCGTGGAGAAGAGCGCTTCGCCCTGCACGCCGGGGACCAGCGGCGCCTTCACCCGCGCGAACACGCCGGCATGCCAGCCGAGCACGGTGGACGTGGACGCGCCGGAGCCGAACGACAGGTCGTTGCTGCTCACCCCGGCCTTGAAGCCGAAGTCGAAGATGCGCCCCTGGGCGGCCGCACCGAACGGCACGAGGCCCAGCAACAGCAGCGACAGGACGGAACGCTTGGCCAAGCGGAGCCAGACCGGAGGGGAAGGGCGACGGGTCATGGGATCGGGGGATGTGTCCCTATGACAACGGAACGGACGGATACCCCTATCGGGTACGAACGGCGGGAAGAGGAGCGCGCGTTCCATCACGGGGAGGGTCGTGTCCCCTCCCCCGTCCAGCATTCGTGCCGATCGGCCTCAGGCCCGGGCGGCGATGGCCTCCGCGAAACGTTCCACCTCCTCCTCGGTGTTGTAGTAATGCACCGAGGCCCGCACCATGCGCTCCAGTCCGCGGGGCTCCATGTCGAGCCGGGCCGCTTCGATCCGGGACACGGTGGTGTTGATGCCGTGGCGGCGCAGGTCGGCCATCAGTTCGTCGGCGGAACGCCCCGCCACCGTGAAGGTGACGATGCCGCTCCGCTGCCGTCCCCGATCGTGCACGCGCACGCCGCCGATGGCTTCCAGGCGTTCGCGCAGGCCGGCCGACAGCCCGGCGATCCGCTCGGCGATGGCCTCCAGGCCCCAGCCCAGCGCATGGTCCACCGCGGCGCCCAGGCCGAGGCGGGTGGCCACGCTGTGCTCCAGGGTCTCGAAGCGGCGCGCGTCCGGGCGCCAGGCGTAGGTGTCGCGGCCGGTCCACTGCGCGGCATGGATGTCGATCACCGGCGGCTCCAGCTGGGCGAGCCGGTCCTTCCGCACGAAGAGGAAGCCCGTGCCGCGCGGCCCACGCAGGTACTTGCGGCCGGCGGCCGCGAGCAGGTCGCAGCCGATGCGCGCCACGTCGATGGGCAGCTGGCCCACGCTCTGGCAGGCGTCCACGAGGTAGAGCGCCCCCGAGCCGCGCACCGCCCGGCCGACCTCTTCCACCGGGTTCACCATGCCGTTGCTCGTGGCCACGTGGGTGATCATCACCAGTTTCACGCGCTCGTCCAGCATGGCCGCCAGGGCATCCACGTCCACTTCGCCCGACGGCCGGTCGGGCACCATCTCGATGGTGCAGCCCGTGCGCTCGCGGATCCGCAGCAGCGACAGCCAGTTGGTGCTGTACTCGGTGCTGGCGGTGAGCACGCGGTCGCCCTTCGCCAGCGGCACGGCGTGGAAAGCCTTGTGCCAGGCCTGGCTGGAGCCCTCGAACAGCGCGATCTCGTCGCGGTGGGCATTGATCAGCCGGGCCACGCTGTCGTACACCGCTTCCGTGGCGCCGGCCATGTGCGCGGCCGCTTCATAGCCGCCCATCACCGCTTCGCGCTGCAGCTGGCCGATGGTGGCGTCCAGCACCGGTTGCGGCATCAGGGCGGCACCGGCGTTGTTGAAGTGCAGGACGTGCGCACAGCCCGGCGTAAGGGCGCGGGCCTGGGCCACGTCGATGCGGGCGGCGGAGAGCGTGTCGGACATGCCGCGAACATACCGCTCCGCGTGGCGGCCCCCCCGCCGGCGGTGTGGAACGACCGCCTCACCAGGAACGGCCGGCGGACCGGCCGAAGGGCCATCGGCCGCGCCCCGCGCGAAGACCTCCGGACGGGCACGGGAATTCCATGCTTCGGGTCCAACCCTTTCCGCCATGAACACCTTGATGAAAAGGCCGGGGTTCTTCGACACCGACCTGTGGGACTTCCCCACCCGCTTCTGGAACACCGACGGCCTGGAACTGCGCGAAGGCCGCCATCCGGTGAACATCCGCGACACCGGCAAGACCTATGAAGTGGAGCTTGCCGCGCCCGGCTATGCGAAGGACGACCTGAAGGTCTCGCTGGACGAAGGCCTGCTGACCATCCGATGCGAGAAGCAGGACGAGCGCGAGGACCGGGACCACGGCTTCACCCGGCGCGAGTTCCGCATGTCCTCCTTCCGCCGGTCGTTCCAGCTGCCCGACGCCGCCAACGAGGACGACCTGAAGGCGCGTTATGAGAACGGCGTGCTCCGCATCACCATCGGCAAGCGGAAGGATGCGGACGTGAAGAAGGCCCGGAACGTGACGATCGAATAGGCCGGCGCCTCAGTGCCGCACCACCAGGCGCGCCCGGTGCTCGCCATCGGAAGTGCGTACGGCGACCACGTACAAGCCGTCGGCCAAGTGATCGCAGGCCATGGTGCCATCGGCTTGGCGGACCACCGGCAGTTCCT
The DNA here is from genome assembly GCA_018267055.1 of Bacteroidota bacterium. Taxonomy (GTDB): domain Bacteria; phylum Bacteroidota; class Bacteroidia; order Flavobacteriales_F; family PHOS-HE28; genus PHOS-HE28. The sequence goes on from JAFDZF010000156.1 coordinate 19,048, forward strand.
GCCCGGTCGCATCCAACAGGCGGAGGGCGAGCATCCGTTCGCCCTCCGCCATGCGGAGGGTAACGCGTTCCTGCGCCGGGTTCGGATAGAGACGGAGGCCCGGATCACCGCCCGTCACCTCGTCCACGCCGACGGCCTGCACCAGGGCCACGTCGTCCACCAGGAGGCGGGTGCCCAGCGTCATCTGCCCTCCCGGACGCGTCGTGGCGAAGGAGAGCGAGAAGAACGCCGCCGGGACCGCCGAGGTGTAGGTCACCGGCAGGTGGAAGGCCGTATAGGTAGGCGCCGCCTCGGACAGTGCGAGCACGCCGGCACCGATCTCGTTCAGGGCGTCATCGTACACGGTGATGGCGGCCTGGGCCGAATCCCCGCCGGCCGGCTGGAACTTGGCATAGAACTCCACCGACAACGGCTGCTGCTGCACGCCGATGAACACGAGCGGGAAGCCGCCGTAGGCCGAGCTTTCCGACGAAGCGCTCCAGGTGCCGACGTAAGGGATGCCCTGCGTGTAGTTGTACCCGTTGTGCAGCTCGATGGCGCGCTGGCCCGAATGCACGTCGGTGGTGTTGAGGTGATAATTGCCGCCGCCATCGAAGACCACGGAATCGCTGTGGAAGCCGCCGAGGGTATCGGTCCATACGTTCCAGAGGGCGAGGTTGCCCTGCCAGTACGCGGGCAGTCCCACATCGTTGAGGTCCTCGAAGCCGCCGTTCTCGAACTGGGCCGAAGCCGTTCCGGCGGAAGCCAGGATGAAGGCGAACAGGGCGTATCTCATGCAACGATGGGGTCTATCGGTCCGACGGGGGGCCCCGGTGGATGGTCGCTCCACGTTCGCACAAAGTAGGGCCATTGGCATACAGGTCCGACCGGTCGATCCATCGCAGGGGACCGGCGGTGGACCGGGGGGCGGTTCAGAACCGGCCCACCTTCACCGAAAGCCCAGCGTTGACACCGCGCAGCGCATCCTTCGGCGTGCCGGGCAGATCGATGTCCGAAGTATACCGGTACGACACACCGATGCCGATGCGCACCAGCCGCACCACGTTCAGTTCCAGCTCCACGCCCGGCTCCAGCACGAAGAACGCCTGCACGTCGTCCTCCCACGTCGAAGGATCGAAGTCCGTGGGCAGGTGGGTGTAGGTCTCATACCCGCAGCCGCCCGCCCCGATGATGATGGGCAGCGTCACGTGCACGGCCTTTTGGTGCGCGATGATGGGCTCGATGAGCAGTCCGCCATAGCCCGTGCGGAAGCGGCTGGCCTTCCGGGGCAGGGTGCCCTGGGCCACCAGGTGGGCGTCGTAGTCCGCGTTCAGCACATCGGTCACCAGGCCATAGCCCGCCAGGCCGAAGGTGAGGCGGTGATCGATGAGCCAGCCGCCGCGGCCGCCCACCAGCAGGGCATCGTGGTCGAGGATGTGGGTATAGGCCGCCGTGGGAGCGCCCCAGCCGCCGTTGTCGATGTCACGGCCGGAGCCGAACAGGGTGTGGATCCCGGCGCTATCACCGGACTGGGCGACGAGCCGGCCGGAGAGCAGCAGGACGAGGAACGTGAAGAGGGTGAGGAACGAACGGACGGTCATGGGATCTTGGTTTGTACCCCTATGACAAGGAGGGCCGTGGATACCCCCATCCGGGTCGCTCAATTCACCTTCGGCGGCGGCTGCGGCTTCGGAAGCGGCGCCACCGGCACCCCGCTCCGCTTCTTGTACTGGAGGTACACCTGGATGTCGTCCAGCTCGGCGATGGAGACGTCCACCTCGCGCAACCGGTCGTCGTGGGCAGGGTACTGGTACCGCATCTCGTAGTCCAGCAACTGCGGCAACGAGAAGTCGGGCACCACCTTCCGCCCGTTCACCAGCGTGTCGTGGCAGCCGCCGCAGTTGAGCGCATAGAGCACTTTGCCTTTCCGCCAGTGCTCCACGAAGGCCGTCGCACTGTCGCCTTCGGTGCCCGGGGGCAGGTCGTAGGCCAGCTCCTTCTGCGAGGTGCACCGGCTGGTGACGGCCACGAAGGCGATGATGGCGAGCAGCAGGAGATGGGGGGTGCGCATGGTCGTGTTCAATAATCGCCGCCGATGGTGCGGGTGTCGAAGGCCTTGTCGCGCGAGCGCGGCAGGGCGGTGGGCGGCGGGGCGGGCGGCAGGTCCTCGTTGAGGGCGTGCAGGAAGGCTTCCAGCTGTTCCTTCTCCCGCTCGGAAAGGTGCAGGGGATCGGGGCTGAGCGTCTGGTTGGGCACCTCCAGGCCACGGCCGGCGCCACCGCCCGTATCGTAGAGGTCGATCACCTCGCGCAGCGAGCGGAACACGCCGTTGTGCATATAGGGCGCCGTGCGCGCGATGTTGCGCAGGCCGCCCGTGCGGAAAGCGTGCGCGGTCTCCACCGCCGGGTTCACTTCATACCGCCCCAGGTCGGGGCTCAGGGAGGCATAGGCCGGCTGCTCGGGCACGCCGATCACCTCGAACTCCGAGCCGATGTACGGGGGCTTCACCCCGTTGAACTGCGGCACGAAGTGGCAGGTGGCGCACTGCGCCTTGCCCATGAACAGGTTGAAGCCGCGCACCACCTCGGGTGCGAGCATCGCCCCTTCGTCCATCGCGCGATCGAACGGCGAGCGGTAGCCGCTGAAGCGCGTGTAGTAGAAGGTGACCGCGGAGAGCACGTGCTCCAGCGTGACGGCCGGCTCCTGGGGCGTATGGACCAATAGCGCCTCGAAACCGCGCCTGTAGTCCGGACAGTCCATCACCCGCCGCAGCACCTTCACCGCGTCGCCGCCCATCTCGCGGGGGTTGGTGAGCACGTCACGGGCCTGGGCCTGCAGGGAGATGTGCCTGCCGTCCTGCATCAGCAGGTGGTTCAGGTCGGCATTGACCAGCGAGGGGGCATTGCGGGGCAAGATGCCGCTGTGGTCGAACGCGATGGGCGTGGCCGCCCCCGTATCGGTGAAGCACATGCCCGGGGCGTGGCACGAGGCACAACTGCGCTGGCCGTTGCCCGAGAGCAGCGGATCGAAGAAGAGCGACCGCCCCAACCGCTCGATCTCCGCCAGGGCGGCCGGATCGGACACCCGCCGGAAGAGCCCCTTGGCGTCCTGCCCCGTGTAGAGGTCCTTGCTGAAGATCGTCCGCGCCTGCTTGTTCAGCGCATAGTCCATGTAGCTACGGCTGCGGACGCCGTATCCGCCGATCAGTTCCTGCACCATGGTGAAGAGCGGCCCCACGTGATCGCGGAGGAACAGGAAATGGTCGAAGCGGCTGAAGGCATCGGGCTGTGCGTCCACGAAGGCGATGGCGGCATGGTAACGCGCCCGGTAGGCGGTAGGGAGCGGTGTGCGCGGGAAGCCGGTATTGAACGCCTCGTGGATGCCTTCCACCTCCTTCAGCATCGCACGCAGTTCGGGGATCACGCGCCCGGTATCGGGACACTCGAAGGCCGTGGTGTAGATGGCCGCGAGGTCCAGCAGGAAGAGCCGCTCGCAGAGGAAGAAGTGGTCGGGCGTGGCCAGCCGTTGGGTGATGGAGTCGGCGGCGAACACCTGCGTGGCCGCGAGCGAAGCCTGCACCAGCTGCAGCAGGCTGTCGCGCCGCACCCCGGATTCGTCCAGGTAGAGCTCGGCCAGCGTGAGCCCCGCCCCTTCCCGCTTGTACGGCTTCTCGTACTTCTCGAACACCTCCGTCTCCCACTCCACCGGCAATGGCCCATTGATGCGCTTGTAGGAGATCGGCTCCAGGTAGCGCAGCCAGAGGTCCATGGCCTTCATCCGCGCCCGCGCCTCCTGGATGCCACGGCGGATGGCCGCGCGCCCATCATCGGTGGCCGGGTCCTGCTGCCCGATGGTGGCCAGCAGTGCCTGCTGCGCTTCGGAGAAGGCCGCCAGCCGGGTGCGGTAGAGGTCCGCATAAGCCTCGTGCGCTTCACCCGCCGAAGGGCCCGATGACCAGCGGACCGACACCATGGACAGGGCCAGCGTGAGGAGCAGCAAGGGAGCGGTCCAGGTGGCTCGCATGGCGTCCGGATCCAGGCCGCGAAGGTCCCCAGCCCGTGTAAGGCCTGCCTTGCGGAAGCATCAGATCCACGTTATGCGGGCGCGGTCCGCCAGCGACGGGCCGGTGCAGCGACGCCTACTTTCGGGCCTCTCCCATGGCCCGCGCGACATCCCCCGGCCGCCCCCGCCGGTCCCGACGCATCCTGATCACGCTCGGCGTGCTCGCCCTGTCGGCATGGCTGGCCTTCACCCTCAGCCCCTGGCCTGGAGCGCTGCTGGTGCGGGGACTGTTCAATGGCGACCAGCAGCGGACCAATGCCCTGCTGATGACGTTCGCCCCGCCGGGCACCACGATGCTCGCCGATGTGCCTTACGACCCGAGCGACCCGGACGCCCTGCTGAACGTGTACCTGCCGACGGACCTCCCCGATACCATGCGTCTGCCGGTGCTGGTATGGACGCACGGCGGCGGATGGCTCTCGGGCAGCCACCGCGACAACCAAGGCTACTTGCAGCTGATCGCAAGCCGCGGCTACGTCGTGGTCAGCGTCAACTATCCGCTCGCACCGGGCAGCCGCTATCCCCGGCCGGTGCTCCAGCTCGACCGTGCGCTGGCCTATCTGCAGCACCATGCGGCGCGCTTCCATGCGGATATGGACCGCACGTTCCTGGCCGGCGATTCGGCGGGCGGCCAGCTGGCCGCGCAGTTGGGGGCGCTCATCACCGACCCGGCCTACGCGGCGGCGATGGGGCTGCGCCCCGCGCTGTCGCCGATGCAGTTGCGCGGGCTCATCCTGCACTGCGGCATCTACGACCTGGTGGCGTTCGACCGGCGGGCGGCGTCGGGATCGGGCCTCCTGGCCTGGGGCAGCAATACCCTGCTCTGGTCCTACACGGGATCGAAGCGCCCCCCGATGGACCTGCTGCATGCGATGTCGCCCATGGAACACCTCCCCGCGGCTTGTCCGCCCGTGTTCATCAGCGGCGGCAACGGCGACCCGCTCACCGACCACCAATCCAGGCCGCTCGCTGCACGCCTGCGCCGGCTCGGGGTGGAGGTGGACACGTTGTTCTTCCCCGCGGACCATGCACCGGCGCTGGGCCACGAGTACCAGTTCAAGCTGAACACACCGGAGGCCCGGGAGGCCCTGGAGCGGACGATCGCCTTCCTCGGCCGGCACGGCGGCACCGCCCTCCTGGGAGAGCGATGCCGCCCGGCCTCCGCACAACGGCTCAGGGACACAGGGTCATGATGCCCGGCGTCACCACCTGGATGTCGTAATTGCCCGAGGAGATGGCCGATGTGACGTCCCACGTGTTGGTGGCGTCGTCGTAAGAGATGCCTTGATCGTAATCATGCCCGGGCACGGAGAAGCCGATGTTCTTCACCCGGATCTTGATCGCCGTGCGCGTGCCCACCGGCGGGCCGAAATTCGCCCGGATCAGGTACCACGGACCGAAGCTGTTCAGCGCCTTCCCGCGCAGGAGCCGCAGGTAGCTGGCGTCCGGGGTGCAGCTGGCGGTGTTCTGCACGCGGATGTAGGTGGGTGAGCCGGTCACCACCAGCGAGTTCGGTGCGTCCGACCGCGGGTTCGGTGTGATGGTGCCATAGGGCGTCACGCACGAGGCCGTCCATTCGTACACGGCATAGCTGCCGTTGTTGGTCGTCGACCCCAGGAAGAACGGGGGGATCTTCGGACGGCCTGGCGCCTCCTCCGCCGCGGCCGTGGCGGGGCGTGCATCTTCCTTCCTGCATCCGGCCAGCGCGGCCATCATGCACACCACCAGCCCCAGGCCGGTGGCGGTCCGTACGACAATGCTCCTTTCGTTCATGGGATCGAGTTGCTGCTGCCTACTCTGTGCTCCGGTTTTCGGCGACGCCGGCCGCAAGGGGCGGAGCGGTCCCATGCGTGACCGTGAAGCTACCCCTCCCGGCCACCGGTCCATCACCGCCGCCCGAGCGAATGACGAACGGTCGTCCAGGGCGCGGTCCCGCCGGCCCAGCAAGGGGTGAAAACCCTTTGCCCCGCACAAGCGTTCAACGGGCGCCTGCTCCGGCAGGCCTCCGCATTCCCCCCATATCCCCCACCGATGAGCAAGGCCCCTTATCTCAAATGGCTCCATGAAGTCCAGCTGAGCGACCTCCCCACCGTGGGCGGCAAGAACGCCAGCCTGGGCGAGATGATCCAGAACCTGGGCCGGCTCGGGGTGAAGGTGCCCGGCGGCTTCGTGGTGACGGTGGCGGCCTACGAGGCCTTCATCGCCCATAACGAGCTGGACCAGAAGATCAGGGACATCGTGGCCAAGCTGGACGTGGACGACGTGGAGAACATCCGCCGCACCGGCCTGGCCGTGCGCACGCTGATCAAGAACGGCCGTTTCCCCGAGGAGATCTGGAAGGGCATCCTCCAGCGCTATGAGGAGATGAGCAAGGAATACGGCCAGGAACAGACCGATGTGGCCGTGCGCTCATCGGCCACCGCCGAGGACCTGCCCGATGCCAGCTTCGCCGGCCAGCAGGAGACCTTCCTGAACGTGCGCGGCCCGCAGGACCTCATCAGCGCGGTGCGCAACTGCTTCGCCAGCCTGTTCACCGACCGCGCCATCGTGTACCGCGAAAGCCTCGGCTACGACCACTTCCAGGTGGGCCTCAGCGTGGGCGTGCAGAAGATGGTGCGCTCCGACGTGGGCAGCAGCGGTGTGGCCTTCAGCCTCGACACGGAGAGCGGCTTCAAGGACGTGGTGCTGATCAACGGCAGCTACGGCCTGGGCGAGATGGTGGTGCAAGGCGCGGTGAGCCCCGACGAGTTCCTGGTGTTCAAGCCCGCGCTGGCCCAGGGCTTCAGCAGCATCATCGAGAAGAAGCTGGGGCACAAGGACCGCAAGATGATCTACGGGGTGGAGCCGGGGAAACCCACGCTCACCATCCCCACCGAGCGGCCCATGCGCAACCGCTTCTGCATCAGCGACGACATCGCGCTGGAGATCGCCCGCAGCGTGACCGCCATCGAGAAGTACTACAGCGACAAGAAGGGCCACTGGTGCCCCATGGACGTGGAGTGGGCGGTGGACGGCCTCAGCAAGCAGCTCTTTATCGTGCAGGCGCGGCCCGAGACCATCCACAGCCGCAAGGCCACCGACCGCGTGGTGGAGTACCGGATCGAGAAGCCGCACGACGTGCGGGAGATCGTCCGCGGCATCGCCATCGGCGACCGCGTGGGCGCCGGCACCGTGCGCATCCTCTTCAGCCTCGACGGCCGCGGCGGCGGCACCGACGGCAAGGACTTCCAGCAGGGCGACGTGCTGGTGACCGACATGACCGATCCCGATTGGGAGCCGATCATGAAGAAGGCCAGCGCCATCATCACCAACAAGGGCGGCCGCACCTGCCACGCGGCCATCGTGGCGCGCGAGATGGGCGTGCCCGCGATCGTGGGCTGCGGCAACGCCACCGACCTGCTCGAAACGGGCATGGCCGTCACCGCCAGCTGCTGCGAAGGCGACACCGGCGTGGTCTACAGCGGCATCATCCCCTTCCGCAAGGAGGAGACGATGCTCAACGACCTGCCCGAGGTGCGCACGCCCATCATGCTCAACGTGGCCAGCCCCGACCTCGCCTTCAAGTTCGCCGGACTGCCCAACGCCGGCGTGGGCCTGGCCCGCGAGGAGTTCATCATCAACAACTACATCCAGGCGCACCCCCTGGCCCTGCTGCAGCACAAGGAGCTGGGCGACACCAACCTCAGCGGCAAGATCAGCTACCTGATCAACGGCTACGAGGACGAGGAGACCTTCTTCGTGAAGCGCCTCAGCTACGGCATCGCCAAGATCGCCGCGGCCTTCTACCCCAACAAGGTGATCGTGCGCTTCAGCGATTTCAAGAGCAACGAGTACAAGAACCTGCTCGGCGGCGAGCACTTCGAGCCCGAGGAGGAGAACCCCATGATCGGCTGGCGCGGCGCCTCCCGCTACTACAGCGACGCCTACCGCGAGGCCTTCGGGCTCGAGTGCAAGGCCATCCGCCGCGTGCGCGAGAAGATGGGCCTGAAGAACGTGGTGGTGATGGTGCCCTTCTGCCGCACCGTGGAGGAGCTGCGGAAGGTGACCGCCGTGATGGGCGAGTACGGCCTGCAGCGCGGCAAGGAGGGCCTGGAGCTGTACCTGATGGCCGAGATCCCCAGCAACATCATCCTCGCCGAGGAGTTCGCGCAGCACATCGACGGCTTCTCCATCGGCAGCAACGACCTCACCCAGCTCACCCTCGGCCTCGACCGCGACAGCGCCCTGGTGAGCCACATCTACGACGAGCGCAACGAAGCCGTGAAGGGCATGCTGCGCATGCTCATCGGCACCGCCAAGCGCACCAGGACCAAGGTGGGCATCTGTGGCCAGGGCCCCAGCGACTTCCCCGACTTCGCACAGTTCCTCGTGGAGTTGGGCATCGATACCATCAGCGTGACGCCCGACAGCCTGCTGAAGACGCGGCGCGCCATCGCGGAGGTGGAGCAGGCGATCGCCGCGAAGAACGGGGTGGAAGCGACGGCCCCATGAGCATCCGCGCCTTCCGACCGCATTGACGGGCGTATCCGGCCCGGAACATGGGCCTACCAGGCGCGCTCGAACCTGAACAGTTCCGCATCGGGGTCGACGCGTCCCAGCAACTGGTCACGCACGATGCGCGCGCCGACCTGGCTGAACACGATGCCGTTCCCACCCATCCCGAGGATGAACCAGGCGCCGGTCCCCGGATCGCGATCGATATAGGGCAATCCGTCCCGCGTACCCCCGAACGTGCCGCACCAGGTGGCAGCAGGAACGAACTCCGTTCCAGGCATGAGCTGCCCGAACCGCTTGAGCAGATGCCTCACCTTCTTCTGCATCAGCTGATCACGGCGGCGCGGGTCGCGGAAAGGCTCGTCCGCACCGCCGATGACCATGCGGTGATCGGACGTCGTGCGCAGGTAGATGTACGGGTTGCCCGTCTCCCAGATCAAGCTCCGGCCTTCCCATAGCGCTTCCGGGTCCATTGGCTGGCTTGCGACCACGTAGGTCGACGCCAGATCCATCACCGGCCGCTGCAACAGGGACGCGCTGTGGTATCCAGTGGCCATCACCAAGTGGGAGGCATGGACCGCTCCCCCGCGGCGCGTCGTCACCACATACCCTTGCCCCTGGCGCTTCCAGCCCACCATTTCCGTGTGTTCATAGACCTTTCCTCCGCCCTTGACGACCTCGTCCAACAATCGCTTCGCGAAGCTGGCGGGGTCGACCTCGGCGCCTTCGGACCGCAGGGCGCACGTACGGACCGCGGGCAGCACCCGCTGGACGGCACTCTTGTCGAGCAGTTCCACATCGAACCCGTTCTTCACCCGCAAGGCATGCTCCCTCCTCAGTCCTTCCACATGGCTCGGGCGGCTGGCGAACTGGATGCTCGTGCGCACATGCAGGCTGGCCTCCCCCACTTCGCTGGCGATCCGGGCCATTTCCCCGATCGCCTCCTGGCCCCGGCGCCATACCCGTACCGCCTTGTCCAGCCCGATCATATCCGCCAACGGGCCCAGTGGCATGTCCAGCTCGTACTGCAAGAGGCCCGTACTGAACCTGGTGCTGCTAAAGGCCGACATACTGGCGTCGATGACGACCACCCGGATGCCGGCCTTCATGCACGCATACGCGCACAAGGCGCCGGTGATGCCCCCTCCTACGATGAGCAGATCGCCATGCTCATCCTCCCGAAGGGAAGCGCGGCCCTGCTGCCCCAGTGCCAGGACATACCCGGAACCGATGTCCATGGCCGCCTCCTAGGAGTATCGAAGCTTGCACTCATCCACGATCGCCAGCAGCTCCGGTGAATACCACTCGCGCTTGTCATGGATGAAGTTCCGGACCACGACCGACGCCTTCAGCGAGGAATAGATATACCTGTTCCAAACGGCCCACTGCTCGGCCGGCAGGTTATGCCGCTGCAGGATCAGGTGCTCCATGAAGTTCGAAAGCGCTTCCGCTTGATACAGGATGATGACGCGATCATGGCCCTCGACCAGGTCCAGCGGCTTCTGGTCGTAGAAATGACCATAGCTGGCCGGCGTCGAGCTCAGGAATTTCAGCAGCTCGAAGCTCTGGTCGCACAAGGTGCTGTGCGTGTTGCTCCATAAGGTCTCCTTGATCCGCTTCAGTTGGACATAGGCCGCATACAAGCCGATCACGGTGATCGACAAGGTGAGGACGCCCAGCACTGCGCTGAACAAGTTGAAGGCTTCTTGTTCCATTCCTGAATGGGGGCGGCCGACCGTGCAACGCCCCCGAGCAAGATAGGCCATGCCGATCGATCCTTCGGGTCGTTCGGACGGCACCGAGCACCGGTCGAGCCCATGCTCCCGCACATCCGCCCCGGAGCACGATCTTGGGGAAGCGATGCCGTCCGGGAGACCCTTCCTGCTGCTCTTCTTGCTGCTGCTGCCGATACCGGGCGTGGCGCAAGCCCGTGCGGACAGCCTGCCGGACGCTCGGGGCACCGCCAGTGCCGACCAGCTCCCACGGGGGCGCTCCGATCGCGACCTGCTCCTCATCGGCGGGCTGGTGGCCCTGGTGTTCGGCACCATCAGCTACCGGCAGCGCAGGTGCACCCGGAACGCCCTGCGCCGCAGCGATGAGCTGCTGCTGAACATCCTTCCCGAACAGGTGGCCGCTGAACTGAAGGCCAGGGGCGAGGCCGAGGCGCGGCAGCTCGACCAGGTCACCGTGCTGTTCACCGATTTCGAGGGCTTCACGGCCATGAGCGAGCGGCTCAGCGCCAAGGAGCTGGTGCGGAACATCCATGCATGCTTCAGTGCGTTCGACCGCATCTGCGAACAGCACGGCATCGAAAAGATCAAGACCATCGGCGATGCCTACATGGCCGCCGGCGGCCTGCCCACGCCCAATGCCACCCACGCCATGGACGTGATCAAGGCCGCGCTGGAGATGCGCGACCTCATCGCCGCGGACCAGGCCGGCAAAGCGGCTGCGGGCCTCCCCTTCTTCCGGATCCGCATCGGCATCCACACCGGGCCGGTGGTGGCGGGCATCGTGGGGCTGAAGAAATTCCAGTACGACATCTGGGGCGACACGGTGAACACCGCCAGCCGCATGGAATCGTCGGGCGAGGTGGGCCGCGTGAACATCAGCGAAGCCACGTATGTCCTGGTGAAGCATGGCCCCGGGCTCCGCTTCACGGCGCGCGGGAACGTGGAGGCGAAAGGCAAGGGCACCCTGGCGATGTACTTCGTGGAGCGGGACTAGGTCCGACCCGGGAGCCACGCCGGACATGCCCCTATCTTCGCGCCCGCCTGCCGCTGGCGGGCCCATTCCACGCCCCGACAAGCCCATGTGAGATCGCTTCTTCCCGGCAAGACCCACGGTGCCTCCCTACCTGACGCGCCGTTCCGTCCTCACCCGAACGAAAGAAGCCATGCTTGTCCTCCACGACGTTTCATTCACCCATCCCGGCCGCGATCCCTTGTTCCGCGGCCTCTCGTTCTCCGTCGGCCGCCACGAGCAGGTGGCGCTGATCGGCAACAACGGCACCGGCAAGAGCACCCTGCTGCGCATCATGGCCGGCGCGCTTGCACCCACCAG
>JAFDZF010000157.1 GCA_018267055.1 Bacteroidota bacterium
CTCCTGGCCCGTCACGGGCTCCACCGGCATCTGGCCGGCGCTGTTCCGCACCATCGGCATCACAGCCCGGCCGTTCCAGGCCTCCAATTGCGGCGTCGTCCTTCCCTGGCCGGCCACCGTCACCACGGCCCACGCCGGCAAGCCGCTGAAGAACCTGCGGGTGACCGCCGGCCCGCTCACCGCCCTGGGCGAGGCCACCATCACGGCCCATGGTCTGGAAGGCAACGCCATCTATCCCGTGGTGCCGGCCCTGCGCGACGCCCTGGATGCCGGTGCGCAAGCCACGGTCCGGCTCGACCTCAAGCCGACCAATACCGCCGAGGACCTGCTGCGGAAACTGTCCGGTGCCGCTCCCCCGGAATACGCCAAGGCCCTCCACCTCGACCGCGCCCAGCTCGCCGTGCTGAAGGCCTTCACGCCGAAGGAGCGCTTCCGCTCGCCCGACAGCCTGGTGCAGGACGTGAAGGACCTGCACCTGCCGGTCACCGCCCTGCGCCCCATCGCCGAGGCCATCTCCGTGGTGGGCGGCATCGCCCCGGACGACCTCGCGCCCGACCTCTCCTTCAAGCGGCACCCGCACCTGTTCGCCATCGGTGAAATGGTGGACTGGGACGCCCCCACCGGCGGCTTCCTGCTGCAAGGCTGTTTCGCCATGGGGCGGCATGCCGCGCAGGCGATCCTGGCCCGCGGCTGATCGGCCGGGAACGGCCGCTCAAAAGGTGGGCACACCCATCAGGGCCTTCCGCCGGAAGACGACGAAGGGGAAGCGCCGCGTGACGTAAAGGCACTTGCGCCGATAATGGTCGTGCCGGACCTGCGGTGCGGTGCCGGCCGGCACAGGGCACACCCAGGCACCATCGCGCAGCTCGATTGACCGCCCATGGACGTCGGTCCTGCGGCGCGGTTCCTGCGGCCGGGGATCCACGGCCGGCGCTTGTTCCGTAGGGGCCGGCTCGGCGGGGGCCTGTGCCTGCGCACCCATCGAAAGCGCCGTGGCCGCCAAGGCGGCGAACGAGCCCTTCCGCAACGGCGCGAACAGGTCCTTCACCGGCACCAGCGAAGGGTCCAATTGTTCCGACAGCAGCCGGACACAGGTCCCCGGCCGTTGCTCCAGGTACCGGACAGCGTCGGCGCGCGACCGTGTGGTGAGGTCGACGACCGGCTTCGCGCACGCCTGGCAGAAGAACCCTTCCGCGCACGGGGCCATCTTCCGGGGGTCTTCGGTGCAGGAGAAGGAGAGCCGCAGTCCATCCATGGCATCCCGAAGACGGACACGCCGGAGCGGGGATGCCTGGGCGGAGCGACTGCGTTCGTCGGAACGCGAAGGACAAGCCCATGGGCTGGGAACGGCACCGTGGACCGCCCTCCGTAGCTTGTGGATCCTCCCCATGCGCACCCTGCCCTTCCTCGGCGCCATCGCCTTGTCGCTGGCCGCCTCCGCCCAAGGCCCGGTCATCACCAGCTGGATCATCAACCCCGGCAACGAGACCGGCTATGGCGGCTACGCGACGAACGTGCAGACCGTGTCGTACACCGCGACGGATGTCTACGTCGCGTGCACCTGCATCCCCGGCTACGACATCGGGCCGTGGGCGGGCAACCCCAACACCCCGGCCAACCAGGATTTCACCTTCCGGATCACCCGGGCGCCGCAGGCCAATGCGGGCACGCCGGTGAACACCCCGCTCGGCCACATCGGCGTGTGGCGCAATGGTGTCAGCGTCTTCAACGCGAAGGACGGCATGAGCTACAATGGGCAGGGCATCTGGGAGCGCGACGCCCTGGTCTTCGAGGGCGGCAGTTTCGACCTCTGCCTGGGCCATCCCGCGCCCAATGGCGAATACCACCACCACGTGAGCCCCGATTGCCTTTACGATCATTTGAACGACCAGGCGCATGGCGACCTGATCGGCTATGCGTTCGACGGCTTCCCCATCTATGGCGCCTATGGCTTCGCGAACGCTGATGGCACCGGCGGCATCGTGCGCATGCGCAGCAGCTACCAGCTGCGGGCCATCACCGAGCGCACCACCCTTCCCGACGGCACCGCGCTCGCCCCGGGGCAATACGGCCCGGCCATCGGCGGCCAGTATCCGCTGGGGGCCTTCCTGCAGGACCGCCTCTACATGGCCGGATCGGGCGACCTCGATGAGCACAACGGCCGCTTTTGCGTGACACCCGAATACCCCGAAGGCATCTATGCCTACTTCGTCACGCTCGACGATGCCTACGCGCCCGCCTTCCCCTATGTGCTGGGCCCCACCTATTACGGCACGGTGCCCGCGGGCAACACCGGCCCGCAGAGCGGCCACAACACCGTGCCCGCCGGGGCCACGGTCTACGACCCGTCGGCCATGGGCCTTGAAGCGGTCGCCGCGGTGGAAGGGCCCCTGCTCTACCCCGTGCCGTGCGGCGACCGCCTCCAGGTGCGCTGGGCCGCAGGCCTGCGGAGCGTACGGCTCTTCGATGCGCAGGGCCGGTGCGTGCGCGATCTGGCCGCCACGGGCCCCGAGGCCGAGCTGGACCTGGGGGACCTTCCCGCAGGCCTGTACACCGCGCACTGCCTTTCCGCAAGCGGGCAGGCCATGGACCGGCGCATCCTCCGGCGCTGATCCGGGGAAGGAACCTCCCTTCGGCCCCCCGCGTATCAGCCTCCACTCCCAGAGAGAATAGGAGGCCATGATCGTTCCCACCATGACATTGCCCGAGGTGGCCGACGCCGCCCGCAAGGACCTGGTGCACCTGCAACGCCGGATCGAGCGCGACCGCGTGCGCATGGAACGGCGGCACATGCGGGACGGGCGCCACGAGCCGCTCGCGGGCTTCGGTGAATACACCTCGCCGGACAAGCTCCGGTGGATGTACGTCCTCACCGTCACCCAGCGGCGCACGATGCTCTACCCCCTGGTCTGGTACCTCTCGCGCCACGGGCTGCATGCCCTGCACATCGCCGAGGACGGCACGGACGTGCATTATGCGCCCGGCGTGCTGCAGCGTTACCGCGAGCACCGCGACCCCGGGGCCGACGTGTTGCAGGCGTTGCGCAACTTCTTCGTCCGCAACCATGCCGTCGTTGCCGAACCTGCACCCAATGCCCGCTACGGCCCTAAAGCCATCGCCGGCCTGCTGGACCAGGGCCTCGTCCTCGGCATGCACGACCGGGAAAGCGGGATCGCGCTGTTCAACACCTACATGCCCGCAGAACAGCTCCGGCAGGAACAGGAGGAGCTGGCGCTGCGGATCGACCTCCGCCGGTACTTCGCCCACCTCACCCCGGCCCAGGTGCAGGCCACGCGCCACTTCCACGAGCTGGCAGACCTGATGGCCCGGCTCGAACAGCTGGACCGCCCGGCGGAAGGCTCGCTGGGCTCGGCGGCTTGAGCGCGGCTGATAACTTGCTCCGCTGGTCCTGCTATCATGCTGCGAACGTTCGTCCTTCTTGCGCTGCTCCTTCCAGGGATTTATGCCAGTGCCCAGCCGGCAGAGGTCATACACACGCTGGCCACGTTCCATTCCGACCTGGAGAAGGACCTCTTCGCCCGTGTGGTCGACACGACCGATGCCATGGCTGCGGAAGCACTGATGATCGCCAGCGACCCGCGCGCCGGTGAGGCGGATATCATCCGCTATCGGTCCTTATTGAAGACCCTGGATGAGGAAATAACCCCAAAACTGGGACGAAAGGACACCAAAGGACAAGCCGCCATCATCTTCGGAACGGTCCAGAAACGGGCACTGAAGCAGTATCGGCTCATGTGTTCCCTCCAACAGATCTCCCGGGAAGGCATATACAATTGCCTCACGGCCTCAACGCTCATAGGCCAGCTGCTTGACCGGCATGCGCTTCCCTACGATGTGCAGGTCAGGCCCGACCACGTGTTCCTGATCGTGGATCCAGGCCACACCAACGTAGTGCTCGAAGCCACCGATCCCCAGGGCGGTGTCTATGCTCCGGATGTCAAGGCCAAACGGGCGCTCATCGATCGGTTCCGTCGCTATAAGTTGATCGATGGCCGGACAACGAGCGACGTCGATATCGACAGCCTCGTATACAGCGATATCAGCGCGGATACGGTGGTCACGGGCAATGGCCTTATCGGCCTGCACTATTGGAATTCCGCCCTGGATTATGCCGAACGGAACCAGTTCGACACGGCCATCGCCCAATTCGCGAAATCCTACTGGCTCCATCCGAAGGAGTCCACATTGGTCCAGCTTACGACGACGATGGCCGCGTCCTTGAGGGAGAACGATGCGGAGCAGCTCGACCACATCGAACGCTATCTGCAGATGCGGCTTCTCCTGTCCTCGCTATATCCTTCCCTCCAAGGCACATATCCCAAAGAGTTCTATGCCCTCACGGAAAAGTACCTGATCGGCCGGAGCGACAGCCTTTACCATCAGCAGGCCTTCCCCTTCTTCGAGGCCTATGCTCCGGACAGTGCTTCCCTGGAAGCGGTCCGGTTCATCCATCATTTCCAGATGGGGCGGTACCTCGGCCTGCGGAAACAGTTCCGCGGCGCCTTGGATGAATTGATGCAGGCGCGGGCTTTGCGCCCGAAAGACCTCGATGTCGATAGGCTGCTCGGTGACTGCTTGAAGGGCATCACCGGCCAATTCTATGGGCGTCCCGACTACAAGGAAAAAGTGGAGCAGCTCCTCCGGGACCATCCGGCCTTGATGGAGATCGATGAGATGCGCAACGTCCGCGCCATCGGCTTCATGTCCTTCGCGTTCGATCACTTCAACATCGACGATCGCAAAGCAGCGCTCAAAAGCCTCGGCCAGTTCGAGACGGAATTCGACCCCGAGCATTCCCCATTGACCCCCGAAGCCATTGCGACCGTGTATTTCGCCGCCTGGCGTTCATACACCCGGGCCCAGGACCACGCCACCGCGCGTCGAATGGTGGAACAAGGCCTTCGCTATGCTCCTTTCTCCGAAGACCTGAACCGGGTGAAGAAGTACAAGCCTTGAACGGGTATCGCCATGATGGCCCGCTACCTTCGTAGGACCCCATCGCACGCAACGCCCACCGATGGGACCGGCTGATATGCAGGGAAGGAACCGCCTCCTCCGACCGTTCCGGGCCATCCCCACCCTCGCCCTGCTCTGCTCGCTCGCGTCCGCCGCGGATGCGCAGGACCTGCTGATGGCCAATGGCGTCACCTGGAACACCTGCGACGGGATGTTCTATGACAGCGGCGGGCCCGGCGGCAGCTATGGCAACAACCAGAACTTCGTGGCCACCCTGTGCCCCGGCGGCGGGGCCGGGAGCGGCGCGGCCTCGGCGGTGACCTTCCTTTCCTTCCAGGTGGGTTCGGTGCTCGATCCGGGCGATCGGCTGGTGATCCACGACGGCATCGGGACCGCGGCCCCCGTCCTCGCCACCGGCGACGTGAACAACAGCTTCACGGGGCTCACCTTCACCGCCACGGGCATGAGCGGCTGCCTCACGTTCCATTGGACCAGCAGCCTGTTGGGCAATGCCCCCGGCTGGGAAGCCCGCCTGATCACCGGCCCCGATGCGGGCACCAACGCCAGCCTGACGCTCTGCGGGAACCAGCCGCCCTTCCTCCTGGCCGATGCCTTGGGCGGCGATCCGGACGTGGGCGGCGCATGGACCGGGCCCAACGGCCCGCATTCGGCGCTCTATGATCCCACCATCGACCCTGGCGGGGCCTATACCTACACGGTGATCGATGGCAGCCTCTGCCGCGATTCCGCCACGGTGACGATCACCAATGTGGCACCGCCCGATCCCGGCCAGAACGGGACGCTGCTGATCTGCACCACCAGCCCGCCGGTGCAGCTGATCAACAGCCTGGGCGGCACCCCCGGCCCGGGCGGCACCTGGACCGGACCCGCCGGCCCGCACGACGGCAGCTACGATCCTGCCACCGACCCCGCCGGTGTGTACACCTACAACATGGGCGGCCACGCTCCCTGCCCCAGTGCCTCCGCCACGGTCACGGTGGCCCTCACCGCCCAGCCCGATGCCGGCCTCGACGGCACGCTGACCACCTGCAACACGGTGACGGCCCTGGACCTCCTCACCGGACTGGGCGGGTCGCCCGATATCGGCGGCTCCTGGACCGACCCCGGCAACACCGGTGCGCTCAATGGCGGCACCGTGAACACCACCGGGCTCGCCGAGGGCACCTACACCTTCACCTACACGGTCACGGCCACCGGCTGCGGCAGCGATGTCGCCACGGTGACGGTAGCGGTGGCCGATCAGCCGGACGCCGGGCTCGATGGCGCGCTGATCACCTGCAACACGGCGACGGCCTTGGACCTCTTCACCGGGCTGGGCGGATCGCCTGATGCCGGCGGCACCTGGGTGGACCTCGATGGCACCGGAGCGCTCGCCGGCAGCACCGTGAACATCGGCAGCCTGGCCATCGGCACCTACACCTTCGCCTACACAGTGGCCGCCACCGGCTGCAGCAACGACACCGCCCGGGTAACGGTGACGCTCGCCGATCAGCTCGATGCCGGCCTCGATGGCACGCTGACCACCTGCAACACGGTGACGGCCTTGGAACTCTTCGCCGGACTGGGCGGATCGCCCGACCTCGGCGGCACTTGGACCGACCCCGGCAACACCGGCGCGCTCAACGGTGGCACCGTGAACACCACCGGCCTGGCCATCGGCACCTACGCCTTCACCTACGTGGTCATGGCCACCGGCTGCGGTAGCGATACCGCCCGGGTGACGGTGGCAGTGACCGGTCCGCCCGATGCCGGCCTGGACGGCGCACTGATCACCTGCGACAACGGGACGGCCTTGGATCTCTTCACCGGGCTGGGTGGTTCGCCTGACACCGGCGGCACCTGGCTGGACCTCGGCGGCACCGGGGCGCTCACCGGCAGCACGGTGAACACCACGGGCCTGGCCATCGGCACCTACACCTTCGCCTACACGGTGGCCGCCACCGGCTGCAGCAACGATACCGCCCGGGTAACGGTGACGCTCACCGATCAGCTCGATGCCGGCCTCGATGGCACGCTCACGGCCTGCGACACGGTGATGGCGCTGGACCTCTTCGCCGGGCTGGGCGGGTCGCCCGACCTCGGCGGCACCTGGATCGATCCCGGCAACACCGGCGCGCTCAATGGCGGCACGGTGAACACCACGAATCTCACCGCGGGCACCTATCCCTTCGCTTATGTGGTCACGGCCACCGGTTGCGGCAGCGATACCGCCCAGGTGGACGTGCACGTGGTGGACGGCGTGCACGTGGGCGACCCGGTCCGCTCATGCGACCCGCTGGGCCGCTCGTCCATCATCGCCTTCCTCATCACCGGCGGCGATCCGGACAGTTATGCGGTGAGCGGCGTGCCCGGCACCGTGGATCCCCTGGCGCCTTTCACCTTCACCAGCGACACCCTGCCGGATTCCCTGGCCTACACCATCCATGTCACCGACGCGAACGCCTGCCGGCCGGTGACCTTCACCGTGGAGCCTTGCTTCTATGCGCCGCACGTGTTCGTCCCCCAAAGCTTCTCGCCCAATGGCGACGGCATCAACGACACCTTCCAGGTGCCCGGCCTGGAGGACTTCCCCGGCAACGAGATGTTCATCTTCAACCGCTGGGGGGCCAAGATCTACCGCACCAAGAACTACCACGAGCCCAACAAGGCCTGGAAGGGGTCGATGGACAACATCTCGTACACCGACCTGCTGCCACCGGGCACCTACTACTACGTGCTGGACCTGGGTCCGGGCAATGGAAGCCGCCGGGGCTTCATCCAGCTGAACCGCTGAGGGAACTTCGGGCTTGACGATCCGCTGCACCAGCAGCCGCTACAGCCCGCCCGGGGACAATGCTCACAGGAAGATCACGGCCAGCACCGTGAACAGCACGATGATGAGCACGTATTGCCATACGTCCAGGAAATACGGGTAGTAGGTCTTCCAGAGCCTCTTGATCTCCTTCATGCCGCGAAGTACGCGGATCCTTCACGCTCATCCGGAACGCATCCGCCCCTGTCACCGGCGATTACCTTCCCGGGCCGTGAGCTTCGTCCTCGCCTTCCTCTGCCTTGGCGGCATCATCGCCCTCGTGTTCAGCTATCCGCGCAAGCGGGTGCTGCGGATCGCCGCCTTCCAGCCGGCCTGGCGGGCCTTCCTGGAGCGGCAGGTGACCTTCTACCGGGCGCTGGACGCCGCAGGCCGGGAACGGTTCGAGCGCGGCATCCTCGACTTCTGGGCGCATTGCGCCATCACGGGGGTGCAGGTGCAGGTCACCGACGAGGACCGGCTGCTGGTGGCCGCCAGCGCGGTCATCCCCATTTTCGCCTTCCCCGGATGGCGTTATACCAACCTCGACGAGGTAGTGCTCTACCCCGCCATGTTCAACGAGCGTTTCGAGACCGCCGGGGACGAACGCGGCATCCTCGGCCAGGTGGGCGCGGGGGTGATGAGCCGCAAGATGCTGCTCTCCAAACCCGCATTGCACCAGGGGTTCATGGCCCGCAACGACGGCCACAACACGGGCATCCACGAGTTCGTGCACCTGATCGACGCGCGCGATGGCGCCACCGACGGCCTGCCGAAAGTGCTGATGGACCGGCCCTTCGCCATCCCCTGGATGCGCCTGGTGAAGCAGGAGATGGAACGGATCCACGCCGGCCGCTCCGACATCCGGCCGTACGGCGGGGTGAGCGAGACGGAATTCCTGCCGGTGGTGAGCGAGTACTTCTTCGAGCGGCCCGACCAGCTCAAGAGCAAGCATCCGGAGCTCTATGCGGCGCTGGAGCGGATGTTCGGGCCCGGCAGGGGAGATCCAGCGGAGGCTACCAAGCCAGCTTGATCGTCCGCCGGCTTGAGCGACCGGTCAGTCCGAGCACATACACGCCGTGCGCTCCACCGGCGAGATCGATCGAGGAAGGGATCGGTGCGGTCACTTGCCGCACCAGCCTGCCGCTGGCATCGTGCACCGTGACCTGGCGCACATCGGCCAACGGGCCTTGGAGCAGGATGTCGCCATCGGGTCCCGGCCGCGCCGAGATGCGGTCCAATGCCGGCGCATCCGCCAGGTCCGTCGATACATCACCGATGCCCATGTCGACGATCCGCAACCAGGTCGAATCAGCCCCTTCCACATAGGAGACCAAGCCCACCCAGCCATAGCGGGTCTCTCCGTCCTCCTCGATCCGTACGCCGAGGTAGCCTTGGGTGGCGACAGGACCATCCACCAACCACGCATCGCCACCGATGGTGAACGGACCGCCGAACCCGCTGCCGGTGGCCGCCATGACGATCGAATTGCCCGCATTTTCTTCAAAGGCCCGCCAGGACAGACCGGCATCGATGACGTCGCCTGCCTCGAGGCGCTTGGCCGCCCAGCCGGTGGCGTCCATGGCCACCGCCACGCCCGCATGCCACATCAATGCCCCATTGGACCCGATGACCGCATCGGGATAGTAGGTACGGCTCGATGCGAACTGGAGATCGAGCACCCCGTCCCCCTCCAGGTCCACGGAAGCGGAATCCAGGCTTCCACCCGGAGGAGTGAAGGGGGCCGGGAGCAGCTCCTGCCCCACGGTGGTGTAGAGAACACCGGAAGGATCGCCGGCATGGACCTGGGCCAGGAGGGAGAACGGACCAAGGACCAGCAGGAGAAGGGGAGCGCGTAGTGTGGGAAGCATGCACCGAAAATAGACCTGGTGGCTGAGCTTACCGCTCGCTCAAGATCGTTCGAAGAGGATCCTGAGCAGAGAGACCCTTGCGGGAGCGTACGCCCAAAACGACCGCAGGGTCTCACTGGCGTGGACCCTGCGGCGCTTTCGGTCGTTCAGTTCGTCCTACCCCGAGCACATCTCGCAGCTGTCCGGGTCGTCCAGCGAGCAGGCGATCTGTGCGGCGGCTTCGGCGCTCATGGTCACGCCCACGGCCTGGGCAGCGGCCACGGCCTCGGCGTTCACCGGTGCGGGCTTCACATTGGGGACGGCCACTTCCGCAGCGGCCGGCTGGGCCAGCTTGCTCTTGTCCAGCGTGAACTTGATGGCGTCGGTGGCGGCCTTGGTGCGGAGGTAGTACATGCCCGTCTTCAGGCCCGCCTTCCAGCTGTAGAAGTGCATGCTGGTGAGCTTCGCGAAGTTGGGGTTCTCCATGAAGATGTTGAGGCTCTGGCTCTGGCAGATGAAGGCCCCGCGGTCGGCGCTCATATCGATGATGGCCTTCTGGCTGATCTCCCACGCGGTCTTGTACAGGTCCTTCAGGTTCTGCGGGATCTCGGGGATGTGCTGCACGCTGCCGTTGGCGGCCACGATCTTGTTCTTCAGCTCCTCGCTCCAGAGGCCCAGCTTCACCAGGTCGCGCAGCAGGTACTTGTTCACCACGATGAACTCGCCGCTGAGCACGCGGCGCGTGTACAGGTTGCTGGTGTAGGGCTCGAAGCACTCGTTGTTGCCGAGGATCTGCGCGGTGCTGGCCGTGGGCATGGGCGCCAGCAGCAGGCTGTTGCGCACGCCGTACTTCTTGATCTCTTCGCGGAGCACGTCCCATTCCCAGCGGTCGCTGGGCTTCACGCCCCACATGTCGAACTGGAACTGGCCCTTGCTGATGGGGCTGCCGGCGTAGCTCTCGTAGGGGCCTTCCTCCTTCGCCAGGTCCTTGCTGGCGGTCACCGCGGCGTAGTAGATCGTCTCGAAGATCTCGCGGTTGAGCACCTTGGCCTCGACGCTGTCGAAGGGGTGGCGCATGAGGATGAAGGCGTCGGCCAGGCCCTGCACGCCGATGCCGATGGGGCGGTGGCGCATGTTGCTGCGGCGCGCCTCGGGGATCGGGTAGTAGTTCTGGTCGATCACCCGGTTGAGGTTCTTCGCCAGCTCATAGGTCACCTCGAAGAGGCGCTGGTGGTCGAACTTGCCCTTCTCCACGAACTTGGGCAGCGCGATGGAGCCGAGGTTGCACACGGCCACCTCGTCGGGGCTGGTGTACTCGATGATCTCCGTGCAGAGGTTGCTGCTCTTGATGGTGCCCAGGTTCTGCTGGTTGCTCTTGCGGTTGGCGCTGTCCTTGAAGAGGATGTAGGGCGTGCCGGTCTCGATCTGGCTTTCCAGCACGTGGAACCAGAGGTCCTGCGCCTTCACGGTCCTGCGGCCGCGGCCCTCGGCCTCGTACTTCTCGTACAGGGCTTCGAACTTCTCGCCGAAGGTGTCGCTCAGCCCCGGGCATTCGTTGGGGCACATCAGCGTCCAGTCGCCGTTCTGCTCCACGCGCTTCATGAACAGGTCGGGGATCCAGAGGGAGAGGAAGAGGTCGCGCGTGCGCATCTCCTCCTTGCCGTGGTTCTTGCGCAGGTCCAGGAAGTCCTCGATGTCGGCATGCCAGGGCTCCAGGTAGATGGCGAAGCTGCCCTTGCGCTTGCCGCCGCCCTGGTCCACGTAGCGGGCGGTGTCGTTGAACACGCGCAGCATGGGCACGATGCCGTTGCTGGTGCCGTTGGTGCCCTTGATGTAGCTGCCCTTGGCGCGCAGGTTGTGGATGCTGAGGCCGATGCCGCCGGCGCTCTGGCTGATCTGGGCGCACTGCTTCAGCGTGTCGTAGATGCCGCTGATGCTGTCCTCCTTCAGCTGCAGCAGGAAGCAGCTGCTCATCTGCGGCTTGGGCGTGCCGGCATTGAAGAGCGTGGGCGTGGCGTGGGTGTACCAGCCTTCGCTCAGCGAGTTGTAGGTGTCGATGGCGCTCTCCAGGTCGGTCTTGTGGATGCCCACGGCCACGCGCATCAGCATGTGCTGCGGGCGCTCGGCCACGCGGCCGTCGATGCGGAGCAGGTAGCTGCGCTCCAGGGTCTTGAAGCCGAAGAAGTCGTAGGTGAAATCGCGGTCGTAGATGATGCTGCTGTCCAGCAGGTCCGCGTTCTCCTGGATGATCTTGTGCACGTCGTCGGCGATCAGGGCGGCCTTCTCACCGGTCTTCGGGTCGATATAGAGGTACAGGTCCTTCATGGTCTCGCTGAAGGACTTCTTGGTGTTCTTGTGGAGGTTGCTCACCGCGATGCGGCTGGCGAGCTGGGCGTAGTCGGGGTGGCGCACCGTCATGGTGGCGGCCACTTCGGCGGTGAGGTTGTCGAGCTCGGTGGTGGACACACCGTCGTAGATGCCGTCGATCACCTTGAGGGTGACCTGGGTGGCGTCCACGATGGGGTCGAGCCCATAGCAGAGCTTCTTCACACGGGCGGTGATCTTATCGAACTTCACGGCCTCCCGGCGTCCGTCGCGCTTTATCACATACATGTCCTGTCGTCGTTTTCCTGCGGTTTGGTGTTGATCCTCCGGTCCGGCTCCCGCCTCGCCTCGGGCTTATCTGTTGGACCCGCTCCCTTCCCGTCCGGCATTGACGCCTTTCCTGTCGGGGTGCGGGGTCTCTAAGGTTTTCGTTGTCGGGCTCTTCGCGTTCGTTCGTTCTCGTCGTTCTTCAACGGGCCTGTGTTCGATCGGGCGTGGGGCTCCAAGGTTGCCGGCCGGCCGTTCCGGGCCTTCGGCCTAGGCCGATCCCTGCTGGCCGGCCTGGACCAGGACCCCGTACCTGGGACTAGAAGTCCGCGTCCAGGGAGAACTTGTTGCCCTCCTTGTGCTGGTTCATCACGCCGGCCTTCTGGTATTCGCCCACACGCTTCTCGAAGAAGTTGGTCTTGCCCTGCAGGCTGATCATCTCCATGAAGTCGAAGGGGTTGGTGGCGTTGTACACCTTCTCGTTGCCCAGCTCCACCAGCAGGCGGTCGGCCACAAACTCGATGTACTGCTGCATCAGCTTGGCGTTCATGCCGATGAGGTTCACCGGGAGGGCGTCGGTCACGAACTCCTTCTCGATGGCCACCGCGTCGGTGATGATCTTCTCCACGGTCTTCTTGGGCAGCTTGTTCAGCAGGTGCTTGGTGTAGAGCAGGCACGCGAAGTCGCAGTGCAGGCCCTCGTCGCGGCTGATGAGCTCGTTGCTGAAGCTGAGGCCCGGCATCAGGCCGCGCTTCTTCAGCCAGAAGATGCTGCAGAAGCTGCCGCTGAAGAAGATGCCCTCCACGGCGGCGAAGGCCACCAGGCGCTCGGCGAAGTTGCCCTTGCTGATCCAGCGCAGGGCCCAGTCGGCCTTCTTCTTCACGCAGTCCACCGTGTCGATGGCATGCAGCAGGCGGTGCTTCTCGACGGGGTCCTTGATGTAGGTGTCGATCAGCAGGCTGTAGGTCTCGCTGTGGATGTTCTCCACCGCGATCTGGAAGCCGTAGAAGAAGCGGGCCTCGGTGTACTGCACCTCGTGCAGGAAGTTCTCCGCGAGGTTCTCGTTCACGATGCCGTCGCTGGCGGCGAAGAAGGCGAGCACGTGCTTGATGAAATAGCGCTCGTCGTCGTTCAGCTTGTCGTTCCAGTCGGCCAGGTCGGCGTGCAGGTCGATCTCCTCGGCGGTCCAGAAGCTGGCCTCGTGCTTCTTGTAGAACTGCCAGATGTCGTTGTGCTGGATGGGGAACACGACGAAGCGGTCCTTGTTCTCCTTCAGCAGCGGTTCGTTGCTGGCCTCCACGTTGGCCGGCAGGACATCGTCCAGGCTCATCTGTGCATCGGTTTTATGGGTCGTGGTGCTCATGGCAGCGCGGTTCGGTCAGGAACGAGAAGAGCTTGGGGAGCGTACCCCCCGTTCAAAAAACGGTCGGACTTGTCGTTGGTTCCGCCGGCGTCCTCCGGGTGCTTCCGGAGCGGCGTCGTCGGGTCACAAAAGTGGTCCGGCGGAGGGCCATCGGCAAGAGGCGGCGGGCGGTATGATCCCATAGTTTTTAACACGGCCCGGTTCCTTACGATCGGCGCGGGAGGGAGCTCCGGGCGATCCCTGCAAGCGGAAAATTTTCACGATCGTCTAACAACTCCGCAACGTGGCAACGCGCGGGCTGTTGCGTGCCTGCAAGGTCCTCAAGCGCCCGATCGGCGCGGGCTCCACAAGGTACGACGGAAGGCGCCCCAATGATCCGTGCTCAAGGGGGAACGGCCGGCCCCACGAAGGGCCCGATCCGCGGGGCGGAAGCGGGTCGGGCATCCGCCAAAGGCTCGCCCCGAGCGGTCGTTCTGTCAGGAGAAGGGCCACCGGCCCGGCGGCGGCCTACCGCTTCCGCTTGGGCTGCTTCACCCACTCGGCGTAGATGCCCTCCAGCTCGTCGTACCAATCGGCCCCGTAGGCGCGGGTCAGGGCGCCCTTCAGGAACCGGAACACGGGCACGTCCAGCTGGGCACCACAGGTGCAGGCCGGCTTGCACACGTCCCACTGGTTGTAGTTGAGCCCGTCGTGGAACTTCAGCTTCTCCACGCGGATGGGGTACAGGTGGCAGCTGATCGGCTTGTTGAAGGGGATCTTGCCGTCGCGGTAGGCCTGCTCGATGCCGCACTTCCAGATGCCGGCGCGGTCCTTCTTCGCGTACACGCATTCGGCGTACTCCTGCACCAGGGGCGTCACCAGCTCGCCGTCCATGTCCACGATGCTCGTGCAGCCCTGGTCCTTCACGCTCTTCTTGCCGCGGGCGGTCATGTACGGCTCGATGTCGGCATAGTGCTGGTCGATCAGCTTCGCCTCCTCGGGCAGGAGGGGCGCGCCGCTGTCGCCCTGCTCGCAACAAGCGCCCTTGCAGGCGTTCAGGTCGCAGACGAACCGTTTCTCGAAAAGCTCCTCGCTGAGGAGGGTGCCGCGGTGTTCGATCATTCCGCTGCAAAGCTATAAGCCTCTGGCCCCAAGCCCCTAGCCTTGAACGGTGCAAGGCGGGCACCTGGCGCTCGGTGCTTGACGGTAGCTTCACCCGAAACCACGCTTCCCATGAAGGATTTCAAGAAGTTATTGGTCTGGCAAAAAGCCATGCACCTGACCGATCTGGTTTTCGACCTCTATGAGGAGCTTCCTTGGCAGAAGGTCGCCGAACTGAAAGGGCAGTCCACCCGGGCTTCGATCTCGATCGCATCCAACATCGCCGAAGGCAATTCCCGACGGAGCGAGAAGGACAAACTGCGCTTCATGGAGATCGCGCTAGGCTCCGCGTTCGAGCTGGAGACACAGACCTTGGTCCTCAGACGGCGGAAGTGGTCCCCGGCGCCTGAAGCCGAGGTTCTGCTCGACACGATCCAGGAAGTGCAACGGATGCTCGCCGGGTTCATGGCTTCGCTGAAGGGTGCCGGGAAGTAAGTGGCGCCCATTAAGCTTGTGGCTTGGAGCCAGAGGCTTGGGGCTCGTCCGAAGCGCGCATCTTTGCCGCCATGTCCACTGGAGAAGACCGCCTGAAGACCCTGATCGGCCATGCCAAGGAGTATGGCTTCGTATTCCCCAGCAGCGAGATCTACGACGGCTTGAGCGCCACCTACGACTACGGTCCCTACGGCGCCGAGCTGAAGAACAACATCCGCCAGTACTGGTGGGCCGCCATGACGAAGCTCAACGAGAACATCGTGGGCATCGACGCGGCCATCTTCATGCACCCCACCACGTGGAAGGCCAGCGGCCACGTCGACGCCTTCAACGACCCCTTGATCGACAACAAGGACAGCAAGAAGCGCTACCGCGCCGACGTGCTGCTGGAGGAGCACATGGCCAAGTACGCCGACAAGATCGCCAAGGAGGTGGAGAAGGCGAGGAAGAAGTTCGGTGACGCCTTCAACGAGGAGCAGTTCCGCACTACCAACCCCAACGTGCTGCGCGCGCAGGAGCGGATCGATGCGGTGGAAGGCCGCATGAAGGCCGCACTGGAGGCCAACGACCTCGTCGCGCTGCGCCAGCTGATCATCGACGAGGAGATCAAGTGCCCCGTCAGCGGCACGGCCAACTGGACCGAGGTACGCCAGTTCAACCTGATGTTCGCCACCGAGCTGGGCAGCGTCAGCGGTGAAAGCAGCACCATCTACCTGCGGCCCGAGACCGCGCAGGGCATCTTCGTGAACTTCCTCAACGTGCAGAAGAGCGCGCGGATGAAGGTGCCCTTCGGCATCGCGCAGACCGGCAAGGCCTTCCGCAACGAGATCGTGGCGCGGCAGTTCATCTTCCGCATGCGCGAGTTCGAGCAGATGGAGATGCAGTTCTTCATCAAGCCCGGCACCGAGATGGAGTGGTACGAGCAGTGGAAGGCCAAGCGCATCGCCTGGCACCGCGCGCTGGGCCTGCCCGCCGAGAACTACCGCTTCCACGACCACATCAAGCTGGCGCACTACGCCAATGCCGCGTGCGACATCGAGTTCAAGTTCCCCATGGGCTTCAAGGAGCTCGAGGGCATCCACTCGCGCACCGATTTCGACCTGGGCAACCACGAGAGGTTCAGCGGCCGGAAGCTGCAGTACTTCGACCCCGAGACCAACGAGAGCTTCGTGCCCTACGTGGTGGAGACGAGCATCGGCCTGGACCGCATGTTCCTGGCGGTGTTCAGCGCCGCATACGTGGAGGAGAAGCTGGAGAACGGCGAAGAGCGCGTGGTGCTGCGCATCCCGGCCCCGCTGGCGCCGGTGAAGGTGACGGTGATGCCGCTGGTGAAGAAGGACGGCCTGCCCGAGAAGGCCCGCGCCATCATCGACCGGCTGAAGCTGGACCACAACTGCCAGTACGATGAGAAGGACAGCATCGGCAAGCGCTACCGCCGCCAGGACGCCATCGGCACGCCGTACTGCATCACCGTGGACTACGACACGCTGACCGACGACACGGTGACCATCCGCGACCGCGACACCATGGCGCAGGAACGCGTGGCCATCAGCGAACTGGACCGCATCGTGAGCGGGAAGGTGGCCCTGCGGACGTTGCTGCAGCAGCTTTAGCCCCATGCCGCGCCGGCGCAGGAAAGCCTCGATCCAGTGCCCGAACTGCGGCACGGCGATGCTGGAAGGCGACCATTACTGCCGGCACTGCGGCCAGGAGAACCACGACCTGCGCGTGCCCTTCCGGCACTTCGCCTACGAGTTCGTCGAGAGCCTCACGCACTTCGACACCCGGCTGTGGAGCACGCTGAAGCTCATCTTCACGAAGCCCGGCCAGCTCACCAAGGACTACGTGGAGGGCAAGCGCGCACGCTACGTGCGGCCGGCGCAGTTCTATGTGTTCGTGAGCATCATCTTCTTCGCCATGGTGTCGTGGAACCTGGACCACGCCTTGGGCGAGGCCGAGGCCGCCCTGCCCGACCGGGCCGGTGATGGCCCGTACGCAGGGCTCGACGGCCTGGTGCCCGACAGCCTGCTGGCGCCCCTCCGCGTGAAGCCCATCGACCTGGAGCGGATCGTCCTCCCCATCCGGGCGCCGGGCTACCGCCGGGTGGCGGCGCGGCTGCGGACAGCATCGCCCGATGTCCTCGACTCGCTCGTGGACCGGGTGCATGGCGACACCGTGGCCGGCGTGCGGGAACCGCTCCGCGCCGCGCTGGCCGCCCTGCCCGATACCGACCGGCCGGACATCCCCTATACCGCCGTGGTCAGCGGGCGCACGTTCACCTTCCGTGACGAGCACGAGGAACAGGCCCTGCGGCGGCGCTTGCCCTACCTCTCCGATGGGGAGGTGGACTCGCTGCTCTCCGTGACGGGCGGCCGGCCCAACTGGCTCCTCCGCCGGATCTTCCGCGCGCAGATCGGCACCGATACCCCCATCGGCAAGCGCCAGCTCATCCACACCGCGGTGAAGGCGATCTCCTTCAGCATGTTCCTGCTGATGCCCCTCACCGCCGTGCTGCTCCTCTGGATTTTCTTCAGCCGCCGCTATTACTGGGAGCACCTCATCTTCGCCATACACATCCACACCATCTACTTCCTGTTCTTCATCCTGTTCATGCTGGCCGACATCCTATGGCCGGGCGGACTGATGGACGGGATGCTACTCGTGCTTTTCCTGGCGTGCGCCGTGTACCTGGTGCGCTCCTTGCGCCGCGTCTACGGAAGGTCGTGGGCCTCCACCATCGCCCGGCTGCTCCTGATGGCCGTGCCGTACTTCCTGGCGCTGTTCCTGCTCACGCTGGGAGGCCTCGTTCTCGGCTTCTTCTCCCTGTAGGGGCTGCTGGAGGCGATCCCTATCCTCGCGTCCCCGCCCATGTGGCGGGACCGATGGGCCTGCGGGCCAGCGGGCCGGGCCTGGGGCCACCAGCGAGAAAAGTACCTGCGGTCCAGCGTAGGCAAGGCATTTCTGAAGCAACTTCGCAGCCTTGAAGCATGAGCTTCGCCCTACCCAGGTGGCGGAATCGGTAGACGCGCTGGTCTCAAACACCAGTGATGCAAATCGTGCGGGTTCGAGTCCCGCCCTGGGTACCACGCGCTCCCCAGCAGTCGCCCTGGGCGGCCGGTAAGGCCTTCCGATGTCGATCGCCACGGACACGCTCACGCACGCCGACCCGCAGAAGCAGGAACGGTACGACCGCGCCTACATGCGCATGGCCCAGGAATGGGCGCGCCTCAGCCACTGCACACGCAAGAAGGTGGGGGCCCTCATCGTGAAGGAGGGCATGATCATCAGCGACGGCTACAACGGCACGCCCACGGGGTTCCCCAACGATTGCGAGGATGAACAGGGGATCACCCTCTGGTACGTGCTCCA
>JAFDZF010000158.1 GCA_018267055.1 Bacteroidota bacterium
CCCCGCGAGCTGCACCTGGAGCCCTGCGCGGTGGACGCCCTGCTGCACGAGGCGGTGGCCACCGTGCGCGACCGCATCGCCCTGCAGCACATGCGGGTGACGGTGGACGTGCCGGACGGCCTGCCTCCGGTGATGACCGACCGGGAGATGATCCTGCTGGCCCTGACCAACCTGTGCATCAACGCGGTGGAGGCCATGGAGCCCACGAAGGGCGAGCTGCGCCTGAGCGCCCGGGCGGAGCACGACATGGTGCGGCTCCGGGTGGAGGACAACGGCAAGGGCATCGCGCCGGAGAACATCGAGCGGCTGTTCCAGGCCTTCTATTCCGGCCGCACGGGCGGCATGGGCCTCGGCCTCACCACCGCCCGCACCATCCTCCATGCCCACGGTGTACACATCGATGTGGAGAGTACCGTGGGCAGCGGTACCAGCTTCATCCTCACCTTCCCGCTCGCGAGCGACGTCCCTGTCAATGGGAGCGTTGGATCGAGCGGATGAGCGCCAGCAGGCAGAGCACCAGCAGCACTTGGGACACCACGCCCACCGCGGTGGTGAAGGTCCCCGGCCGCCCATTGAGCCCCACCAGGGCGGTGAGGATGGCGGCGATCAAGAAGACCAGGGCCCAGCGCAACATGATTCTCCGATCATAGCAGGACCATGCCAGGGCACGGGCGAGCGTCCGCGGCCATGGAAAGGGGCCGGCCAACGAGGGGGCTGCTCCACAGATCGGGGATGCGATCACCCGGCCGGGGCGGCCGGGCCCCGGACCGTGGAAGGCGGCCCGAACGGACGCTTCCCCGCATCCACGGGGCGTTCCCGGCCCTTGCGATGGCCGGTGGGAAGGCATGGCACCATTCTTTCCGAGGTCAGGCCGTCCGCCGGGGCCGTTCTGTGAACGGGCCGGAAAGCGGGCAGGATGATCGAACCTCAAGCTAAACCCCCCGACACATGAAGACCCTGGCATTGACGGCACTGGCCCTGATGATGAGCGCAGGAGCGCTCTACGCGCAAGATGCGCCCATGAAGAGCAAGCCCCCCGCGGAACGGACCGAGTGGAGCGTGCAGCAGAACAAGCTGAAGTCCGAACTGGCAGCGACGCAGACGACGGTGAAAGTGAAACTGGACAAAGTGGAGGCCAAGCTCGCCGCGGCGGGCGATGAGGCCAAGCCGAAGCTGGATGCCGCCCGCACCGAGCTGAAGCAGGCCTGGACGGACCTGGACAAGGCCCTGAACAGCGTAGGCACGGCCACCAGCGAGACGTGGACGGACGTGAGCAAGGCCGCCACCGCGGCGGAGGAGAAGGCCAAGGCGACCCTCGACCGCCACAAGGATGACGCGGCCGATGCGAAGACCCCGGACCTGAAGCAGAACACGGACCTGAAGTAAGCGGTGCCTCGCACCCGCGACGGGAGGGGCCGCCTTGGGAAAGGCGGCCCTTCTTGCGTCCTATCTTCACCGCCGGTGGCCCCGGCCGCTCCGCAGAACCTTCGCCAGGCCCCCGCGTTCAAGCCCGCAACATCGCATCGCCATGGAAGTGAAGAGGGTCGACCGCTCGCAGATGAGCTACGAGCAGTTCATCGAGGAACATTGGAAACCGGGCATCCCCCTCGTGTTCACCGATGCGAGCAAGGTGTGGAAGGCCAACGGCACCTTCTCCCCCGACTGGTTCCGCGCGCACTACGGCGACCGGCGGACGGTGGTGAACGGGACGACGTACACCATGAGCGAGCTCATGGACCTGGTGGAAGGCAAGGACACCTCGCGGCCGGTGCCCTACCCCTGCAAATACCATATCCCTACGCAGCTCCCCGAGGTGCTGCCCATGCTCACCCCGCTGGGCTTGAACTACGCGAAGCCCAATTGGCTGGAAAGCCCCTGGTTCGCGCGTGGCCAATGGGGCGGAGCCATCGAGCTGTTCATCGGCGGACCGGGGGGCAAGTTCCCCTATATCCACCTGGACTACTACCACCTGAGCGCCTGGATCAACCAGCTCTATGGCAACAAGGAGTTCACCGTGTGGCCGCGCGGGCAGGAGAAGTACCTCTACCCCGATCCCAACGACCCCTGGAAGTCCTCGCTGCCCGATTTCGAGCACGTGGACCTGGACAAATACCCGCTGTACAAGCACGCCACACCCATCAAGTTCGTGGTGGGGGCGGGCGAGACGCTCTTCATCCCCTTCGGCATCTGGCACACCGCCAAATCGCTGGAGCCCACCATCTCCGTGGCCTTCGACCTGCTCAACGGCCACAATTTCCCGCTCTTCCTCAAGGACGTGTGGGACTTTCGCCGCGACAACAAGCTGAAAGCGATGGCGCACACCGGCTACGCCATGATGGCCGGCGCCGTCTGCAAGGTGGGCGACCTCTTCGGCAAGCAGCGGGAGGGCACGCGGCGCTAAGCTTTTTTCACAGCCCCGGGGAGCGGACGATCCCCGGGAAGGGCGTCAGCGCTCGAGCAGGGCCAGGTACTTGTCCTCCGCCGCGCGCATCGCGTCGCGCTGGGCTTTGGTCTTGTCGCGGTGGCCGAGGAGGTGGAGGAGCCCATGCACCATCACCCGCCGGAGCTCCTGCTGGGCGCTCACCCCGAAGGTCCGGGCGTTCTCGCGCACGCGGTCGTAGCTGATCAGCACGTCGCCGGAAACGCCCGTGCCGGTCTGCAGGTCGAAGGTGATGATGTCGGTGAACTCGTCGTGCTGGAGGTAGCGCTGGTTATAGGTCAGCAGCGCCTTGTCGCTCAGCAGCACATAGCTCAACTCGTTGATGGCGTGCCCATGGTCCTTGGCCACGTGGTGCAGCCAGCGGCGCAGCCGCTCGCGCTCACGGAACGCATCAGGGACGTTGTCGGACGTGAAGGTGATGGTGCCGCGGTGCGGCATCACTCCTGCATGGGTTGAAGGCTGAACGCCAGCGCCACCGTGGCCCCGTTGTCGGAGAACTCCACGGAGTCCGCCAGGGCGCGCATGAGGAACACCCCGCGGCCATGCGGCTTCTCGATGTTCTGCGGATCGGTGGGGTCCGGCAGGTTGTCGTGGTCGAAGCCCGGGCCGTCGTCGCTCACCACGAACACGATCTTGTCGCCTTTCACCTCGTAACCGAGCGACACCTGCTTGGCCGGGTCCAGTCGGTTGCCGTGGTGGATGGCGTTGTTCACCGCCTCGGTGAGGGCGATGAGGATGTTGCCGTAGTGCGACTCGTGGACGTTGTATTTCGCGCAGGCCTCATCGATCAGCCGTTCGGCCAGGGCGATGTTCTCCGCCTTGGCGGGAAAATCGATGCGTCGGGTGAAATGCACGTCCTCGGTCAGGGTTCCCATGGGCAGGGTCAGGGTCGGTCAAAAGTATCGAAA
Source organism: Bacteroidota bacterium (assembly GCA_018267055.1). Classification (GTDB taxonomy): domain Bacteria; phylum Bacteroidota; class Bacteroidia; order Flavobacteriales_F; family PHOS-HE28; genus PHOS-HE28. Next base: position 3,349 of record JAFDZF010000158.1, read on the forward strand.
TACTCATTGACCCGGGCCTTGTAGTAGGGCTTCAGCCCCGGCGGTACGGTGCGCAGCAGTTCGGCCTCGCGCTCCTTGGTGCGCTGGTATTCGAAGAAGCGCGCCGGATCGGGATGGTCGCGGTCCTTGCCTTCGTTGCTCTCGCGCTTCTGGTCGAGCTCCCGCTCGCGCTCGGCCTTCTCCGCCTCCAGCATGCGCACCATGATGTCCTGCTGGCGCTTGAGCGATTCCTGCGTGATGTTCTTGTTGACGATGTCCTTCTCGTTCTGCTCCATCTGCTCGGCGAGCTTCTGCAGGCCGTTGCCGTTGCCGCTGCCGTCCTTGTTCATCTCCTGGGCCATGCGCTGCATCTCCTTGCGGAGGGCGGCCTGCTGGGCGGCCAGTTGGGCCAGCTGCTGGCTCATGCCGGGGGTCATGCCGCCGGCGTTCTGCTGGCCTTCCTTGGGGCCCTTCTTCTTGCCCTCCTCCAGGGCCTTCTTCATCTCTTCCAGCTGCTTCGAGAGGGCCTGCTGCTGGGCCTTCATCTTCTGCATCTTCTGGCTGTTGCTGGGGCTGCTGCCGGCGCCGCCGGGCTTGTTGCACGAGCCCTTGCCCGGCATGCCCTGGGCCTGTTGCTGCTGCATCTGCTGCAGCGCCTCGTCCAGCAGGAGGGCCAGGTTGTTCAGCGAGGTCATGGCGCGCTGCTGCTTGTCCGCCGCCTGGGGCCGCTCGCGGTCGTTGGCGCGGCTTTCGGCCAGGTGTTCGCGGGCGCGGTCCATGTTCTCGTTCACCTGGTTCATCTCGCGGTTCACCGCGGCCTGCAGCTGGGGTACGCGCTTGCTCAGGGCGAAGAGCGAGTCCTCCACCACCTTGGCGTCGTCGCGCAGCTTCTTCTGCTGCCGGCCGATGTCCACCAGGTGCGGGTCGCGCGCGGCCGTGCGGGCCAGGTCGTTCATGTTGGCCTCCTGGTCGAAGCTCAGCTGCACGATGTTCTCCAGCAGCTGGCGGAGCGCGTCCATGTCCTCCTCGGCCCGCTCCTGCTGGTCCTGTTGCAGGCCGCTCTTCATCTGGAAGGCGAGCTGCTCCATCTGCTCACCGGCCTTCTGCTGGCTCTCGCTGGCCTTCTTGTTCTGCTTCTGCTCCAGCTGCTCGCTGCTCTTCTGCTGCTCCTGCTGGATGTCCTCCTCCTTCGGGTCGGTCTTCGGCAGGTCCAGCGGGCTCTGCAGTTCCTGGTTCTTCCGTTCCAGCTCGTCCAGCTGCTTGCGCACGTCCTGGAACTCCTTGTTCAGCTCGTCCTGCTTCCGCTGCAGCGCGTCCTTGTCCTGCTTGCCCTCCTTGGTCTCCTCGCCGAGCTTCTTCTGCTCCTCGGCCAGCTTTTCCAGCTGGTCCGCGATGTCCTCGGCCTTCTGCTCCACCTCCATCTGCTTGAACTGCTCCATGGCCCGGTCGAGCTCCTTCTCGATGTCCTCCTGGCTCATCTTCATGTCCTGCATCTTCTCCTGCAGCTCCTCCTTGTCGATCTTGTCGAGCATCTCCTGCACCTGCTTGTAGAGCTCCTTCATCTGCTCGCTCAGCACGTTCTCGAACAGCTCCTGCACCTGGCGCTGCTTGTCCAGGATGCGCTCGTCCACTTCGCGGAAGCTCTGCTGCTCCTGCTGCGTCCGCTTGAACTGCTCGGTGGTCCGCTCGATGCGCTGCTGCAGCTCCTTCTGCTTGTCCAGCACGTTCTGGAGCTTCTGCTTGTCCTGCCAGTTCAGCTCCTTCTTGTCCAGCATGTCGCGGCGCATCTTGTCCAGGTCGCGCTGGAGGTCCTGGGCGTCCTTGATGCTCTGCTGCAGCTGGTCCTTGATGGCTTCGGCCTGCTGGTCCTGCTTCTGCGCGAGCTCCTTCAGGGTGGGGGCCTCGAACACCTGCGTGGTGGAGCGGGCGCTCTTGGGGCCGTTCACGCCGTCGTTGTCCCACACCTCGAACCAGTATTCCAGCTGGTCGCCGGGCATCAGGCGCAGGGCGCTCAGGTCCTGGAAGTGGAAGAAGGACTGGCGGGTGTTCTTCGGGTCGATGCCCACCTCCAGGGTGCGCTCGCGCTGGTCCGCGGGAACGCTGTCGCCGCCTACGGTGAAGCGGTAGTGGAAGGCCAGGCGCTTGAAGCCGTGGTCATCGCCGATATCGCCCTTGAAGTAGAGCCGTTTGGGGGCGGTGCTGTCGGCCTTCTGTTCCACGGCGATGGTGGGGTAGAGGTCGGGCACCACCTCCACGCGGTACCGCAGCGGTGTCCGGGCCACGCGGTCGCCATGGGCGGGCACCAGGGTGTAGGTGCGGCTTTGCAGGAAGCGGCGGCTGGCCGTGAAGCGGTCGTCGGCCTGCGGGGCGAGCGCGTAGGTGGTGTCATCGAAGGCGATGTCGAGCTGGTCGGCGCTGCGGGTGTGGGCGGTCCACGTCACGCGGGTGCCGGCGGGGATGGTGATGTCGCCCGTGTTGCTGGTGGCCGATCGCTCCAGGCCCAGGTAGGCCGGGTAGTCCAGGGTGAGGCCCAGGTCGAGCAGCATGGGATTGGCCACGGGGTTCAGCCGGTATTCCGGGCTGTGGAACCCTTCGGCGCCCAGGCGGAACGCGATGGCCTCCTGCACATTGCGGAAGCGGTGGGTGAAGCGCGTGGCGTCCTGTTTCACCAAGGGGATGCGCTGGCCGTCCACCTCCAGGTCCACCTGCTGGGGGATGGCGTCGCCCTGCATCTCCACCTCCAGGTCGAAGTCCTCGCTCTCGGGCACGCTGAGGTCCTTGTTGCGCACCACGAAGCGGAAGGGGGCCTCGGGCAGGAACTCGCGGCCGTGGGCGATCAGGCGCTTGGTGGGGCCGGTGATCAGGCTGGGCGCTGCGAAGAGCATCACGATGAGCACGGCCAGCGGGGGCAGGGCATACCGCAGGTAGCGCCGGTTCCGCGAGAGGTCGATGGCGGCATTGAACGGCACGGGGGAGAGCTCGCGGCTGCGCTGCGCGATGCTGGCCTCGATCAGCGCGCGGCGCTGCGGGTCGTCAACGGCCTGGTCGCGGAGCTGGAGGGTGTTCAGCAGCTTGTCCTTCACCTCGGCGAAGTGCTTGCCCACGATGCGGGCGGCCTCGTCGTGCGGGATCACCGGGCCGAGGCGGAAGAGCTTGGCCAGCGGCACCACGATGAAGCGGCCCAGCACCACCAGGGCGGCGGCGATCGTCCCCCAGAAGAGCAGCGTGCGCGCGGTGGTGCCGAAGCGGCCGAAGTATTCGCTCAGCGACGCGCCCAGGAAGAACAGCACGAGCAGCCCCGCGCTGTACAAGGCCCCGCGGATGAGGCGGTCCTTGTAGTACTTGCGGATGAACGCGTCCAGCTTGGCGATCAGCAGGGCATAGTCGGAGGCCATGGCGGTACCGGCCCAGCAACGACCGGGCCGCGGTTCGGATCGAACGCGCAAGGTACCGGCAAAGGCGCGCGTGCCGTGTGAAGAAATGCTAAAAGCGGGCCGTGGAGATCCCGCGTGCGCGGCATGTGCCGGAAGGCGAAGGGGCCCCCGCGCCCACGGCCGTACCTTTGCGGCCCATGTTGGACCTGAAGGCGATCCCCCTGACCGACGACAAGAGCGCCCGCCAGTTCGAGCTGGTGGTGAACGGCCACACCGCCAAGATCGAATACGAACTGGACGGCAAGAAGATCTTCCTCACCCACACCGAGGTGCCCAAGGCCCTGGAAGGGCAGGGGGTGGGCTCGGTCCTGGTGGAGAAAGTGCTGACCTACATCGAGGAGGCCGGCCTGCGCCTGGTGCCGATGTGCCCCTTCGTGGCGGCCCACCTGCGGCGCCACCCGGAATGGCAGCGGCTGCTGGAGAAGGGGATGCGCCTGTGAGGTCTGCGGGGTAGCTGGTACCTTCGCGCCCCCGATCCAGGGACCGTCCGGTCGCCGAACGGATCGGCCGACCTTGATGTCCGTCCGTGTCCGTTTCGCCCCCAGCCCCACCGGTCCCCTGCACATGGGCGGTGTGCGCACCGCCCTTTACAACTACCTCTTCGCCCGCAAGCACGGCGGGCAGTTCCTGCTGCGCATCGAGGACACCGACCAGGCGCGGTTCGTGCCCGGCGCGGAGGACTACATCCGGGCCGCGCTGGACTGGTGCGGCCTGACGCCGGACGAGAGCCCCTGGGTGGGCGGTCCCGACGGGCCCTACCGCCAGAGCGAGCGCAAGGCGATGTACAAGCAGTACGCCGACCAGCTGATCGCCAGTGACAAGGCCTATTACGCCTTCGATACGCCGGAGGAACTGGAGGCCATGCGCGAGCGCCTGAAGGCCGCGGGCGTGGCCGCACCGGCCTACAACGCGGTGACGCGCGAGCACATGAAGAACAGCCTCACCCTGAGCGCGGACGAGACCCGCGAGCGGCTGGCCCGGGGCGATGACCATGTGGTCCGCCTGAAGATCCCCCGCAATGCGGAGGTCCGGTTCGAGGACATCATCCGCGGTTGGGTGGTGGTGCACACGGCCAACATCGACGACAAGGTGCTGTTCAAGAGCGACGGCATGCCCACCTACCACCTGGCCAACATCGTGGACGACCACCTGATGCGCATCACGCACGTGATCCGCGGGGAGGAATGGCTGCCCAGTGCGCCGCTGCATGTGCTGCTGTACGAGGCCTTCGGCTGGGAGCGTCCGGCCTTCGCGCACCTGCCGCTGATCCTGAAGCCCGATGGCAACGGAAAGCTGAGCAAGCGCGACGGCGACCGGCTGGGCTTCCCCGTGTTCCCGCTCGACTGGCAGGACCCCGCCACCGGGGAGCGGAGCAGCGGCTATCGCGAGCGCGGCTACTACCCCGAGGCCTTCGTGAACATGCTGGCCCTGCTGGGCTGGAACCCCGGCACGGACCAGGAGCTGATGGGCCTGGAGGAGCTGACGCAGCTCTTCGACCTGGACCGCGTGCACAAGGGCGGCGCCAAGTTCGATCCGGAGAAGACCCGCTGGTTCAACCAGCAGTACCTGCGCCTGCGCCCCGATGCGGAGCTGGGCGCCCAGCTCCGCGGCAAGCTGGCCGCCAAGGGGATCGACACCTCGCTGGAGCGCGCCACGGCCGCGGCCGCCCTGCTGAAGGAGCGGGCCACCTTCGTGGACGACATGCTGGAGGGCACCTACCTCTTCACCAGCGGCTCGCCCCTGGACGGCAATGCCGCGGCGGACGAGGAGCTGAAGAAGCGCTGGAAGCCCGAGGCCGCGCCCGCGCTCGAGGCCTACATCGCCAAGCTGGCCGCCGTGGCGCCGTTCGATGCGCCCGGGCTCGAGGCGGCGTTCAACGAGGTGCTCCAAGCCAATGGCCTGAAGATCGGGCAGGTGATGCCGCTCTACCGCCTGTTCGTGGCCGGGCGCATGCAGGGGCCGGGCATGTTCGACGTGAGCGCGCTGCTCGGCAAGGACGAAGTGACGGCCCGGCTGCAGGCGGGCCTTGAACGCTGCCGCGCATGGGCGTGATCGAGGTCAACGGTATCCGGGTGTACGCCTACCACGGCTGCCTCACCGAGGAGGGCCGCATCGGCGGGCATTATCAGGTCCACGTGACGGTGGAGGGCGATTTCTCCCAGGCGGAGCAGAGCGACCGGCTCCAGGATACCGTGGACTACAGCCGGGTGACGGCCATCGTGAAGGAGCAGATGGCGCAGCGGTCCAAGCTCATCGAGCACGTGGGCCGGCGCATCCTCGATGGGCTGCGCGCGGAATGGCCCGCGGGCTATCGCTGGCGCGTGCGCCTGGTGAAGGAGCATCCGCCCATCCCGGGCGCCGTGGACCACGTGGTCTATACGGTGGAAGGTTAGCGCCGATCCCGCTATCTTCGCCGGCCGTTCCGGTCGCGTGGCCGAGTGGCTAGGCACAGCTCTGCAAAAGCTGCTACTGCGGTTCGAATCCGCACGCGACCTCCAAAGGTCCCCCGTGTTTTTCGGGGGACCTTTTCGTTGGCGCCTCTACCTTTCCATACCGATCGGCCCTTGCCGGCGTTCTGAGCACAGCCTTTCCTGCCGTATGCACCGCTTTCGACACTTCCTTCTCGCGCTCGTCCTCACGGGGTCCATCGGCACCGCACTTCTGGCCCAGCCGGCCATCGGCCATTGGCGCGACCACTTCCCCTTCCGCAAGACCCTGGCGGTGGCGGAGGGCGGCGGCCGGATCTACTGCGCCACCACCACGGGCGTGTTCAGCTACGACCCCGGCAATGGGGAAGTGCAGCGGATGACCAAGGTGAACGCCCTGAGCGATGTGGACGTGCGCTGCCTGGGCTGGAACAGCAGCATCGGAGCCCTGCTGGTGGGCTATGGCAACGGCAACCTCGACATCATCTCCGCGGGCGGGGCCGCCCGCAACCTGGGCGACATCAAGCGGAGCAACCTGATCGGCGACAAGGGGATCTATGCGATCCGCTCCGAGGGGACCACGGCCTACCTGAGCTGCGGCTTCGGCATCGTGCAGATCGACCTGTCGCGCATGGAGGTGCGCGATACCTGGCTCATCGGGCCCAACGGCTCGCAGGTGCTGGTGTACGGCCTCACGTTCTTCCAGGACTCCATCCATGCGGCCACCTCGGCGGGCCTCTTCAGCGCCCTGCGGACGGCCCCCAACCTGGCCTCCTTCACGAGCTGGCACCGTCGCACGGACGTGCCGCACCCCACCGGCGCCTTCACGGCCATCGCCGACTTCGGCGACCGGCTGCTGGTGAACTACCGGATCGATCCGGGGGTGGAGAACGAGACCGATACGGTGTTCTACTGGAGCGGGGGGGCCTGGCAGCGGATGGCGCCGCTCTATGGGATGTACAACCGGTCGCTCAAGGTCTCGGACGATGGGCAGCGCCTGGTGATCACGCACAAGTTCAACGTGCGCATGTTCGACCAGGGCTTGAACGAAGTGGCCTTCGCCCAGAACATCGGCTCGGCGCCCCTGCTGCCGGTGCAAGCCATCGCGCGGGTGGCCAACAGCTTCTGGGTGGCCACGCAGGAGCACGGCCTGGTGCGGTTCAGCAGCACGGACGATTTCACCGTGGTCGTGCCGAACGGCCCGGCGAACAACAGCGCCTACCGGATGTCCAGCGCGGAAGGGGTCCTGTACGTCGCCACCGGGGCGGTCTCCGGCAACTGGGGCAATGCGTTCCGCAAGGACGGGGTGCACCATTTCGTGGACAACAGCTGGGGCACGCTGGACCGGTCGAACGACCCCCTTTTCGATGCGGGCGGCAATACGTTCGCCGGCACGGTGAACGACATCATGGCCGTGGCCGTGGACCCCGCCGATGGCACCCATGTGTTCGCGGGCAGCTGGGACGATGGGCTGCTGGAACTGCGCGACCAGCATGTGACGGGCTTCTACAACGGCAATACCGGCAACAGCTCGCTCCAAGGTTTCCAGAACAGCGCCGACCCCGGCTCGCCGACCCAGATCGGCGGCCTGGCCTACGACAAGAGCGGCAACCTGTGGATGACCAACAGCAACTGCACGTCGCCGATCAGCGTGCGCACGAAGAGCGGCGGCTGGCGGTCCTTCTCCCCCGGCAGCGTCCTGAACAACAACACGCTGCTCAGCGACATCGTGGCGGCGGAGAACGGCTACAAGTGGATCATCCGGCCGCGGAGCAACGGGCTGCTGGTGTTCAGCGACAACGGCACCATCAGCGACAGCGGCGATGACCGCTACAAGGTGCTGAACACCTTCGAGGGGCAGGGCAAGCTGCCGTCGATGGACGTGTACAGCGTGGCCGAGGACCTCGACGGGCAGGTGTGGGTGGGCACGGGCAAGGGCATCACGGTGTTCTACAGCCCCGATGCCATCTTCAGCGGGGGCAATTTCGATGCGCAGCAGATCATCATCGAGCAGGAAGGCCGGGGGCGCTACCTCCTGGAGACCGAAGCTGTGAGCGCCATCGCCGTGGACGGCGCCAACCGCAAGTGGCTGGGCACCCAGAACAGCGGCGTGTACCTGGTCTCCGCCGACGGCACCGAGGAGCTGGCGCACTTCACCAAGGAGAACAGCCCCCTGCCGAGCAACACCATCACCTGCATCGCGATCGAAGGGGCCACCGGCGAGGTCTTCTTCGGCACGGACCAGGGCATCCTGAGCTACCGCGGCCAGGCCACCGAGGGCGGGTCCACCGCGGATTGCGCGGCGGTGTTCCCCAATCCCGTGCGGGAGAGCTACACGGGCCCGGTGGCCATCAACGGCCTGGTGCGCGACAGTGACGTGCGCATCACCGACGTGGCGGGCAACCTGGTGTACCGCACCACCTCGCTGGGCGGCCAGGCCATCTGGCCCGCCACCGACTTCAGCGGCCAGCGCGTGAGCACCGGCGTGTACCTGATCTTCGCCTCGGACCCCACGGGCGAGTTCAACTGCAACACCAAGGTGCTGGTGGTGCGCTGAGGCCTTCGCCCCATCTTCGTGCATGCTGTCGACCACGCGGGCGGTGGTGCTGCGCACCTTCAAGCACGGTGACCGCGGCACGGTGCTGAAGGCCTATACCGAGGCCTTCGGGGCGCGCTCCTACTTCGTGCGCGGCGGCGGCCGCAAAAGCCCGGTGGCGGCGCTCCTGCAGCCCCTGAACCGCCTGGAGCTGGTGGTCACCGAGACGCACGAGCGCGAGCTGCACGCCGTGCGCGAGCTGCGCGTGGAGCGGCCCTACACCCGGGTGCATGCGGACCATGCCCGGGGCCTGCTGCTGCTCTTCGCGCAGGAGGTCCTCTGCCGCACGCTGCGGGAGGAGGCACCGGACGCCGCGCTCTTCGCCTTCGTGCAGCGCGACCTGGAAGCGATCGACGTGGGCGAGGACCTCGCGCATGCGCCGCTGCGGCTGCTGGCCGGCCTGGCGGCCCACCTCGGCATCGCGCCCGAGCCGCCGCGCCCCGGCCAGGACCGGTTCGACCTGCGGGAAGGCCACTTCTTCAGCGGCCCCCCCCCGCACGACCAGTGCATGGACACCGAGGTGGCCTTCGCCTTCGCCCGGCTGCTGCAGGCCGAACGGGCCGGGATGCCGCCATCGATCGCGCCGGTCCTGCGCCTGCGCCTGCTGGAGCACCTGCTCCTGCATTTCCGGCTGCACGTCGCGGGGTTCGGCGAGCTGCGCTCGCCCGAAGTGCTGCACGCGCTGCTGCACTGAGCCCGTGGACGGCCCGCGGCTATCTTGCACCGCCCATCCATGGACGTCCTGCCGCCTTCGCCCGTGCTCCTCGCCGCGGGCCTCCTCCTGGCCGCCTGCGCGTCCCCCGACGATCCGATGAAGACCCATCCCCCTCCTGTTCCGCCCGTGGCGATCAAGGAACCGCATACGCTGACCGCCCACGGCCATACGCGCATCGACGACTACTTCTGGATGCGCCTGAGCGAGGACCAGCGCAATGCCGCCACGCCCGATGCCGCCACCCAGCGCGTGATCGATCACCTGAACGCGGAGAACGCCTACTGCGACAGCATGATGGCCCCGGTGGCGCAACTGCGCGAGGACCTCTTCGCCGAGATGAAGGCGCGGGTGAAGGAGACCGACCTCAGCGTGCCCTACCGAGAGAATGGCTACTGGTACAACTTCCGGTACGAGGAGGGCAAGGAATACCCGGTGCACATGCGCGCGCCGGTGGGTCCCGTGAAGGACGAGATGCCGACGGCGTTCACGGACTTCCTCGACGAGAACCGGATGGCCGAGGGGCACACCTACTTCGACCTCGGCGACTTCGAGATCAGCCCGGGCAACGGGCTCGCGGCGTACAGCCTGGACACGGTGAGCCGCCGGCAGTACGACATCCGCTTCCGCGACCTGGCCACGGGCAGCGACCTGCCGGACCTGATCACCAACACCAGCGGCGGGGGCGCCTGGGCCGATGACCGCACCTTCTTCTACGCCCGCAAGGACAAGACGCTGCGCAGCTACAAGATCTTCCGGCACGTGCTGGGCACGCCGCAGGAGAAGGACGTGGAGGTGTTCCACGAGAAGGACGCCACCTTCAGCTGCGATGTGTACCGCAGCCGGTCGGACCGCTTCGTGATCATCAACAGCGAGAGCACGCTGAGCAGCGAGCACCGCCTGCTGCCGGTGGACCAGCCGCTGGGCTCCTTCCAGGTGCTCTTCCCCCGCGAGAAGGAGCATGAGCACAGCATCATGCACGTGCCCGCCACCGCCGGCGCGCCGGGCCGGTTCTACATCCTCACCAACTGGAAGGCGCAGAACTTCCGCCTGATGGAGTGCCCGGAGAACAACACCGCGAAGGCCGCCTGGACCGAAGTGGTGCCGCACCGCGCGGACGTGCTCCTGGAGGACGTGGACCTCTTCAAGGACCACCTGGTGCTGAGCGAGCGCCGCAACGGGCTGGTGCACCTGCGCGTGCGGAAACTGAGCACGGGCGCGGAGCACGAGATCGCCTTCCACGACCCGGCATATGTGGCCTACAGCGGCACCAACGCGGAATGGGACACGAACAAGTTCCGCTACGGGTACACCTCGCTCACCACCCCGTCGAGCGTCTATGAGCACGACCTCGACACCCGGCAGGACACGCTGCTGAAGCAGCAGGAAGTGGTGGGCGATTTCGATGCCGAGCGCTACACGAGCGAGCGGATCTGGGCGAAAGCGGAGGACGGCACGCAGGTGCCGATCAGCCTGGTGTACCGCAAGGGCGTGGGGCGCGATGGCCGCGCGCCGTTGCTGCTCTATGGCTATGGGTCCTACGGCATCAATGTGGAGCCCACCTTCAGCAGTGCGCGCCTGAGCCTGCTGGACCGCGGCTTCGTGTTCGCCATCGCGCACATCCGCGGCGGCGAGGAGTTGGGCCGCGCGTGGTACGAGGACGGCAAGATGGAGCACAAGATGAACACCTTCACCGACTTCATCGCGTGCGCGGAGCACCTGGTGAAGGCGGGCTATACCGACCCGGAGCGGCTCTACTGCATGGGCGGCAGCGCGGGCGGGTTGCTGGTGGGCGCGGTCATCAACCTGCGGCCCGACCTGTGGGACGCCGCGGTGGCCGAGGTGCCGTTCGTGGACGTGGTGACCACCATGCTCGACGACAGCATCCCGCTGACCACGGGCGAGTTCGATGAGTGGGGCGATCCCAAGGAGAAGGACGCGTACGAGCGCATGCTCGCGTATTCGCCGTACGACAACGTGCATGATGCGGCCTATCCGGCGCTGCTCGTCACCACCGGCTTCCACGACAGCCAGGTGCAGTATTGGGAGCCGGCGAAATGGGTGGCCCGCCTGCGCGAGCACCAAGAGGGCAACGCCCCGATCCTCCTGTGGACGAACATGGAGGCCGGCCACGGCGGGGCCTCGGGACGGTTCGAACGGCTGAAGGAAGTGGCGCGCGTCTATGCGTTCCTGCTGGAGCGCGCAGGGCTGGCGGCCGCGCGGCCGGACTAGCTCGCGAGGCTTTCCGCATGCATGATCTCCTCGGGCTGCATCGGGATCACCTCGATGGGGCGGAGCGGGTCATGCTGCGCGCGCTCATAGTCGCGCACGCTCGCGAAGAACAGGCGGCGGGTCTCGTTGGTCTCCACCTCCCAGATCACGCCGTACACCTCCTTCCCGGAGCGCAGCTTGAAGCGGCAGGGCTTGTGTGCGAGATCGCGGATGATCGTGAGCTCCATGGTCCTGAATGCGAACACCGCAATGTAGCGCCGCGTTCTTCGTCGGGACCTTGGTTTTATCAACACGAAGGCCCGTCGTGTGGATAGAACGCGACGGGCCTTCGGGGTAGTACTTGGCGGTCAGCCCTTCTGCACGCCGACCTTGATCTTCTTGCCCACGGAAAGGCGGCGCGTGTCCATGCCGCTGTTCAGGCGCTTGATCTCGTCCACGGTGACGCCGGGATAGCGCTGTGCGATGCCCCAGAGCGTGTCGCCGGGCTGCACGGTGTGGTAGATGTACTCGGTGGCGCGCGCCTCGTTCGCGCTGTCACGCTCCTCCTCCTTCGCCACGGGTGCGGCGGCGGGGGTGCTGGCTGCGGCGGTCACCGTGCGCTGGGGATGCACCACGAGCTGCTGGCCCGCGTGCACGCGGTCGCTCTTCAGGCGGTTCCAGGCGCGGAGCTCGCTGATCGAGACGTGGTTCTTGCGGGCGATGGTGCCGAGCGATTCGCCCCGGCGCACCACGTGCGTGCGGCCGC
>JAFDZF010000159.1 GCA_018267055.1 Bacteroidota bacterium
ACGCGCGTGTCGCAGATCATCAAGGGCGAACGCCGCGTAACGGCGGATACGGCCCTGCGCCTGTCCAAGTACTTCGGCAACTCCGCCAAGTTCTGGCTGGGGCTTCAAGACGACTTCGACCTGGAAGAGGAACTGCTCGGCATGCACAAGGAGCTGGCCGTCATTCCGCTGGCCCAGGACCGCGCCGCCTGACCGCTCCGCAGGATCCGGTGAACGTGGCGATATAGAGGGGCTGCCCCTTTCCACCCACTGGCTTACGCACGGGTCGGGTCCTCGGCCGCTGCGCGCGATCGCGAAAAACTCACCGCCCGATCATCAGCTTCTGCTGACGGGTGCCCCCATCGGTGCCGGCCAGCACCACCGTGTACAGCCCGGCGGGCAGGTCGTCCACGGTGAAGCCTTGGGGCTGCCAGGACCATTCCTTCACGCGGCGCCCGGAGCCGTCGAGCAGCAGCACGGACCGGATCCCGTCCGGATCGGTGTCCACGAAGAAGCGATCGTTCGCGGGGTTCGGGAAGAGCACGCATCGGCCTTCCGTGGACGTCCCCAATACCGCCACCGTCGGGCTCCAGGCGCTTTGTCCGTCAAGGTCCACCTGCCGCAGCTTGTAGTAGCTCACGTAACGGGTGGGGTTGTCGTCGGGCAGCGTATAGTCCAGCTTCGCCTGGCTGTCGCCCGCGCCGTCCACCCAGCCCACCTGCCGGAAGCCCTCCTCGCCCTCGATCATGCGCCACACCTCGAAGCCTGCGTTGTCCTGCTCGGTGGCAGTGCTCCAGCGCAGCATCACCTCCCGCGCATCGACGCGTTCGCCGGTGAAGGCGAGCAGTTCGATGGGCAGGGGCGAGCCCGCGGTCGCGGCCGTCCAGGGACCGTTGCGCAGCGTACGCCCGGTCGTGGACAAGGTGTTCGCCACCGGGCTCACCACGGACGGCGGATGCTGCCACACGCCGTTCCAGAGGTCCTGCAGCATCAGCGTCGCTTCGGTGATCAGGTTGAGGCCGCTGTTCCATTCGCTGTCGCGGTAGGTGAAGCGGAGGTCGGCGACCGGTGCCTGCGCATAGCCGCCCGTGGCCATCACCCACCAGCGGTCCAGCACGCTGGGCGCGTTCTCCGTGCCGCCCAGGTCGGTGAGCACCGAAAGGCCGGTGGGCAAAGGGCGGTTGTTCGGCGAGGGCGTGGGATCGGTGGGATAGGCGCTCAAGGCCAGCCATCCGTTGACGCCGGTGCCCGGGTCCGTGATGGTGACGCTCACCGGGAGGTAGTCGCCGCTCACCGCATTGCCGAACGGGAAGACGAACTCGTTCCCCGCCACGGCCTGCTGGCCGATGTCCCACCGCAGCGTGCCGTAGCCCAGGAGCGGATCCGTCTCGCTGACGATGAAGCCCGTGGTGCGCTGCACCGCAGTGCTGCTGCCGGTGTGCACGGCCAGCGTGTGGCTGTTCAGCAGCAGGCGGCGGTCGCTCAGCTGCAGCACGCCCGCGGGGCCGGGGTAGGCACCGCCGACCTCCGTATCGCGCAGCAGGGTCTTATCGCCCGTGCCGGCCAGGGTGAGGTCGTTGAAGACGATGCCCGATACGCCGCCGATGCTCTGCGCCCCGCCGTCCAGCACCACCTCGCCCGCGCTCGCACCGAAGCAGGTGCCCGTGGCGTCGTGCGTGAGGTCGCCGCTCACGTACAGCGTACCGTCGTTGGACACCACCCCATTGCCGTGGTTAAGCAGGCCGCCTTGCACGTGCACATCGGCACCGGTGGTGATCGTGATCGATGCCGAGGAGCTGAACAGCTGGGCGCTCGCGCCGATCGCGGCGGGCAACAACAATGCGGTGAGGGGAGACCGCAGGCCGGGGCCCGTCGTTCCGGCAAGGAAGGTCCGCAACAGGGCCATGGCTCAGAGCTCATAGGTGATGAGGACCTTCACCGGCTTGCCCAGGATGTTGGCCGAGTTGGTCGCCGTGTTGCAGACGCGGATCGCCGTGCTCGTGATGAAGTAATTGCCCTCGTAACCCGGGTTCTGGCTATAGCTCACCGGAACGAATGCGCCCGGGGTATACTCGATGAGCACCTGCACGCCGAGGATCTTCGACGCCGTGAGCCCGTGCGGGATGTCCACGGTATTGCCCTGCGTACCCGCCGTGGTGCCCGTAAGCTTCTTCACGCAGATCGCGGGCGCAGCGCTGCCCAGCTTGGTGTAGCCGTTCACCTCCAGCTTCGCTGCGGGGGCCGTGGTGCCCACGCCCAGGTTGCCGGTGCCGAGCAGGGTCATCAGGTTGCCGTTGGCGCTGCTGTAGAAGTTCATCGCCATCTGGGTATCATCCGCATGCGGCATGGCCGCGATCTCCCAGAACCGCGTGGTGGCGGTGTTGCGGAAGCCCAGGCGCGAGAAGTCCTGCTCGGTCTCGGTGAGGTGGAGCTGCCCGTTCCCCGTGGAGGAGTTCCGGCTGACGTCCAGCTGTGCCGTTGGGGCCGGGGTGCCGATGCCGACCGTGCCGTTGGCGGCGATGCGCATCTGCTCGGTGTCGTTGGTGGTGAGCACGAACGGCGCGGCGGCCTGCGTGCCCGCGTAGAACAGGTTCGCGAAGGTGGGAGCGCCCGGGTTGCCCCAGCCGATGTGGCCCGTGAGGTTGGACGAACTGATGTACTGCGTGAGCGCATACCCATTGTTCAATGTGTTCCACACGCGCATCGGGATCAGCCCGTTGTCGCCCACCACGTCAAGGCGCACACCGGGGTTGCCGGTGCCGATGCCCACGTCACCGGCGGAGGAGACGGTCACGCGCGCCAGGCCGTTGGTGTACAACCGCAGCGGGTTGGCCGAGCCCGTGCCGACGTAGGCATGCCCCGCCGCGTTGTTGAAGCCGACGAAGCCCCATGCAGTGCCGGTGTTCGATATGTAGTTGGTGCCGCTCCAGCCGGTGGCATCGGTGTTCTGCACGTTCATGATGCCGTTGTTCGGCTCGGCGTCCACCACGTGCAAGCGCAGTGTGGGGCTCGTGGTGCCGATGCCGACATCACCGTTGGCGGTGATGCGCATGCGCTCGGCATCGTTGGTGGTGAATACGAAGGGGTTGTTGGTGGTGGTGCCCACGTAGCCCATGTTCGCCCAGCCGGCGCTGGTGCTGTTGCCCACGCCAAGGTGGACGCGCACGGTGTTCTGATCGTTCGTGATGTGCATGCCCGAGTAGCCGGTGGCGCTGGTGTTCTTGAGCAGCAGGCCGGGGTAGATCGAATTGTTCTCCACGTACAGCCGGTAGTTCACGGGGTCGGTCGCCGCGCCGATGGCCACGTTCCCGTTGGCGGCCACCCGCATGCGCTCCAGCCCGTTCGTGCGGATGCGGAGCCCTTGTGCGTCGGTGGTGCCCAGGAAATGCGTGTTCTCGTTCGTGCCCGCGTTGCCCAGCAGGTCCCAGCCCGTGCCGCCTTTCTGCATCAGCTGCCACACGGCGCCATCGTAGCTGTAGAAGCCCTGCGTGCCATCGAGCTGGTACACCAGCATGCCCTTGCCGGTGGCGTCGGGGGCGGGGAACATGGCGGTGCGCTGCGCCGCCGTCATGCGCGGCACCAGCAGGCCCTTGTCGGTGCTGGTGAGGTCGAGCAGCGACTTCGCGTGCGGCGTGGGGTTGTTGATGCCCACGTTGCCCTGACCGAAGGCCGCGCCCGAGGAGATCAGCACGAAGAGGCCCGCGAGCAGCAGGCAGATGAGGAGCTCGAAGAGGTCGCCTTTCTTCAAGCGGAAGAGGCGCGGGCGGGCCATGCGGCCTACTCTCCGGGCGCCCTGGCGGATGGGGGTCGTTCGGTCGTTCACGGGGCCAAAGGTCCCCGGCCCTCCTTCCCTGCGAAAGGCGCTTCCAGTGAACGGCATCCCCGGCCAGTGAACTGCACGGCGGGCGAAGGCGGCCCGGACGGCTGTTCGCCGACCGTACCGGCCGCGCGTCCCGCTCAGCCGCGCCCCATCCGGGCCAGCAGGCCGTCCTTCTGCGTGCGGCTCACGTCCAGGGTCCGGCCGCCGGCCATCACCACCTGGCCGCCCGTGCCCTTGATATAGCGCTCCAGGTGTGCGAGGTTGATCATGTGCCCGCGGTGGATGCGCTGGAAGTCCGTGCCCGCGAGCATCTCCTCGAAGTCCTTCAGCGTGCGCGTGGCCACGAGCTGCCGGCCGCCACGCAGGTGTAGCACGGTGTAGAAGTTGGAGGCCTCCAGCCAGATGATGTCGGCGAGCTTCACCACCACGAAGCCGTCCTGCGCGGGCACGCTGAGCGTGGTGGGCTGCGCGCCCGGGCGGGTGTTCTCCATGAGCTGCGGCACGCGCGCATCGGCGCCTTGCGCGCCCCGCTTCTCCAGCACGCGCGCCACCGCTTCCTTCACCTGGTCGATGTCGATCGGCTTCAGCAGGTAGTCGATGGCGCTGAACTTGATGGCCTTGATGGCATAGTGGTCGTGGGCCGTGGTGAAGATCACGTCGAACGTCGGCCGGCCCACCTTGCGCAGCAGCTCGAAGCCGGTCATGCGCGGCATCTCCACGTCGAGGAAGAGCAGGTCGGGGGCGTGCTTCCCGATGGCGTCCAGGGCCTCCTCCCCGTCCGCGCATTCGGCCAGCACTTCCACGGTGTCGGCGCAGTAGCGCTTCAGCAGGAAGGCGACCTTCTCGCGGGCGTCGTCCTCGTCGTCGATGATGAGCGTGCGCAGCATGGCGGCAAAGATCACCCGGCCGACCGTTCCCCGCCCACCTCGTCGTCCAGGTCGTCGATGGGCAGCACCAGGCGCACCCGCGTGCCGATGGCGTTGCCTTCGCGGTCCTTCAGGTCGATGACCTCCGCGAGCACGCCGCTGCTGTGCATCTCCTCGAACAGCTTCATGCGGTCGGCGTTCACCTGCATGCTCTTGCTGTGGTGGATGTGCCCGCGCTCGGCATTGATGACCGCGCTGGCCGCGCGGCCGATGCCGTCGTCCTCGATCGTGCATTCCACTTCCTCGCCGCGCTTGCGGAACTCCACCAGGAGCCTGCCGGCGTCGGCCTTGTGCTGGAGGCCGTGCCGGATGGCGTTCTCCACGTAGGGCTGCACGAGCATGGTGGGCAGCTCCACGTCGGCCAGCAGCAGCTCCGGGTCCACCTTCACCTCCCACGCGAAGGGTTTCCGGAAGCGCAGGCATTCCAGCTCGATGTAGTAGCGCAGCAGCTCCGCCTCTTTCTCCAAGGGTACTCGCACGCTGTCGCTCTGGTTCAGGATCAGCCGCACCAGCCGCGCGAAGCTGTTGAGGTAGTGCGAGGCCTTCTCGCCCTGCTCCATCAGGATGTACTTGTCGATGGCGTTGAGGCAGTTGAAGATGAAGTGCGGGTCCATCTGCGCGCGCAGGGCCCGCAGGCGCAGGTCGTTCATCGTGCGGGCCAGCCGCTCCTCCTCGCGCTCCCGCTTGCGCACCAGCTCCAGCCGCAGCCGGAAGAGGAGCACGATGGCGCCGGCCAGCAGCAAGGCGCCGATGACCCGCACCCAGGTGAGCTGCCACCAGGGCGGCACCACGGTGAACACGACGCTGCTTTCCGCCCCCCAGACGCCGTCGCTGCCCTGCGCCCGCATCAGCAGTGTGTAGGTGCCGGGCCGCAGCTTGTCGAACACGGCGTTGCCGGTGCTCGTGGTCACCCAGGTGGTGTCGCTGTTCGCCAGGCGGTAGGCGTGGCCGATGACGCGGCCCGGTGCCGCGAACGTGGCGAAGTGCAGGCTGATCCGGTCCTGCGAATGCCGGAGCACGATCGGTCCGTCGTCGCGCCGGTCGATGCGCTCACCGTGCACGCGGACCTCCTGGAGGCGCGGGGCCGCGGGCGGCGCGGGCAGCGCCACCCGCTGCGGATCGAACCAGAGCGCGCTCACCAGGTCGGTGAAGAACAGGCTGCCATCGGGCATGCGGAAGGAGGCGCCCACGAGGTCGGAGAACGACTGGCCGTGGTCCGTGGGGAAATAGCTGATGCGCTCCGTGGCGGGATCGAAGCAGGCCAGGCCCACTTGCGAGCCCAGCCACAATCGGCCCTGGCGGTCGGGCCGTATGGCGCCGACGGAGAGGTTGCGCAGGCCCTGCGCGCGTCCGTACGTGCGGTAGCTGCCATCGGCCCGGTCGTAGCGCACCAGCCCGGCGCCGTCGGCCCCGATCCACAAATGGCCGCTGGCGTCCTCGGCCAGGGTGAGGATCCGTCCGCTGGGCAGGCGCCCCTGGTCCACATCGTCCTTGAACCGCTCGAAGCGCTGCGTGGCCGGGTCGAAACGCACCAGCCCTTCGATGGCGTGGCCGAGCCAGAGGGAGCCGTCGCTGGTCTCGAGGCCGCAATAGAGGTCGCCCGCGGGCAGTCCGGACGGGCCGCCGGGCGCGAACCAGACGCTCTGCTCCGTGGCAGGGTCGTACCGGTACAGCCCCGCGCCCCACGTGCCGGCCCAGATCCCGCCGGTGCGGTCCTTCAGCAGCCACGCATAGGTCATGTGCTCGTGGCCGCGGCCTTCCTTCGGGTAGTGCCGGAAGGGCTCGCTGCGGCCGGTGCGCGGATCGAACAGCCGGATGCCTTCCCGCGTGGCCAGCCACAGGCGGCCGTCGTCGCCGTCCAACAGGCCGAGCACCGCGCTGCCGGAAGGATCACCGGGCGCGGGCACCACCCGGTCGTAACGGTCGTCCCGCAGCGTATGCCGGATCAATCCGTATTCCGTGGCCAGCCACAGCACGCTGTCGCCCATGCACAGGGCGTCGTTGATGTACGCCTCGGGAATGTCGCGGATGTGCTGCGAGGGTGCGCTCACCCGGTAGGCGATGCCCTGCGGGTCGTGGATGCTGATGCCGCCGGGTGTGGGGATCCACAGCGTGCCGTCCGGCTCCTCATAGGGCATGGTGAAGGACGAGTAGGCCAGCGTGCCGGGGTCGTAGGTGTCATACGGCAGCCGGGTCACCGTGCTGTCCGCCGTATCGAACACGAAGGGGCGCCCGTCATAGCCGCTGGCCCACAGGTGCCCGCCACGGTCGAAGTACAGCGTCATCATGCTGGCGGTGAACGGCAGCTCGGGATGACCGGGGAGGTGCTTCCACCGCTCCAGGTGCCCGTCCGCTGCCCGGTGGTGCACCAGCTCCAGCTGCACATGGTCGAAGAGCCAATGGCCGCCCTGGTGGTCCGAGCACATCGCGCTCACGTCCATGCCCAGCAGCGGATGCTCGCCGGAAGGGACGTGGAAGCGGCCGTACACCTCGCCGCGCAGCGCCTGATAGTAGATCGATCCATGGCCCACCGTGGCGATCCAGCAACCGGTGCCACCGCTGTCCGGCGACAGCACCTGCCCGATGGGAAGCGGGACCTCGCCCTGCGGCGTGCGGAGCAGCGTCCAGGCCCCCGTGGACGGCCGGAACACCTGCACGCCCGAAACGGTGATGCACACGATGTCGCCATTGGCCATGGGCAGCACGGCGTTCACGTAGGCGCCTTCGGCCGGGTCGCGGACCACGCCCAACGGCCAGGCGGTCACCTTGCGGGTGAGCGGATCCAGCCGTGCGAGCCCTTTGGCGGTGCCCAGCCACAGCAGACCGGCGCTGTCCTCGGCGATGTGCCGGACGGAGGGGGAAGGCAGGCCCTCGCGCTGGTCCAGGTGCTCGATCGTGGCCCCATCGTACCGGTCGAGGCCCTCGCGCGTGCCGATCCACAGCACGCCGTGACGGTCGCGGTGCAGCGCGGCCACGTCGTGGTGGGAGAGCCCTTCGCGCTCGGTCATGCGGATGAAGCGGACCGGCTGCCCCAGGGCGCACAACGGGCCCAGGAACAGGAGAACGATCAGCGGACGCACGCGTGCAAGATCGCAAGCCGCGGCGGGATGGCGACGCGATCACGCCCGGCGCATGCTCCGGAGGCAATTGCCGCAAGGGCGGAAGCCCGCCCGCCGGGCCTCTTCCCGATCGGTGAAGAAGACGCGGTTGCGGCGCAGCATGCGCTTGCCCGATCCGCAGCCGAGCCGGCCGTAGATGCGCAGCCGCGCATGGCCGCCCAGGGTGATGCGCCCGGCGCGGATCAGCGCGCGCAGGTCCGCATCCGCGAGGTCATCGTGCCGCCACATCAGCTCACCGCCTCGTGAAAGATGATGCCCAGCGTGTGCCGCCGGCCGCTGTGCACCCGGCTGACACCGTGGCGCATGGCCGCGCGGTAATGGCCCCGGACGCCCTTCACCGGCCGGAACGCTGTGGTGAACAGCAGCATATCGCCGCGATCGGGCCGTAGGACGATGGCCCTGGACTGCGCCCGCGGCACCTGCTCGGTGAGGACGAATTCACCGCCCTCGTGGTCCACCCCGGCCTGGTCGAGGAAGAGCACCAGCTGGATCGGGAAGAAGAGCGCGCCGTAGAGGTCCTGGTGCAGTGTGTTGTAGCCGCCCGGCCCGTAACGCAGGATCAGGGCCGTGGGCAGCCGCTGCTCGGCGGCATGGCATGCGGCCAGCAGTTCGGTATGCGTGCCCGGATAGCGCTCGTCCCGCCCGAGCGCCTCCATCCAGGCATTGGCCACCGGCGCCAGGTGCGGGTAGACGGCGGTGCGGATCCGCTGCACCAGCGGCGGCAGCGGGTAGGCGAAATACTTGTACTCGCCGCGCCCGAAGCGGTGCCGCTCCATCACCACCGTCTTGCGGAATCCCGCCGGGGCATCATAGAGCGCCCGCAGCGCATCGCATTGCGCAGGCGTCAGCGCGCCGGGTGCCACGGCGTAGCCATCGGCATGCAGGTGCTCCGTGGCGGCGGCCCAATCCACGCGGATGTCCGGAGCCGCCATCACTGCCCGGCACGCTCCAGGTATGCGGACTCCCAACCGATCAGCGCCTGCTTGCGCACCCGGCCCCAGCGGTAGCCGCTGAGCTCACCGGTGGACTGGATTACCCGGTGGCAGGGGATCAGGAAGGCCACGGGGTTCTCCCCGATGGCGGTGCCCACCGCGCGGGAGGCCTCCGGCTGGCCGATGTGGCCGGCGATCTCGCCATAGGTGGTGAGCCGGCCCAGGGGGATGTGCAACAGCGTCTCCCACACCTTCAGCTGGAAGGGCGTGCCGCGCAGGTGCAGCTTCAGCTTGTCCGGCGCCGACCAGTCCATGTGGAAGAAGCGCAGTGCCTCCTGTTGCGCCGGGCTCGTCCCCTGGCGGTACGTGGCGTTCGGGAAGCGCGCCTGCATCGCCTCCAGCGCCTTGTCCCCGTCATCGGCGAAGGCCAGGTGGCAGATGCCCTTCGGCGTGGAGGCCACCAGCAGGCGCCCGAAACGGCTCTCGGCGAAGTGGTGGTCGATGGTGAGCGCCTCGCCGCCGTTCTTGTACTCGCCGGGGGTCATGCCCTCGATGCGCACGAAGAGGTCGTGCAGCCGGCCGGGGCCGGAGAGGCCCACCTCGTGCGCCGCGTTGAACAGCGTGCCGCCCTCCTCGGCCAGCAGGCGCTTGGCGTGCTGCAGCGTGAGGTATTGCAGGAACTTCTTCGGGCTCACCCCGGCCCAGTCGGTGAAGAGGCGCTGGAAGTGCGCCGGGCTGAGGTGCACCACCTCGGCCACCTGCTCCAGGCCGGGCTGTTGCTGCCGGTGCTCCGCGATGAAGGCGATGGCCTTGGCCACGCGATCGTAATCCAGGGTGGTCTGCGTATCCATGGGTGTCGTTCGGTGGTGCAAACCAACCGGAACACCCGCAGAACCGCCACCCGGAATGTGCGGAGTTGCGACCGACCTTCCCCCGGCGCCGCGGACGGCTCACTTCCAGCCGCCCCCCAATGCCTGGTACATGTTCACCATCGCGTTCATCTGCTGCATGCGCGTCTCCACCAGGTCGAACTTCGACTCGAGGGCGTCGCGCTGGGTGAGCAGCACCTCCATGTAGTCGGCGCGGGCCGAGCGGAACAGGTTGGAGGAGATGGTGATGGAGCTCGACAGGGCGTCCACCTGCTGCCGGCGCAATGCGTAGCTGTTGCGCAGGTTGTCGATGGCCGCGAGCTGGTTCACCACTTCCACGTAGGCGTTGAGCACGGTGCGCTCATAACCATACACCGCCTGCATCTGGCGCGCGTTGGCGCTGGCGTAGGCGGCCTTGAGGGCGTTGCGGTTGATCAGGGGCGCCACCAGCTCGCCGGCCGCATTGTAGATCAGCGATTGCGGCGTCCGCACCAGGTAGGTGGTGTTGATCGCGTTGAGGCCGACGCCGGCCGTGAGGCGCAGCGACGGGTAGAAGCTCGCCTTCGCCGCCTTCACGTCGAGCCGGGCCGCGGCCAGCCCCAGTTCGGCCTGGCGGATGTCCGGCCGGTGCGTGAGCAGCTGCGCCGGGATGCCCGCATACAGGCTGTCGGGGACCAGGTGCGCGAAGGCCTGCGGGTCGCGGTCCACGTGCTGCGGATAGCGGCCCACGAGGAAGTTGATCCGGTTCTCGGTCTCCGTGATGCGCTGCTGGATCTCGAACTGCATGCTGCGGTTCTTCAGCACCTCGGCCTCGAACCGCCGCACGGCGAGCTCGGTGACCTTGGCCGCCTGCTTCTCCTGCTTCACGATCTCCAGCGCGTCCTGCTGGATGGCGATGTTGTCCTTGAGGATCGCCAGCTGGTTGTCCAGCGCCATCAGCTCGTAGTAGCTGTTGGCGATCTCGGCCACGAGGTGCGTCACTGTGAAGTTCCGGCCTTCCATCGTGCCGAGGTAGCGCATCACCGCCGCCTGCTTGGCGTTGCGCAGCTTCTTCCAGATGTCGAGCTCCCACGAGGCGCGCGCGGCCACGAGGAAGTCGGGCAGCGGCTCGGGGAACTTCTTGTCCTCGTCCAGCGGCAGCTCCTCCTCCACCACGCCGTTCCGGGTGAAGCGGCCCGCCTTCTCCACCCCGGCCCCGATGCCGAGGTCGATGAACGGGAGGTATTCGCCCTTCCGCGCGCGCACTTCGCTCTGCGCGATGGCGACCTCCTGCAGCATGACGTTCAGTTCCTGGTTGTTGGCCAGGGCGCTGTCGATCAAGGTGCGCAGGGCGGGATCGGTGAAGAACTGCTTCCAGGGGATGGCGGCGGCGTCCGTGGTGTCCGTCGAGGCGGCGTAGGCGGCCGGCACGGCCTTGCGGGCGTCGCGCACTTTCAGCGCGGGCACGCACGACGACAGCAGCAGCACCGCCAGTGCGACCGCGCAGGCCGGGGACTTGATCGTTCGGCTCATGGGGATGGCGGTGTTCATTCGTCCTTCTTGCGTTTCAACAGTTCCTTCACACGCGCGGTGAGCTCGCGCACGCTTTCGCGCAGGCGGCCGCCTTCCCCGTCGCGCCGGATGAATTCCTCCGACACCGGTTCGTCCGCCTCGTCGTGGATCAGCTTGCGCCCTTCGATCATCTTGGCGAACACGTAGTAGAGGCCGGGGATCACCAGCACGCCGATGATGGTGCCGATGAACATGCCGCCCAGGGCGGAGGAGCCGATGGTGCGGTTGCCGATGGCGCCCGCGCCGGTGGCCACCACCAGCGGGATCAGGCCCGCGATGAAGGCGAACGAGGTCATGAGGATGGGACGGAAGCGGGCCTTGGCGCTCTCGATGGCCGCCTCGCGGATGGTGGCGCCGGCGCGCTGCCGCTGCACGGCGAACTCCACGATGAGCACCGCGTTCTTGCCCAGCAGACCGATGAGCATGATGATGCCGATCTGCGCGTACACATCGTTCGCCAGGCCCATCAGCTTCAGCATGATGAAGGAGCCCAGCACGCCGATCGGCAGCGAGAGGATGACCACCAGCGGCAGCACGAAGCTTTCGTACTGCGCGGCCAGCACCAGGTAGACGAAGATGAGCACCACCAGGAAGATGTAGACGGCCTCGTTCCCGCGTCCGGCCTCGTCGTACGAGAGGCCTTCCCACGCGATGTCATAGCCGCGCGGCAGCTCCTTCTTCGCCACCTCCTTGATCGCATTGATGGCGTCGCCGCTGGTATAACCCGCCGCAGGAAGACCGCGGATGGCCGCCGAGTTGTACATGTTGTAGCGGGTGATCTCGTTCGGCCCGAAGCGCTTCTCGAAGCGCATGAAGGAGGAATAGGGCACCATCTCCCCTTCTTCGTTCTTCACGTACAGGCCCTCGAGGTCGGACGGATAGCGCCGGTATTCCGGGGCGGACTGCACGTACACCTTGAAGAAGCGGCCGAAGCGGATGAAGCCCTGCTCGTAGGTGCTGCCGATGAGGATGTTCAGGTTCTCCATGGCCTTGCCGATGGAGACGCCTTTCTGCATGGCCGCCTGGTTGTCGATGATCAGCTCGTACT
>JAFDZF010000015.1 GCA_018267055.1 Bacteroidota bacterium
CGTGCGCCTTCAAGGACCGGGCGCCGTTCGATGGGGACGTGTTCGGCATCGCCTACCATGAGGGCCATCTCCTGGCCCTCGGCCGTACCGGGCTGGCTTCCCTGGATCCGGCGGGCATGCGGCTGCTCGACCTGGGGGAGGAGCTGGGGCTGCAGGGCGTGGAGGCCGAGCTGAACACCGTGTGCACCGCCCGCAGCGCCCTGTGGCTGGCCTGCGACCGGGGCCTCGTACGCCTGACGCCGCGGCCGGCCGTCCTGGACGGATCGGTGGCGGCCCATTTCACCGGCCTGTACTGGGGCGATCAGTCCCTGCCGCTGGACAGCGCGCTGGCATTGCGCCACGACCAGAACTTCCTCACGTTCCGCTTCGCTGCGCCGCACTATGCCGCGCCGGGGCAGGTGCACTTCGCCTACCGCCTCATCGGCTTCGATCCCACGGTGCGCACCACGCGCGACCGTGAGGTCACCTGGTCGCGCCTGCCGCCGGGCGACTACCGCTTCGAGGTGAAGGCCCTGCTCGGCAATGGCACGGCCTCCCTCGCGGACGACGACGGCCGGTGGGCCCGCTTCCCCTTCACCATCGCCGCGCCCTGGTGGCGGCGCCCCTGGGCCATCGGCGGGGCCGTGCTGGCGCTCAGCGCGCTGTTCTTCCTGTTCATCCGCAACCGGGAGGAGCGCATGCGCTACCGCGACCGGGTGGAGCAGGAGCGGACCCGGTTCCAGCTGGAGGCCCTGCGCAGCCAGGTGAACCCGCATTTCCTGTTCAACAGCTTCAACACGCTGATCGACCTCATCGAGCAGGACCGCGACAAGGCCGTGGCCCACGTGGAGCACCTCAGCGATTTCTTCCGGGAGATCCTGGGCGTGCGCGACCGCACGTCGATCCCCTTGTCGGAGGAGCTGCAGCTGGTGCGCACCTACTTCTACCTGGAGCAGCGGCGGTTCGGCGACCGGGTGGCCCTGCAGGTGGACGTGCCCGACGACCAGGCCGGCCTGCATGTGCCGCCGCTGGCCGTGCAGCTGCTGGTGGAGAACGCGCTGAAGCACAATGCGGCCACGGCCGAGGCGCCGCTGGTGGTGGAGGTGCGGGCGGGGGCGGGGGAGCTGGAGGTGGCCAACGTGCTCCGGCCCCGGACCGATGCACCGCGCAGCACCGGCTTCGGCATCGCGCACATCCGCCGGCACTACGCCGCGCTGACCGACCGCCCCGTGACCGTGTCCGCCGAGGCGGGCCGGTTCGTCGTACGGATCCCGTTACTTCCCGCTCCATGAACATACTGATCGTCGAGGATGAGGACGCCGCCTACAAGCGGATGGTGAAGCTCCTGGGGGAGCTGGACCCGCGCATCCGCATCGCCGGCCGCACGGACACGGTGACGGGGACGGTGGACTGGCTGGCCGCGAACGAGCCGCCCGACCTCGCCTTCTTCGATGTGCGCCTGGCGGACGGGGACAGCTTCGGGGTGTTCGAGCGCACGGAGGTGCCCTGCCCGGTGATCTTCACCACCGCCTACGACGCGCATGCGCTGCAGGCCTTCCGCGTGCAGGCGCTCGACTACCTGCTGAAGCCGGTGAAGAAGGCCGAGCTTGCGGAGGCCCTGGCCCGGTCGGAGCGCGTGCGGGCGGTGCGCGACCATGCCGCCCTGGCGAAGCCCGTGCCGGCCGCCGATGAGGCCCCCGTGGTGCCGGTCAAGCGCTTCCTCATCCGGTACGGCGACCATTTCAAGGTGGTGGAGCCGAACGACATCGCCTACATCCATTCGCAGGAGAAGAACACCTTCCTCCGTACCCGCGAGGGCCGCGACCTGCCGCTGGACGAAAGCCTGGACCGCCTGGAGCGCCAGCTCGACCCGGCGAAGTTCTTCCGCCTCAACCGGCAGGTGATCATCCACTTCCAGAGCATCAAGGAGCTGCTGGCCTACAGCAAGAGCCGCGTGAAGGTGCTGATGGACCCGCCCTTCAGCGACGATGCGGTGGTGAGCAGCGAGCGCTCCGCCGAGTTCAAGCGCTGGCTTTCGGGCGGGTGATCGCCGGCTTCGGGGCCCGGATCGCCGGTCCCGTCGGCCTGCACTTGGAACGGGAGGGGCACCGTTCTTGCTTCAGGGTAGGAAGACCTGCCATGCGTACGAACCGCGAACCCGTCCCCGACCCGGCCCTCGCCATCGACCCGCGCGACCTGGCCCTGCTCCTGACCACCGAGCCCGGCGCCCTGCTGGGGCGCATCATGGCGCTGAACCGGGAGCCCCGCTACCACAACACCCTGGACGCCATCCGTCTGGCGATGCGCCTGATGGAGCTCCGCGCCCAGCAGCGCGGCCGCGACGACCGCCGTCCCTGAGGCCCTGACCGGCCCGTCGCCCGCTTTGCCCGGTTCGTCGGGAAGGCGGCGGGAGGATCGCCGGGGCCGTCCCATCTTCGCATCACATCACCGCTACGGCCATGCGCACCCTGAGCGAACGCACCGAACGTACCTTCACCTTCGGCGTCACGGCGCTCTTCGTCGCCGCGATCCTCCTCCTCCTGCTCCTGCCGTCGTGCAAGCATGAACCCCCGTTCGGTCCCGACCTGGGCGACCAGGGCGGCTCCGGCGGTCCCGGCCCGCAGCCCGAGCCGGAACCCGAGGACACCTGCGATCCCAACACGGTGTACTTCGAGCAGCAGATCCTGCCACTGCTCATCTCCAACTGCGCCGTGCCGGGCTGCCACGACCACGGTACGGACGACAACGATGGGATCCAGATCGTCAGCTACGGCTCCCTGATGCAGAGCGGCATCGTGCAGAACGGCGACCTCTGGGATGCGATCAACGACAACGACCCGGACGACCGGATGCCCCAGCCGCCGCAGAACCCGCTGACGCCCGAGCAGATCGCCCTCATCGGCCAATGGATCGAGCAAGGTGCGCAGAACAATTCCTGCGTGAGCGGTTGCGACACCACCAACGTGACCTATTCGGGCACCATCGTGCCGCTGGTCCAGAACCGCTGCCTGGGCTGCCACAGCGGCGGCTCCCCGCAGGGCGGCCTGAACTTCGGCTCGTGGGCGGTGCTGAACACCGTGGCCATGGACGGCCGGCTGGCCGGCGCCATCCAGCACCAGAGCCCCTATACCTCCATGCCGCCCTCGGGCCCCATGCTGCCCCAATGCCGCATCGACCAGGTGCTGGCCTGGATCCAGGACGGTGCCCCCAACAACTGACCATCGCGCATGCATCCCGCCCCCGTCCTCCTCGGCCTTTGCGCGATCGTCCTGCTGCTCGCCTCCAGCGGCTGCTACTACGACGTGGAGTCGGAGCTCTATCCCGGCACCTCGTGCGACACCAGCGTGACCACCTATGCCGACGTGGTGCTGCCCATCATCCAGTCCAACTGCGCCATCCCCGGCTGCCACGTGCCCGGCGGCACCGGCACCGGTGATTTCACCACCTATGCCGGCCTGCGGACGCAGGTGGTGAGCCAGCGCTTGGTCCCCTCCGTCCAGCAGGCCTCCGGCGCCCTGCCCATGCCGCCCACCGGCAAGCTCTCCGACTGCGACATCGCCAAGATCGTCCGGTGGGTGGACAACGGTGCCCAGAACAATTGATCCCCATGCGTACCCGGAACATCCTCCTGATCGTGCTGCTCCTGGCCGCCGTGGGCGCCTTCGTGGGCTACCGCCTGTACGAGGCCAAGACCCCGACGGCCTCCGAGCGCCCGGCCGACCTGGCCGTGGACGCTAGGACGCTCTATGACGCCTTCGTGCAGGACGAGGCCGCGGCCGGTACGCGCTACAACGACAAGGTGGTGCAGGTGAGCGGCACCGTGCGCGACGTCACCACCGAGCCCGACGGCCGCACCAACGTGATGCTCGAGACCGGCGACGCCCTGGGCGCCGTGGTGTGCGAGTTCGCCCCGGGCCTGGCCGTCACCCTCCGAAAGAACGATCCCGCCAGCATCAAGGGCTTCTGCGCGGGATACAACATGGACGTGCTGCTGCAGCGGTGCTCCATGGCCGACCAGCCCGCTCATCCCTGAAACGAAACACGACCATGAAGACCTTCCGTCGTTCCCTCGGCGCAGCCCTGCTGCTGCTGCCGGCCTTCACCTTCGCCCAGGACCGCTTCGCCGCCCGCAACGGGGAGATCTCCTTCTTCTC
This sequence comes from Bacteroidota bacterium, assembly GCA_018267055.1. GTDB lineage: Bacteria > Bacteroidota > Bacteroidia > Flavobacteriales_F > PHOS-HE28 > PHOS-HE28. Next base: position 4,134 of record JAFDZF010000015.1, read on the forward strand.
CAGCACGCCCATGGAGGACATCTCGGCGGTGAACCACAAGGTGACGAGTGTATATGAGCCTTCCACTCAGAAGATCGTGTTCACTGCTCTTATCAAGGCCTTCGAGTTCGAGAAGGCGCTGATGCAGGAGCATTTCAACGAGAACTACATGGAGAGCAGCACTTTCCCGAAAGCCACCTTCGAGGGCAAGGTGACGCCCGCTGCGGGCGATGACCTGAACAAGCCCGGCGCGCATGCGGTGACCGTGGAGGGCGATCTCACGATGCATGGCGTCACCAAGCACGTGACCGAGAAGGGCACCATCACCGTGAACGCCGACGGCACCGTGAAGGCGGAGAGCGACTTCAGCGTGAAGCCCGAGGACTACGGCATCAAGATCCCCGGCGTGGTGCGCGGCAAGATCGCCGAGCAGATCGCGGTGAAGGTGCGCATCCCCTACGCCAAGCTCTGATCCCGGCCATGACCCGCCTGTTCCTCTCCCTCGCGCTGGCGAGCGCTACCCTGCCCGCGCTGGCCCAGGACGACCTCCTGAGCCTGTTGGGGGAGGACAGCACGGTGGAGTACACCAGTGCCAGCTTCAAGTCCACCCGCGTGATCAACAGCCACAGCCTGGAGAACGTGGCGCACGGGGTGCTGGACTTCCGCATCGGCCACCGCTTCGGCTTCGTCAACGGCGGCCTCAATGAGTTCTTCGGCCTGGACCAGGCCACCATCCGCCTGGGGCTGGACTACGGCATCACCGAGCAGCTGATGGTGGGCATCGGCCGCAGCAACTACCAGAAGACGGTGGACGGCTTCGTGAAGTACAAGCTGCTGCGCCAGTGCGATGCCGGCTGCTCGATGCCCCTGACGCTGGCGGTGGTGGCCTCCTCGTCGGTGACCACGCTGCCGGCCGACCAGGTGCCGTGGTACGGGGACGGCCGGGAGGACTTCTTCACCCACCGCCTGTCGTACAGCTTCCAGCTGATCGTGGGGCGCAAGTTCAGCGAGCGCTTCACCTTGCAGGTGATGCCCGGCGTGGTGCACCGCAACCTGGTGGCCACCCCCGGCGACCGGAACGACCTGCTCAATGCGGGCGTCGCGGGGCGCATCAAGCTGACGAAGCGGGTCTCGCTGAACGGCGAGTACTTCTACGTGCTGCCCGACCAGGGCCCGCGCGAGGCCTTCACCAACTCGCTCTCCATGGGCTTCGACATCGAGACGGGCGGGCATGTGTTCCAGCTGCACTTCACCAACAGCACCGGCATGTTCGAGCGGGGCTTCATCACCGAGACGGTGGGGAAGTGGGACAAGGGCGACATCCACTTCGGCTTCAACATCTCGCGGGTGTTCACCCTGTACGACCCGAAGGCCAAGGCCCGCGAGCGGATGGAGCAGCAGGGCGGCCGGTGGTGAACGCGACCGATGCGCAAGCGAAAGGGCCCGGATACCGGGCCCTTTTTCGTGTTCGGGGAGGAGGGGCTCAGTGCCCGTGGCCGTGGCTGGCGGCCTTCTTCGCGCCGGACCCGTCCACCAGCATGTAGCCCACGAAGAGCAGGACGAGCATCAGCACGAAGCCGATCAGGCCTTTCACGTTGTCAGCGGCACCGTCCTTGGTCACCGTGTTCTCCGTATCGAGCAGCGCCCATTGGAACGGGATGAGGAAGGCGAGGAACCAGCAGAGGAGGCCGATGATCTTCTTGGTGTTCATGCGTTCGGGGTTCGGCGGCAAAGTAAGGAAGTCGTGCGGAAGGTCACTTGCGGTCCTTCACCGGCACGTAGTTGCGCAGGGTGGCGCCGGTGTAGATCTGGCGGGGCCGGCCGATGGGCTCCTTGTTCTCCACCATCTCCTTCCACTGGGCGATCCAGCCCGGCAGGCGGCCCAGGGCGAACATCACGGTGAACATGCGGGTGGGGATGCCGATGGCGCGGTAGATGATGCCGCTGTAGAAGTCCACGTTCGGGTACAGCTTGCGGCTGATGAAGTAGTCGTCCTTCAGCGCGATCTCCTCCAGCTGCTTGGCGATCTCCAGCACCGGGTCGTTCACGCCCAGCTTGTGCAGCAGGTCGTCGCAGGCCTTCTTGATGATGGTGGCGCGGGGGTCGAAGTTCTTGTACACCCGGTGCCCGAAGCCGAAGAGGCGGAAGGGGTCGTTCTTGTCCTTGGCCTTGTCCACCCACTTCTGGATATCGCCGCCGTCGTTGCGGATGGTCTCGAGCATCTCGATCACCTCCTGGTTGGCGCCGCCGTGCAGCGGGCCCCACAGGGCGGCGATGCCCGCGGACACCGCGCTGTACAGGTTCGACTGCGAACTGCCCACCATGCGCACGGTGCTGGCGCTGCAGTTCTGCTCGTGGTCGGCGTGCAGGATGAGCAGCTTGTTCAAGGCATCGGCCACCACGGGGTCGGGCACGTACTCCTCGGTGGGCAGCCCGTACATCATGTACAGGAAGTTCTCCACGTAGCCCAATTTGTTGTTGGGGTACATGTAGGGGTGGCCCAGGTTGTTCTTGTAGCTGATGGCCGCCAGCGTGGGCATCTTCGCGATGAGGCGGAAGATGGTGCGCTCCACGTCCTTGCTCGGGCGGTTGGGGTCCTGGCTCTTGGGGTAGAAGGTGCTCAGCGAGTTGATCATCGCCGAGAGGATGCCCATGGGATGGGCATTGCTCGGGAAGAACTCGAAGAAGTGCTTCATGTCCTCGTGCACCAGCGAGTGGTAGCGGATGTTCCCCTCGAACTCGTCCAGCTGCTTCTTGTTGGGCAGCTCGCCGAAGAGCAGGAGGTAGGACACCTCCAGGAAGGAAGCCTTCTCGGCCAGCTGCTCGATGGGGTAGCCGCGGTAGTGCAGGATGCCCTTCTCCCCGTCGAGGAAGGTGATGGCGCTCTTGGTGGCCCCGGTGTTCTTATAGCCCAGGTCCAGCGTGATGTAGCCGGTCTCGTCGCGCAGCTTGCTGATGTCGATCGCCTTCTCGCCCTCGGTGCCCGTGAACACGGGGAATTCGTAGGTCTTTCCCTCCAGGATGATCTTCGCGGTCTCGCTCATCGGTTCGCTGTGAAAAGGATGGGTCTCTTGGAACGGCCGCGAATTTAACGCGTGCACCGCCTGAAAGTTCCCGGTGTTGCCGGTTTTTCGCGCATGCCGTGGAAGGCCGGCGAAAGCGAAGGGGCCGCCTGGCGGCGGCCCCTTCGGACAGGTCGTTGGTGCGGGGGACTAGCCGCCCGACTTCTCGGTGGGGGCCATCGGGCTCACCTCCTTCACCGGCGAGGTGGGGGTGGCGCTGGTGCTGCCCTTCACTTCGCCCTTGATGCGCACGATCTTCTCGGGCGCGTTGGTGGCGTTGCTGCTGATGGTCACCGTCTTGTTGATGGGGCCGACACGGTTGGAATCGTACTTCACCGTCACGATCGTGCTCTTGCCGGGGGCCACGGGGGCCGTGTCGCACTTGGGCACCGTGCAGCCGCAGCTGCCTTTGCAGTTGCTGATGATCAGGGGCTGGTCGCCCGTGTTGGTCACCTTGAACTCGCAGGTGCCGTTCGCGCCCTGGTCGATGACGCCGTAATCGTGCACTTCCTTGTCCACACTGATCATGGGGCCGCTGCCGCCAACGGGCTTGGCGTTGTCTTGGGCCATGGCGCCAAGGAAGAGCGCGCTCAGGCCGAGGGTCGCGAGGAACTTCTTCATGGGGTCGGTTCGGTTTGCTGTCGTTGTTACGAAACAAAAGTAGCGGGGTGTTCCGGCCCCCCTGGCCGATTAACGAAACATTAACAGCGTCGGCGCGGGATGGCGGGCGTTCGTCCGCCGTGGCGCACCTTTGCGGCGCATGGAGCGGACGGGGGGCTTGCGGTCGTGGTGGGCGCTGGTGCGGGAGGCCCTGCGAGGAGAGGACCGGGACTTTACGGCCATCGGCCTGCGCCGGGCCATCGTGCTGCTGAGCATCCCCATGGTGATGGAGATGGCGATGGAATCGCTGTTCGCCCTGGTGGACGTGTATTTCGTGAGCAAGCTGGGCGTGGACGCCGTGGCCACCGTGGGGCTGACGGAGAGCGTGCTCACCATCGTGTACAGCATCGCCTGGGGCCTGGGCGCGGGCGTCACCGCGGTGGTGGCCCGCCGCATCGGGGAGAAGGACACCGAAGGCGCCAACGTCTCCGCCGTGCAGGGCATCCTCGTGGCGCTGGTGGCCGGCGTGGTCATCGCCATTCCTGGCGTGCTGCTGGCGCCGGACATCCTGCGCCTGATGGGCGCCTCGCCCCAGGTGATCGCCACGGGCACGCCGTTCACCCGGATCATGTTCGGCAGCAATGTGATCATCCTGCTGCTGTTCGGCATCAACGCGATCTTCCGCGGGGCGGGCAGCGCGGCGCTGGCCATGCGCTCGCTCTGGCTGGCGAACGCGATCAACATCGTGCTGGACCCCCTGCTGATCTTCGGCCTGGGACCCTTCCCCGAGATGGGCGTCACCGGTGCCGCCGTGGCCACCACCGTGGGCCGCGGCTGCGGCGTGCTCTACCAGTGCTGGCACCTCTTCGACGGCAAGGGCCGCATCGCGCTGGCACGCAAGCATCTGCGCGTGGTGGGCGCCACCCTGCTCACCATCATCCGCCTGTCGGCGGGCGCCACGGGCCAGTTCGTGATCGCCTCGGCCAGCTGGGTCTTCATGGTGCGCATCGTGGCGGGCTTCGGCAGCGATGCCGTGGCGGGATACACCTTCGCTGTGCGGGTGATGATCTTCAGCCTGCTGCCGGCCTGGGGCATGGCCAATGCGGCCTCCACCCTGGTGGGGCAGAACCTGGGCGCCGGCCATCCCGACCGGGCGCAGCGCAGTGCCTGGCTCTGCGGCCACTACAACATGGTCTTCATGGTGCTGGTGGCGGTGCTCTTCTCGCTCTTCGCCCCCTGGATCATGGGCTTCTTCACCGCCGATCCCACGGTGGCCTCCTACGGCGTCCACGCGCTGCGCATCGTCTGCCTCGGCTATTTCTTCTACGGCTACGGTATGGTGCTTGCGCAGGCGTTCAACGGCGCGGGCGACGCGCTGACGCCGGTATGGATGAACGTGATCTGCTTCTGGCTGCTGGAGATCCCCCTCGCCTGGGGATTGTCCAAGCTGTTCCAGGGACCGGACGGCGTCTTCGCGGCCATCGCCATCAGCGAAAGCGCCCTGGCCGTCCTGAGCGCGGTGCTCTTCCAGCGCGGCCGCTGGAAGCTCGCCCAGGTGTGACCGCCCCGCCCGATACCGTCCCCTCCATGCCCCGATCCCTCCACACTATGCGAACGCTCATCGGCCTTCCCTTCCTCCTCCTTCCCCTGGTCGCCGTTCAGGCCCAGGACAAGGGCTTCATCAGCGGCACCATCGGCTTCTCCAGCACCAAGGTGGACCCGCCCGGCAGCTCGGACGATGAGACCACCAACACCTTCACCTTCGGCCCGGCCATCGGCGTCAACCTCAACGCGTCCAACGTGGTCGGCCTGGCGCTGAACGCCACCACCAGCAAGCGCACGTACCAGGTCGCCGGCCGGAACGCCGCGGACAAGGAGGACCTGTTCGAGGTGGCGCCCTTCTACCGCTATGTGAAGAGCGTCGGGGACAAGTTCGCCCTCTACGGGCAGGCCCAGGTGGGCCTGGGGTTCGGCAAGCGGACGTCGGACATCGACGGCGTGTCGCCGGACCAGAAGGCCAAGATCAGCACCTTCCGCGTGGGCGTGGGCCCCGGCATCCTGTTCGTGCCCGCCACGCGCTGGGCCCTGACCGCGGACTGGGGCCTGATCGGCTACCATACCCGCACCGAGAAGGTGGAGCTGGACAATGACGATGTGCGTACGACCACCAGCGGCTTCGATGCCAAGCTAGACCCCGCCCGCATCACGCTGGCGCTGAACTGGCTCTTCTGAGCGGCTACTCGTCGTCCTTCATCACGGCCGGCGGCGCCTTCGGCCGGCCCTCGGCGTACCAACGGAGCAGCGTGTCCACGATGTGCTCGATCTTCCGGCTGTCGGCCCAGGTGCCCCGGAAGACCAGGCGGCCGTCGGCATCCACCACGTACGCACCGTTGGGCACGCGGCCGTAGGCCTGCAGCACCGCGTCGTCCAGTCCGTCCACCAGCACGGGCAGGGTGGTCAGCTGGGCGAACTCCTGCGCGTAGGCCAGCTTCTCGTGCTCGCTCTTGGGCAGCGGGTACGCCCGGAAGCGCTTGCGGTCGCCGGGGTGCAGCTCCTTGCCGTACACCACGAAGAGGTCCACCTGCGCCGTATCGTATTTCGCGCGGAGGCGGTCCCAGAAGGGCAGCTGGGCGCGTGCCGGCGGGTTGCTGATGCTGCCGAACATGAAGGCCCGGATGCGGCCGGGGCGGCCTTCCAGGCGGTAGGGCCGGCCGTCGCGAGCATCCTTCAGCGTGAAGTCGTGCGTGTGCGGGTCCATGTTGCCGCCCTCGCTGTAGGTGCGCAGGTCCGTGATGGTGGCGCGCATGAGCTTGTCGAAGTTCATGCGCCAGATGTCGACCTGCTTGCGCATGGCCTTGATCTCGGCCTTGCTATAGCTGTTCAGGTAGTAGTCCAGGTCGTCGTGGAAGGTGACGGCGCTGTCGGTGCGGTAGGGCGTCGGGTCCCAGTTCTGGAGCTGGGCGAAGGTGCCGGGGGCGGCGGCGAGGAAGAGCGCGAGGAGGGCGGGACGCATCGTCCCAAAAGTACGCGCGGGCCGCTCCGGCCTCCTGTGGGCCGCGTTCAGGGCGCTTTCCGCCGCGACACGAAGGCCTGGTGGAAATCGGGGAACTCCTGCTTCTCGTGGACGCCCTCCCCGAAGTACACCAGCACCGGCTCGATCTGCTCCGGGGTGAGGTAGCCCTGCACCGGTGCCAGCACGTTGCCGTTCATGTCCATGTACACCACGGTGGGGTAGGCCACGCGGCCGTTCACCGGGGCGATGGCCATGGTGAGGTCGTGCGTGCCGTTGCGCGACCCCTTGCGGGCGGGATCATAGCCCTTGTTCTCGTACACCCTGCCGTTGTAGGTCACGGGGTCCGGGCCCTCGGCGTCGAACTTCACCGGATGGAAGTGCGCGTTGATGTAGTCCGCCGTCTGCTGGTCCATGAAGGTGTTGCTCGACAGCAGTTTGCAGGGGCCGCACCAGGCGGTGTACACGTCGATGAGGAGCGGCTTGCCGTCCTTCTTCGCCGCGGCCTGGGCCTCTTCCAGCGTGGTCCAGTGGACCTTCTGCCCGGCATGGTCCTGGGCGGCCAGGAAGGCGGGCACGAAGGCGAGGGCGAGGCCGAGGGTGCGCATGGTAAGGACTTGAACGGCGGGCGCGCCGCGGGGTTCGGTCCTACGGGGTCGTGGCCGTCGCGGCCTTGCGCGCGGTCTTGAAGGTCTTCTGGTACTCGGCCAGGGCGGTGGTCTTGTAGGCCTCCTCCCGCACGTAGCGCAGCAACACTTCCAGCTGCTCCGGGGTCTTGTAGCCCTGGTCGGGACCGATCAGCTTGCCGTCGCTGCCGATGTAGACGATGGTGGGGTAGCCCAGCCCGCCGTTCACCACCGCGGTGGCCTTGGCGAAGTCGTGCGTGCCGTTGCGGCCGCCGGTGCTCTTGGGGTCGTACTCCGTGTTGCTCAGCGTCTGTCCGTTGAACACCACGGGGTCCTTGCCTTCGGCGTTGAAGGAGACCGCGTGGAAGTTGGCGTTGATGTAGTCGGCCGTCTGCTGGTCCTGGAAGGTCACCGCGTCCATGCGCTTGCACCAGCCGCACCAGGGCGTCCACATGTCCACCAGGATGGGCTTGCCGTCCTTGGCGGCGGCCTTCTGGGCCTCCTCCAGCGGGACCCACTTCACCTTGGCGGCGGCGTGGTCCTGGGCGTGGAGCGCGAGCGCGGGGGCGAGGCAGAGGGCGAGCAGGAGGGAACGCATGGGCGGGTGGTGGGCAATGATCGTGCCGGGAAGGTACCTCAATGGACGCCACGCATCAGCCTCCTGACGCCCGGCGAGATGACGATAAGCACCACGCCGGCGATGAGGGCATAGAGGCCGAGCTGGCCGTAGCCATTGGTGTAGAGCTCCAGCTTCTGGTAGTTGGTGGCGTTGGGGTCGTCGGAGCTCATGCCCGCGCCGAGCAGGCCCGCCGCGTACTGGCCGTAGGCGCTGGCCAGGAACCACATCCCCATCATCAGGCCCTGGATGCGCGTGGGCGACAGCTTCGTCATCAGCGAGAGGCCGATGGGCGAGATGCACAGCTCGCCGAACGTGATCACGAACCAGGCGAGCGTGAACACCTCGGTGCTGGTGACGCCCTTGGCATCGGCGAAGCCGAGGGTGCTCTTCAGGATGTAGAAGCCCCCGCCCAGGAAGAGGAAGCCCAGGCCGAACTTCACCACGCTGTTGGGCTCGATCTTCCGCTTGGACAGCCACAGCCACAGCAGGCCCACGAGCGCGCTGAACATGATCACGAAGAGCGAGTTGGCCCCGTTGTTCACGCTGTTGGGGTTCACCTTGAAGCCGAAGAGGGTGGGCCGCAGGTTGTTCAACGCGAACAGGCTGAGCGAGCCGCCGCTCTGCTCGAAGAAGGCCCAGAAGAAGATGGAGAAGAAGATGAAGATGAGCGCGGCGCCCAGCCTCAGGTTCTCGGTCCTGGAGAAGCCGCGCATCTCCCACGCCAGGTAGATCAGCGTGAGCGGTCCCACGATGTACATGAACAGGTCGGTGTACGCCGTGTTGGTCACCATCAGCAGGACCAGGGGCATCACCAGCAACGAGCCGACGTAGGTGCCCCATTCATAGAACTTGCGCCGGTTCACCGGCATGTCCGGATGCAGGGGTGAAAGGCCGATCGGCCCCAGGGAGCGGCGGCGCCAGAGGAAGTTGAGCAGGCCGAGGATCATCACCACGCCCACCAGCGCGAAAGCCAGGCGCCACGAGTATTCCATGCCCACCCACACCATCAGCAGCCCGCCCAGCAGGCCGCCCACGTTGATGCCCATGTAGAAGAGGCTGAAGCCCGCATCGCGCCGGTGGTCGCCTTCGTGGTAGAGCTGCCCCACCATGGTGCTGATGTTCGGCTTGAAGAAGCCGGTGCCGATGATGTTGAAGCAGATGCCGATGTAGAAGAACTGGGTGGGGGCCAGGGCGATGATGAAGCCGCCCAGGATCATCAGCGTGGCCCCCCAGAACAGGGACTTCTGGAAGCCGAGGATCTTGTCGGCGAACACGCCGCCGAGGAAGGTGAAGGCGTACACGAAGGCCTGGATGGCGCCGTACTGCAGGTTGGCCGCCTTGTCCTCCAGCCCGAGCTGGGTCACCATGAACACGGTGAGCATGCCGCGCAGGCCGTAGAAGCAGAACCGCTCCCACATCTCCGTGCCGAAAAGGTAGATGAGCTGTTTGGGGTAGGTGCCCTTGAAATCGCGGATCTCCCGCAGGGTGGGGGTGTTCATCGAGCGTGGGGTGGGAGCGGTGAGGGGAGGGTCGGTGGTGAAGGGGTCAGAGGTGCCCGGTCTTCTCCAGCACCACGGCGCGCACGCGCTTCACGGCCAGGAACAGCAGGAAGGCCGAGACCATCGCGCCGGAGAAGTTGATCCAGAAGACGAGGCTCCTGTCGGGGCTGTCGGAGCCCAGGTGGCCGAGCACGCCGCTGAGCTTGTTGCCGATGCTGGTGCTGAGGAACCAGCCGCCCATCATCAGCGCGGTGAGGCGCGGCGGGCTGATCTTGCTCACCAGCGACAGGCCCATCGGGCTCAGGCACAGCTCGCCCAGGGTGATCACGCCGTAGCTGCCGATGAGCCACCAGGCGCTCACCTTGTGCAGGCCGTTGCCGCTGGCGTGCACGGCCATGATCATCACCAGCGTGCTGAGGCCCGTGATGAAGAGGCCCAGGGCGATCTTGGCCGGCGTGCTGGGCTCCCGGCCCCGCTTGCCCAGGAAGGACCACAGCGGGAGGATGACCACCAGCGAGAAGAGGACGACGAAGAAGGGGTTCAGCGACTGGAAGATCTCCGTGGACACCAGGCGCAGCGGGGCCTCGGCCGTGGGCCATTGGGCCTGGGGCAGGTTGCCCAGGTAAGCGTCGGGCGCTTCACCCGGCGCAGGCGGATGCACCTCCTGCACGGCCCGCATGGCGGTGGCCACGCGCTCCACGGCCGGGGTCAGCGAGCGGTCGGTGTCCTCCTCGGCCCAGCTGGTGAGCACGTTGCCGTTCTGGTGGAAGATGGCCCAGAACACGATCACCACGCCGAAGATGTACAGCAGCGAGCCGATGGAGCGCTTGTCCTCGGCCGACGCCCGGAAATAGGTGCTCAGGTAGAAGTACACCACGGGGATGCAGGCGAAGAGGAACACGTCGTTGCTCTTGCTGCCCAGCAGGGCCTCCACGCCGAAGATGCCGCCCGCGAAATAGCCCAGCGCCGCGAACAGCAGGGCCGGCACGAAGATGGTCATCGCGATGCGCGAGAGGGGGATGTCCTCGGGCTTGGCGGGCTTCAGGCGGTCGGCCTCGGCGATGGTGCGGCTGCCGGAGAGGAAGACCACCAGGCCGATGAGCATGCCCACGCCCGCGGCGGCGAAGGCATAGCCCCAGCCGTAGCTGTTGCGCAGCCAGGCGGCCACGAAGTTGCAGATGAAGGCACCCAGGTTGATGCCCATGTAGAAGATGTTGTAGCCGCGGTCCTTCAGCGGCACGTACTCGGGCTTGTTGTACAGGTTGCCCAGCAACGTGCTGATGTTGGGCTTGAAGAAGCCGTTGCCGAAGATCACCAGCCCCATGCCGATGAAGAAGGAGGTGACGCCCGGCGCGGCCATGAAGAAGTAGCCCGCCGACATCAGCACCCCGCCGAACACGATGGTGCGGCGGTAGCCGAACACGCGGTCGGCCAACAGCCCGCCCAGGAAGGGCGTCAGGTACACCAGCGCGATGTAGGTGCCGTAGTAATCGTTCGCCAGGCCCTTCGGGATGCCCAGGCCGCCGCCGTCCACGCCGCCCACCATGTAGAGCAGCATGATGCCGATGATGAGGTAGTAGCCGAAGCGCTCCCACATCTCGGTGAAGAAGAGCAGGTAGAGGCCCCTGGGGTGCTTGGTGCTCATGGGCGGTGGTGGGGTGTCGTCGTTGTCGGTCGCCGGTCGCCCGGCAACGGATCCCGGGTGCGGTCAGTTGATGCCGTGCATCCACTTCTTCATCGTGGGCGTCAGCAGCAGCAGGATGGCCGCGCAGCCCAGCACGATGTACACCCCCCAGTGCAGGTAGACCTGCATGAAGCCGTTGAGCTCGGCCACGGGATCGTGCCCGCTGCCGCTGCTGGCGATCTCCTGGCCCAGCTTGCCCGCGATCTTGTGCGCGAAGGCGATGCTGAGGAACCAGCTGCCCATCACGAAGCCCACCACCTTCTGCGGGCTCAGCTTGGTCACCACCGACAGGCCCACGGGGCTCAGGAACAGCTCGCCCGTGGTGTGCAGCAGGTACATGCCGACGAGGAAGATCAGCGGGATGGAGGCCGGACCCGCGCCCGCCGCGATGCCCGTCTTCACGCCCCATACGATGATGGAGTAACCGACCGACATCAGCAGCAGGCCATAGAAGAACTTCATCGGGGTGCGCGGCTCGACCTTCGAGGCGGCCAGCTTGCGCCACAGCCAGTTGAACACCGGCGCCAGCAGCATGATGAACAGGGCGTTCACCGACTGGAACATGGAGGCCTTGATGCCCATCCGGTCCACGTAACGATCGGTAAGGATGTTGATCGATCCTCCCGCCTGCTCGAACAGCACCCAGAAGAGCATGTGGAAGAAGAACAGGATCAGGAAGACGAACAACCGCTGTCCTTCAACACGGTCCGTGGCCGTGAGAGCGGTGTACAGCAGGTAGCCGAGACAGAGGATTCCGGCCCCGAAGAGCAGCCAATCCGTAATGCCTTCGCTATTGATCAGGAACCCGAACAGTGGCATGCAGATCAGGCAGCCGATGATGGTGGCCGGAAAGGCTTTCAACCCCATGAAGCTCCATTGGCGCCCATCGACCATCGGAGCATGCCCCTTCCCTTCCAGGTGTTTGAAGTTGAACAAGAACACGACGACGCCCAGCAGCATGCCTATGCCCGCCGACAGGAAGCCGTAGGACCAGTGAACGGCTTCGCCCAAATAACCGCACGTGATCGGAGCAAGGAAGGCCCCGACGTTGATCCCCATGTAGAACAGGGTGAACGCGCCGTCCTTGCGGATGTCGTTCCTGTCATAGAAGGTCCCTAGGAAGCTGCTGATGTTCGGCTTGAAGAGGCCGTTTCCCACGGTAAGGGCGGCGAGGCCAAGGAAGAACACCGACTCACCGTGCAACTGTCCCGTGGACGCTGCGGACAAGGCAAGGATGAACTGTCCAAGGGCCATGAAACTGCCACCTGTGACGATGGCCTTGCGGAATCCGATGGCCTTATCCGCCAACATCCCCCCGATGACGGGTGCGGCATACAGCAGCGCATTGTATGCGCCATAGATGCCATAGGCGCGTGCATCCGCTTCCCCGGCCACCATCTTGTCGAAGAGCTCCTTGGTCAGGTACAGGATGAGCAGCGCCCGCATCCCGTAGAAGCTGAACCGCTCCCACATCTCGGCGAAGAAGAGCACGAACAAGGCTTTCGGGTGCACCTTCCGCTGGCTGTACAGCGTGGCAGGTACCCAGATCAGGACGAACGTCCATCCACCGATCAGCAGCCATTTCGCGAAATCCATGTGGTGCGTTGGTTAAGTAAGGGGTGTGCCGGGCAAGGTAGAAAACGGTCCTTTTCCCACGCGCGGGCCTGGCGCAGCCGCTGGTCTTGGGCTTCGGGCCCTGGGCCTGGTGCCGTGCTCAAGCCCGGCGGGCGCGCGGGAAGGGAGGGCCATCAGAGCTTCTGCAGCACGAAGTCCGTCATCTTCTGGAACAGCTGCATCCGGGTGGTGCCCCCGTAGATGCCGTGGTTCTTGTCCGGGTAGGCCATGAAGTCGAACTGCTTGTTGGCCTTCACCAGGGCGCTCACCATCTCGGCGCTGTTCTGGAAGTGCACGTTGTCGTCCGCCAGGCCGTGCACCAGCAGGTAGTTGCCCTTGAGCTTCTCCACGTGGTTGATGGGGCTGTTGTCGTCATAGCCGGCAGGGTTGGTCTTCGGCAGGCCCATGTAGCGCTCGGTGTAGATGCTGTCGTAGTAGCGCCAGTTGGTCACCGGGGCCACGGCGATGGCGGCCTTGAACACGTCGGCCCCCTTGGTGATGCACAGGCTGCTCATGAAGCCGCCGTAGCTCCAGCCCTGGATGCCGATGCGCCCGGGGTCCACCCCCGGCTGCTGCCCCAGCCACTTGGCCGCCGCCACCTGGTCCATGGTCTCGTACTTGCCCAGCTGGCCGTAGGTGATGTGCCGGAAATCGCGCCCACGGCGGCCCGTGCCGCGCGGGTCCACGCACACCACGATGTAGCCCTGCTGCACCAGCAGCTCGTGCCAGAGGTGGTCGCGGCCGCCCCACTGGTCCAACACCTCGTTGCTGTTGGGGCCGCTGTACTGGGTCATGAGCACGGGGAACTGCTTCGTGCCGTCGAAGCCCGCCGGCTTGATGATGGAGGCGTTCAGCTCCAGGCCGTCGCCCACGGGGATCCGGATGAACTCCTTCGGCCGCAGGCCGGAACGGTCCAGCACGCCTTGCAGGCGGGCATTGTCCTTCAGGGTCTTCACCAGCTTGCCCCGGCCGTCGTGCAGGGTGATCACGTCCGGCGTGTTGGCGGTGCTGCGGGTGTTGATGTAGTACTTGAAGCCCGTGCTGAACTCCGCGTCGTTGTAGCCGCCGGGCGGGGAGAGCTGCTGCCATTTCTTCCCGTCCAGGCCCACCGCCCACACCTCCTGTTGCAGCGCGGAGGCCTTGCTGGCCGTGAAGAGCACGCGCCTGCCCGCCTCGTCCACGCCCTTGATGCCGGTCACGTCGAAGTCGCCCGTGGTCACCGGGCGCTGGTCCTTGCCGTCGGCGCTGCACCAGCGGATCCGGTTCCAGCCGTCCTGCTCGGTGGTGAGCACGAAGCTGCCGTCCGCGAGGAAGTGCAGGTCGTCCGTCACGTCCACGTAGGTCTTGCTGCGCTCGGTGTAGATGGGCCGTGCGGTCAGCTTCGCCATCGCCCCCGGCGGCGGCAGGGCCACGGTGAGGATGGTCTTCTCCTGCTGCAGGCGGTCCATGCGCATGAACCACAGCGTACCGGCATCGGTGAAGCCGAAGCGCGGGAGGTAGATGTCGGTGTCGTCCGTGCCCAGCGGCACCGCGGTGGTGGTGCCCGCGGTGAGGTCGTACACCCACAGGCTCACCAGGCTATTGGCCTCGCCGGCCTTGGGGTACTTGAACTTGTAGGTGCCGGGGTAGAGCTGGTGCCCGTAGGTGGTGAAGTCGAACTCCCGCACGCCGCTCTCATCGCTGCGCAGGAAGAGGATCCGCTTGCCGTCGGGGCTCCACTGGTAGGCCTGGGTGAACTCGAACTCCTCCTCGTAGACCCAGTCCGGCGCGCCGTTGAGCACCTTGTTCCACTCGCCGTCGGTGGTGATGGCCTTCTCCTGCATGGTGGCCAGGTCCACGGTGAACAGGTCGTTGTCGCGCATGAAGGCCGCGTGGGAGCCGTCGGGGCTGAAGGTGGCCAGGCGCTGCTTGCTCTTCGCGGGGTCGGTGAGGGGCTTCACGCTCTTCGTGGCCCGGTCGTACACGTAGTTGTAGGCGAAATAGCTGTAGCGGTAGATCGGCTCGGTGGCCGTCTCGATCATCAGCTTCCGCTCATCGCCGTTGAAGCTGTACCCTTCCATGGCCAGGGGCGTGCCCCCGCCCGCGGGCACCAGGTCACGGCCGTTCACCACGGTGCCCACCTTCCCGCCGGTCTTGTAGGCGTACTGGTTCACCACCGGCACGTCGCCTTCCTCCTCCAGGGTGGTGTAGTGCACGCCGTCCTTCATGCTCACGAGGCCGTCGACGCGCTCGCTGGAGAAGGTGGGGCTGTACCAGATGTCGGCATTGGTGAGGGCCTTCTGCCCGGAGCAGATGGTGGTGGCGCCGAGCACGAGGCCCAATGCGAGGAACGACCAGGGTTTCATGCGACAAGGGATGGGCGGCCAAAGTAGCGCCTGCGCGGTTCTTCCCACGGATCGCCCAACCGCTCGTCCCTATGAGGTCTCCACGAAGTCCATCTCCTTGTGGAAGGTCTCGTCCACGTAGAGCGTGCAGGCGGTGGAGATGGCCAGGCAGACGCCCCCCACGATCAGGGCGGCGTTGGCGGCCCCCACATGGGGGATCAGGGCGGTGAACCCCAGGGTGATGGGGATGGTGGCCCCGCGCACGAAGTTGGGCGCCGTGTTCGTCACCGTGCTGCGCAGGTTGGTGCCGAACTGTTCGCTCGCCATGGTCACGAAGAGCGCCCAGAAGCCCGTGGCCACGCCCAGCAGGCAGCACATGGTGTAGAACCGCTCGAGGGACACGTCCGTGCCCAGCAGGTACACCGCCACGCACACCGCCAGGGCCGCCAGGTAGATCAGCACCACCTTCCGCCGGCTGCGGAGCCATTGGCTCAGCGCGCCGCTCAGGAGGTCGCCGATGCTCAGGCCCACGTAGCTCCACATCACGCTGTCGCCCACGTTCACCTCGCCGCGCACCCGCAGCGCCGCGCCGATCACGTGGCTCTTGTTGATCAGCACGCCCACGGTGTACCAGATGGGCAGGCCGATGAGCACCGAGGCGATGTATTTCCGGGCCCGGGCCTTCGTGCGGAACAGCAGGAGGAAGTTCCCCCGCTCCACGTCGGTGTCCTGCGTCTTGCGGAACAGCCCGCTCTCGAACGCGCCCGCCCGCAGCGCCAGCAACAGCAGCCCCAGCACGCCGCCCACCAGGTAGGCCATCTGCCAGCCCTGGAGGCCCAGTCCCAGCGCCTGCGACCAGGCGGCCCCTTCGCCGCCCACCAGCCGCGCCACCACGCCGCCCAGTGCCCCGAAGGTCACCACGATCATGGTGCCCCAGCCGCGCTTGCTCCGCTCCATGCTCTCCACCACCAGGGTGATGCCCGCCCCCAGCTCGCCCGCCAGGCCGATCCCCGCCAGCACCCGCCACAGGGCATAGGCGCTCGTGCTCTCCACGAAGGCGTTCGCGATGTTGGCCACCGAATAGAGGATGATGCTGCCGAACATCACCTGCACGCGCCCCCGCTTGTCGCCCAGGATGCCCCAGAGCAGGCCGCCCAGGAGCATGCCCCCCATCTGCCAGTTGAACAGCGAGGTGTCGTAGTGCTCCAGCTCGGCGCCCCGCAGCCCGATCGCCATCAGGCTCTCCTTCTTCACCACGTTGAAGAGCACCAGGTCGTAGATGTCCACGAAGTAGCCCAGCGAGGCCACGATCACCAGGAGGAGGGTGCTGCGGCCCGATGGACCGGGGGAACGATCGGCGTTGGTCATCAGGGGAGGGGCGGCGTTCGCCGGACGACGAAGGAACAGCGGATCGCCATGCGAGGCAAGGCCCGGTGTCAGTGCAGGATCTCGCCCGTCTGCTTCGCGATCATGGCCGAGAGCTGCGCCATCGGCAGGTCGTTGCCGTCGGTGCCGAAGGGATCCTCGATCTCCTCCGCGATCAGCTCCAGGCTCGCCAGCACATAGAAGACGAACATCACCACTGGCACGGCGATGTAGCCCAGCGTGAACACGAAGCCGAGCGGGAGCGTCACTGTGTAGATCACGATGAACTTCTTGATGAACGCGCTGTAGGAGTAGGGGATGGGCGTGTTCTTGATGCGCTCGCAGGCCCCGCAGACGTCCAGGAAGGCGCTCAGCTCGTTGTTCAGGATGATCAGGCGGTCGCCGTCCAGCCGGCCTTCGCGGTGCAGCCGCTGGATGCGCTGCAGCATCAGTCCCGCGATCTGCGAGGGCACGTGCTTGGCGCGGTCGAAATCCGGGATCTCCGGGTGCGGCTTGCTGTCCAGTTCCAGCCGTGTGCGCTCGCGCTGCAGGTGGTGGTGCAGCTCTTCGGCGTTCAGGGCGATCAGGCGCGCGAAATAGCTCCGGTTGGCCGTGTCCGTGGGCTCCAGGTAGGTCGCCAGCTTCACCGCCAGGTTGCGGCTCACGTTCACCAGCTGCCCCCACAGCTTGCGCCCTTCCCACCAGCGGTCGTACGCCGTGTTGGTGCGGAACACCAGCAGCATGCTGATGGCGAAGCCCAGCACGCTGTGCATCACCGTGATGTTGCTCAGGTGGTGGTTCTGCGACAGCTTGAACTTGCTGATCTCCAGGTAGGCGATCCCGCCCGTGTACAGGCCGATCACGAGCAGGACGGGAAGCAGCTTGCGGAAGGTGTCCGACCGGTGCAGCGCCAGGGCCACCAGCCAGTTGCGGGGGTCGTACGTGACCATGATGACGAAGATCGCATTCTGGCGCACCCGCGCCTCCCTGTGCCGCCCCGGACCTTGGGCCGCGCGCTTGATACCGGGTCCAGCGCGCGGCCCAAGGTCCCTGGCATGAAGCTGGATGTACGGAACACCCGCAGGGCCGCGTTGGTCACCTGCCGACATTCCCGCCATGATCACCCGTTCCTCGCTTTTCGTCCTGGCCTTCTTCGGATGCATGCCGCAACGCCCGCCGTCCGGGCAGGGGGCCACCGCGCTGCAGGACGGCGACATCGTCTTCCAATGCACTGATGGGCCCCAGTGCGAAGCCATCGCCCAGGCGACGCGCTCGCCCTATACGCACTGCGGCATCGTGTTCCTCCAGGACGGCGCGCCCTTCGTCTGGGAGGCGGTGGGGCCCGTGCGCAAGGTGCCGTATGCGGAATGGGTGCGGCACGGCATGGGCGGCCACGTGGTGGTGAAGCGCCTGCGCGACCCGGCCCCGCTTACGCCGGAGCACCTGGCGGCCATGCGGGCCGAAGGCGAACGCGAGATGGGCCGCCCGTACGACATCTACTTCGACCTGGACGACGAGCGCATCTACTGCTCGGAACTGGTGCAGAAGGTCTACGAGCGCGGCGCCGACCTCCGCATCGGGGCGCTGGAGCGCTTCCGCGACATGGACCTCACCGGTGAGGCCGCCCGCCACATCCTGGACGAGCGCTTCGGCACCACCATCCCCGCCGACCGCCAGGTGGTGACGCCCGCCGCGCTCTTCCGCTCGCCCCTGCTCTTCACGGTGGACAGCATCGGGGCGCCCGCCCGCCGGCCTTGATCAGGGCTTCCGTTCACGCAGGAGCGAAGCCCGGCGCTGAGGCGGTCCCTGGGCGGGTGTCTCCACCGTGGGTTGGGGGCCCTGCACGGGGGTGAAGCGTTCCTGGGCGAACCGCCACACCGTACCGTCAGGCAGGGTCCGGTCCGCGCGGTTGCCGATGGCCGTCCACGTGAACGCCACGTCGGAGGTGCCGTGCTGCAGTTCCGTCACGTCGAAGCCTTCGGCGTTCTCCCCGCTCACGTATACGCCCCGGCAATCGCCGCGCAGCTGCACGAACACGCGCAGCGGATGGGCCTCGTCCACCTGGATGTTGCGCGCGAACGTGGGGTCGAGCGCGATGCGGGCGTGCCCCTGGGTCAGCCGCCCGGTGCCGTAGTCCTGGAAGAGGTTCTCCGGCGCTTCGGGGGCCGAGAGCAGCACGGAGCGGCCCTCCGCGTCCTCCACGATGGTGTTCACGGTGCCGTTGCCCATCACCTTGCGGGGCACGCCGGCGCCTTCGAAGCAGCCCACATAGGTGTACGACTGGTTGCCGCCGGTGCCGCTCACGAAGTAGCCGCCCGCCCGGGCGGGCGCGTTCGCAGCGCCGGCGGCGTTGCTCGTGGCCACCCCGTACACGCCGAAGGAGACACCATTGCCCGCCACGCCGCAGCCCGCGGTAAGGCTGCCGAAGCTCCCCAGGTTGTTGCCCACCCCCAGCACGCCCGTGCCGGAGGCCGCCGTGGCGCCCAGGGCGAACAGCCCCACGGCCGTGCCGTTGGTGGCGATGCCGCTGCCGCTCGTCAGGTTCACCAGCCCCAGGTTGTTGCCGCTGGCGGTGAGCGCCGTGCCGGTGGCGGCGGTGTTGGAGGCATCGATGGCCACGCTGCTGGCCTGGGTGGCCAGGCCTTCCACGCCGACGGAGGTACCCGCCAGCCCTTCGCCGTGCACCCCGACCGATCCCGCACCGTTCACGGCGCCCACCACGCCCACGCAGGGCGCACCGGTGGCCTCGCCGTAGATGGCATAGCCGTTGTTGCCCGAGCAATAGCCGTTCAGGGCGTAGTTGCTGCCCGCCGTGGCGTATGCCGAGAGAATGTCGCCTGCAAGGGGCACGGTGTTGTTCACCACCAGCTGGCCGTTGGCCAGCAACCGCATGCGCTCCGTATTGTTCGCGAAGAAGCGCACCGGCTGGCCGTTCACCGATCCGAGCTTCTCGATGCCGGTGAGGGTGTTGCCGGCCAGGGCCCAGCCGCTGGTGCCGGTGAAGAGCTCGACCCAGGCCGTAGCGTTGCGGTACCAGAAGCTGGCGGTGGTCTGGTCGTACACCAGCAGGCCGGTGGCGGGCGTGGCGATGCTCGTTCGCTCGGTGCTCGTCATCCGGGGGATCAGCAGGCCCCGCTTGCCGGCCGCCGGCAGGCTGCCCACATCGATGTCGAGCATGGCCGAGGCGTTCGGGGCGGCACCGGTGGCGTTGATGCCGATGTTCTGGGCCTCAGCCGTTCCCGAAAGCGAGAGGACGAGGCAATACGGCCAGCAGGAGATCAGGGTTCTCATGGCCAGGAAGGGTAGGTGGCATCTGGTAAGACGTATCCCCAGGGCCCAGGGATGCCCAGGGGACCGGCCGATCCGCGGGCCGGATGCCGAACGGGGGCCGGCCGCACCGATCTTCGTCCACCATGGAGACCTTGAAGCGGTCCTTGGTGGACCTTCCCCCGGCCTTCCTGGATGCCTTGCGGGATGCCGTGGGCCAGCAGGCCGTGCTCACGGGTGAAGAGGACCGCGAACACTACGGCCACGATGAAACGGAGGACCTGCGGTTCCCCCCGCAGGTGGTGGTGCGCCCCCGCACCACGGCGGAGGTGGCCGCGGTGGTGAAGCTCTGCGCGCAGCACCACATCCCCATCACGCCCATCGGCGGGCGTACCGGCCTGAGCGGTGGCGCGCTCAGCGTGCACGGCGGCGTGGGGCTGGCGCTGGACCGCATGGACCGCATCATCGCCATCGACGAGCGCAACCTGCAGGTGACGGTGGAGCCCGGGGTGATCACCCAGGTGCTCCACGAGGCAGTGGCGGCCAAAGGCCTCTACTATGCGCCGGACCCCAGCAGCAAGGGCAGCTGCACCATCGGTGGCAACCTGGCCGAGAACGCCGGCGGGCCGCGCGCCGTGAAGTACGGCGTCACCCGCGACTTCGTGCTCAACCTGGAAGTGGTGCTGCCCGATGGCGAGGTCATCTGGACCGGCGCCAACACCCTGAAGAACAGCACCGGCTACGACCTTACCCGCTTGATCGTGGGGAGCGAGGGCACGCTGGGCATCATCACCCAGGCCGTGCTGCGCCTGGTGCCCCTGCCCAAGGAGACCCGCCTCATGCTGGTGCCCTTCCGCGAGGCGGCGAAGGCCTGCGAGGCGGTGAGCGCCGTGTTCCGCGCCGGCGTGGTGCCCAGCGCGCTCGAGTTCATGGAGCGGGACGCCATCGACTGGACCCTGCGCCATGTGCCGAACATCGCCGTGCCCGTGGCCGACGATACCCAGGCCCACCTGCTGATCGAGGTGGACGGCCAGCACGCCGATACGCTGGTGCGCGATTGTGAGACCATCCTCCAGGTGATGGAGGCCCACGGCTGCCAGGAGGTGCTCTTCGCCGAGACCAGCGCCGAGAAGGACGCCCTCTGGCGCATGCGCCGCCAGGTGCCCGAGGCGGTGAAGAGCAACAGCATCTACAAGGAAGAGGATACCGTGGTGCCGCGCTACGAGCTGCCCCGGCTGCTGCAGGGCATCAAGGACATCGGCGCGCGCTACGGCTTCAAGAGCGTCTGCTACGGCCACGCCGGCGACGGCAACCTGCACGTGAACATCATCAAGGGCGACCTGTCCGACGAGGCCTGGACCAACGAGCTGCCCCGCGCCATCCGCGAGATCTTCCACCTCACCGTGTCGCTCGGCGGCACGCTCAGCGGCGAGCACGGCATCGGCCTGGTGCAGCGGCCCTATATGGACATCGCGTTCAACGCCGTGCAGCTCGACCTCATGCGCGGCCTCAAGCGGCTCTTCGACCCCCTGGGCATCCTGAACCCGGGCAAGGTGCTGCCCTGACCGCGCCCGATCGATGCCGGCCAGTGGCGTGAAGCTTCGCTTATCGCACCACGGTCACGTGGCCCAGGATGTCGTGCTTCTCGCGTGAGATGGCCTCCATCACATGCGCCTTGTAGGCGTATACGCCGGGGGGCACCTTGGAGCCGCTGGCGGTGCCGTCCCACTCCTTGTAGGGGTCCTCGGTGCCGAAGACCTCGCGGCCCCAGCGGTCGAAGACGCGCAGGTCGTAGGTCTCCAGGTCCACCACGTTGTTGAACGGCCGCCACACATCATTGATGTTGTCGCCGTTCGGGGTGAAGGAATTGGGGCCGAAGTACACGTAGCTCTGCGGGGCCAGGTGCGCGATGATGGTGTCCGGCTCGAAGATGGTCACCGCCAGGGAGAGCGCCGTGGTATCGTTCGAGTTGGGGGTATTGTGCTTGAACTCCCAGTACTTGAAGTCATAGTACATCGCCGGGTACGCGGTCACGGTGTCCACCGACTCGGGCAGCACCTCCAACGTGGTGGGGAAGGTGGTGTACAGGACCTGGTCGTAGGCGATATTGGCCGTGCCGGGCGGGTCCACCAGCAGCACCACGTCGTACTTGTACGGCGGGCGGAAGTAGGCGATCACCGTGTCGGTGCTGCTGTACAGCAGCGTCACCAATGAATCCTCGGTATCGGGCGATACGGCGTGGTGCAGCGTCTCCCAGTGGTCGAACACCCATCCGTCGGCGGCCTCGGCCTTCAGGGTGGTGTTGATGCCGCCGTAGTAGATGCCGGCGAAGGGGTAGGCATCGGGCGTGATCGAGTTGATCCGGATATCGCCGGAAAGGGGCGGCTCCACCTTGTACACCACGTCGTACGGGCCTTCCAGGTCATAGCAATCCACCAGGCCCTGCTGGATGGCGGTGCAGCGCGCGGTGATGAAGTCGCGCATCGTCTGCACGTTCCCTTCCCACTCGGCCACCGTGCCGCCCCAGCGCGCGATCTGGCCCGGCATCTCCGGGGTGATCAGCGCGATCATGCTGTCCAGCACCGCGAGCATGTGGACGCAGCCGAAGGTGGTGTTGCCCATGTCGATGTACCGGTTCACGTAGTAGTCGTGCACCGTCTGGTTCTCGTCCATCAGCTTCTGCAGGATGGGCACGTGGCCCTGGCCACCGGGGTCGGGCAATGCCTCCGCGTTGCAGGGGTCGGCCGCGGGCGTGTCGTCCGGCACGTTGGTGTAGTTGATGTAGTGCCCGAACGTGGCGTCATTGTCCCAGAGCGTATAGCCCCACTTCTTATGCTCGCCCGCGGGATCGAGGCCACGCCACCAGGCGGTGTTCCAGTTGAGCCAGTCGGTGCATACCGTGTAGCTGTTCAGCACCACGTAGTCCACCAGGCTCTTCCAGTTGAACTGGCCGTCCACGTAGGCGAAGGCGGCCGCGTCCCCCATGTCGTTGCCCAGGATGTAGGCGCGCAATGCGTCCCAGTCGGCCTGAGCCTGCGGGCCGCCGTATTCGCTCCAGGTGCCGCCCCAGGTCTTCAGGTATTGCAGGTCGTACTCGTCCTGGTCGTAGTATTCCTTGGTGAAGTCCGGGTCGTCGCACTTCTCCCGCATCTCGTACAGGCCCCAGTAGGCACCGTTGATGTAGAGCACGCAGGGCTCGTAGCTGCGCTCGTCCAGCCGCAGGCCGCCGCTTTGCGAGAGCGTGTGCACGTAGGCGTCGCGGATGTGCGCCCCGCCGGTCTCCGCCGGGTAGTTGTCGTTCGCCGCCGCCTTCAGGATCAGGCGCTGGTACTGGTCGCGGTCCGATGAATGGAAGATGGGGTAGTGCAGCGCATCGTTGTAGCCCGTCTGGTCGCGCGTGATGTAGTCCACGCCCCGCTGGTCATAGAACCAGGAGTCATTGCCATGCTCGTTGAACTCGCCGGTGGCCTCGTCGCGCAGCTGCTGGTCGGGACCGAAGTACTCGATGGAGCCGAAGGGCTCGATCGGGTTGCCGCCGAAGAGGTCGCCCAGCTGGTCGCCGGCGATGCTCAGCACCGCCGTGGTGTGCGTCCCGTTGATGAAGTAGGTATTGGTCTCGATGAAGCTCGGCGGCACGCCCGGCGTGGCGCTGAAGCAGGCCGCACGCACCACGGCGGTCACGCTCACGTTGACCGGCCCCGCATAAGCGGTGGAGGTGGCCGTGGGCTCGGAGCCGTCCAGCGTATAGCGGATGGTGAGGCTGGCATCGGGGGCGGTCATCGTCACCGCGGTGGCGCCGCCGTAGAAGCCGGCGGCGGGCGAGAGCTGCGGCCGTCCGGCATAGTCCGGGCCGGCCCCCGTGTTGGTGGCGCCGGGCGTGGGCGTCAGGAAGAGCGACCAGGTGGCGGCCCCGTCCGTGGTGCGGCCCCGGCTGTCCTCCAGCTTCGTGCGCGGCGAGAGCGCCACGTCGTCCACGATGGTCCCGCTCGGGTCGGCCAGCACCACGTGGTCGCCGTCGCTCTGGTTGAGCTTGAAGCTCGTGTGGTAGGTGCCGCCCGCCACCGTATTGCGCTTGCTGCAGAAGAACACCTGCAGGCCGTTCGCGGGGATCACCGTGCCCAGCGGGATGGGCCACTTCATGGGGTTGGACACCTTGTTGCTCAGGTACCAGCCGCCCACGTCCACCGCGGCCCCCGTGGTGTTGTAGAGCTCCACCCAGTCCTCGAACTCGCCCAGGTCGTCCGGGTAGCTGCTCAGGTTCGAGGCGCATACCTCGTTCACGACCACTTGCGCGGATACCGGCAGCGCCCCCAGGGCCGCCGCGAAGAGCAGGATCTTGTTCATGGACCGATAAGCCGATAAAATGGATACGTCGCCACAGGCAAGTTAAGGGAACGTTACGACCATTAACCGGCTGGGCCACAACAGATCCCCGCTACTCTTGACACCTTGGCATGCCCCGGTCATGAGGATGACGTGATCCGTGCGTGAAATGATGCCCGGTCCGTTCCCCGGGGATGCCCCAATGGGAAGGGCCCGCCCCGCAGCGCGGAACGGGCCCTTCCTTCGGGGAAGAAGGTCCTAGCTTCCCTTCTTCGTGCTGTCCGGTGCGGCCGCCGTGGCCTTGTAGCCGCTGCCGATGTGCTGGTCCAGGAACTTCTCCATGGCGCCATAGAAATCGAAGCGGTTCTCCTCGTTGTGGAAGCCGTGGCCCTCGTTGTTCTTCACCATGTACTCCACCTCCACGCCGCGCTTCTTCAGGGCCTCCACCATCTGGTCGCTCTCGGCCTTGTTCACGCGCGGGTCGTTGGCGCCCTGGGCGATGAACAGGGGGCACTTGATGCGGTCGGCGTGGAACACCGGTGAGGCTTCGGCCATCAGCAGGCTGTCCTTCGCGGGGTCGCCCACCATCTCGTGCATCTGGTCCATGAAGGGCTTCCAGTAGGCCGGCACCGTGTTCATGAAGGTGAACAGGTTGCTCACGCCCACGTAGTCCACGCCGCAGGCGTAGAGGTCCGGGGTGAAGGTGATGCCCGCCAGCGTGGCATAGCCGCCGTAGCTGCCGCCATAGATGGCCACGCGCTTGGGATCGGCCGTGCCTTCCTTGATCATCCACTGCACGCCCTCGGTCAGGTCGTCCTGCATCTTCTTGCCCCATTGCTTGAAGCTGGACTCCCAGTATTTGCGGCCGTAGCCGGTGGAGCCGCGGTAGTTCAGCTGCAGCACGGCATAGCCGCGGTTGGCCAGGAACTGGGCCTCGGGGTCGTACCCCCAGATGTCACGCGCCCAGGGGCCGCCATGCACCAGCAGCACCGCAGGAAGGGCCTTCGCTTCCCGGCCTTTGGGCAGGGTCAGGTAGCCGTTCACCGTCAGGCCGTCGCTGGTCTTGTAGGAGATGGGCTTCATCTCGGCCAGGTTCTTCTCGTCCAGCCAGGGGTACAGCGTGGCCATCTCGTTCAGCTTGTCGGCCGCCTCGTCGTAGAAGTAGTACTTGCCCGGCATGCGGTCGTTGCCCACCCACACCATGAACTTGTCCTCGTTGTCGTTCTCGCCATAGGTGAACACCTCGTAGCCGGGGAACTTGGCCTTGAGCTTCTCCGAGCGGGCCTTGGTGGCGTCGTCCAGGAACACCTGCTCGGTCTTCCAGCCGGTGTAGCTCACCTCGGTCAGCACCTTCCGCTTGCGGCTGTAGTCCAGGCCGTCCACGTCGTAGTCGGGGTTCGCGTACAGCTCCTTCACCTCCTTGTTGCCGGCGATGTCGTACTCCACGATCGCGGACTTGTCGCGCCCGTTCAGGTTGCTCGCGACGTAGATGTTCTTGTTGTCGAAGGTGAAGAACAGCGGGGAGAAGCTGTCCTTGTAGCCCACCTTCATGAACTGCTTGAAGGGCTCCTTCTCGCTGGCGCGGTAGAAGAGCAGCTGGTCGGTGCCGTCGGTCTTCGTGGCGATGCGGATCACGCCCGCGTGGTCGGTGATCCAGCCCTCGAAGTTCTCCTTGCTGTTGTCGTACAGCGGCTTGGTCACGCCGGTCTCGATGTTCACCAGGTAGGGGTCGAACACCTCCGGGTTGCGCTTGTTCATCTGGACGATCACGCTCTTCTCCATGCCCGGCACGTCGTGCAGGTCGTCCATCACGCCGGCGCGCACGCCCTTCTGCGGCGTCAGGGCCTTCACGTCCTTGCCGTCCTTGCTCGCGCTGAACACGATGAAGTTCTCATCGCCGTTGATGTCGCGCCCGTACAGCAGGCGGTCGCCCTTCCAGAAGTAGCCGCCCACGTCGCGGATGGTGTCGGCGGTCACCTGCGTGGCCGTGGTGTCGCCCGCCTTCATCACGAAGATGTTCATGCGGTTCTTCCACGGGGCCTTGTAGCTGATGTACTGCCCGTCGGGGCTGATGCGGAACGAGGCCTTCTCCGGGTTCTTGAAGAAGTCCTTCATCGGGATGGTCGGCGGAGGCGGCTCCAGCTTCGCCGTCTCCGTCTTCGGCTCCGGCGCTCCGCAGGAGGCCAGGAACAGGACGCCCGCCGTCAACGGCAAGGCTCGCGTGAGGGTGTGCATGGGGATGGAAAGGGTTGAGGGACAAAGATGGACAATGCCGCTTCCCCGTCCGTCACAGAACGGGTCATCGGTGGAATCGCAACAGCCGCACCTTGCGGTCGGCCTCCACCTCGTCCACGAACGACCAGCGCGACCGGACCGTTCGCTCGGTGCGGCCTTCAGGGTCGGTCAGGCCCGCCCAGGCGTCCACCAGCACCACCGTGTCCCAGGCGGGATCGGGCTGGAGCTGGTCCGGTGAGGCCAGGGGGAACACGTCGCGCGCGCGAAGCAGCTGGTCGATCGGGGTCCGTTCGCGGAAGAGCCGCCGGTCCAGGTACCAGGCGTAGGTGATGCCGTACCACCCGGGCTGGACGATCACGGCCGTGCGGCCCCGGCGCCAGGCTTCCACCTGCCGCACCACGCCGCCGGGGTCGGTGGAAGGGGGGCGCCACGGGGCGAAAGAGGCCGCCATGCCCGCCACCGCCGCACCGGCCAGGAGGCGTCGCCCCTTCGCCTGTGGCAACAGGCCCGCCACGGCCTGGGCCACCAGCAGGTACCAGCCGATGGAGGCGAACAGCAGGTAGCGGTCCAGGTACACCGGCACCGCGAACGAGACCAGGAACATCCCCACCAGCGGCACCCCGCACCAGAGCAGGGCCATCCGCATGGGTCCAGGGCCCGTCGGACCGGCGGGCCGCCGCATGAGCGCCAGCACCACCACCGCGAGGAAGCACACGGCCACCACGGGCGCGTTGCTCCAGCGCATCAGCATGTTGTACGGCTCTTCCCAGCCGGGCGCCTCCAGCCAGGTGCCGTGCACGATGGAGCTGCTGGCGCGGCCGAACAGCACCGCGGCATAGGGGACGTGGGTGAGCGCGGTGAGCGCGACGGCCCGGCCCAAGGCCCGCCGGGCCGGGCGCAGTCCGGGGACCAGCACCACGAACAGTACCTGCAGCCCCACCATCAGCCAGCCGAAGAAGTGCGTCCAGGTGAGCAGCAGCTCCGCTACGGCCAGCCAGGCCCAGGCGGACGGCCGCCTGCCCGGCTCCGCTGCGCGCACCAGCAGCCAGGTGCTCCACACGCAGGCGAGCACCAGCAGGGCATAGGCGCGCACTTCGTGCGCGAAGGCGTAATGGTGCTGGCTGAGGGTGAAGAGCAGGCCGGCGGTCACGGCCGTCGTTCGTCCGCCGCGGCGGGCAAGCAGGTACAGCGGCCATACGGTGAGCACGCTGAACAGGGCCGAAGGCACCCGCAGCCAGGCCTCGTCCAGCGGCACGCATGTGCTCCAGGCATGCATCAGCAGGAAGTACAGCGGCGGGTTGTTCTCCGTCCGCAGCATGGCGAACAGCTCGCCCAGGGGTCGCTGCGCCCAGTACACGGTGAACGGTTCGTCCCCGCTGAGCCCGTGCGCGCCGAGCCCCGTGAATTTCAGAAGGGCACCGAGCACCAGCAGCCCCGCCACGCATCCCCGATCGATCCCCCGCTCACCCACGTGGACCAGGGCCTAGGGACGGACGTGCATGAGGTAGTGCGGGCCCACGCCCGCGATGTCGAACGCCTCCCCGTGGGTGTGGAACCCCAGCTTCTGATAGAAGGGCGCGGCGCCTATGCGGGCATTGCACCACAGCAGGTCCGCCTGCTGCGCATGCAGGTGCTCCAGGGCGAAGCGCACCAGGCGGCGGCCCACGCCCTGCCCCTGGAAGTCGGGATGGGTGGCCATGCCGCGCAGGCGGTACTGTTTCCAGCCCAGGAGCTGCTCGGAGCGCTCGCGGTAGAAGGAGGCCACGCCGATGAGGTGCTCCCCGATGAACGCGCCCAGATGGAAGCTGTCGGGGTTGCGGTCGTTTGGGAAATCCACTTCCTCGATGGGCTGGTGCGGGCGCAGCACGCGGTGGCGCAGCGCGTGCGTGTCGGAAGCCTTGATGAAGCGGATGCGCATGAGGGCCTCGGCAAGTTAGCGCCAGGGGACGGGGTCCTCAATGGAGGCCGCCGTGCAGCTCGCGCTCCAGCAGGGCCGCCGCCTCGCTTGCCGTACGCAGGCGCTCCAGTTCGCGGGGCGGGCAGATGCCGTTCTCCTCGGCCAGCACGTCCTGCCGCCCGTCCGTGCGGGTCAGCTCCAGGCGCAGCCGGCCGTCGCAGCCGTTCCGGCAGGGGGTGCGGACCGCTTCCAGCCGTTGGATGCCGGTGCGGGGCACGGTGTCCACCTGCAGGGTGAACGGCAGGGGCAGGTCGCCGATCACCGCCCGGCGGTGGGCCAGCAACAGGCCCCGGTCCGTCACCGTGGCCTGTCGCACGGGCATGAACAGCGCCGCATACAGCGACCAGCCGAGGAGGGCCACCAGGGCGATCCGCGCCATCCGCACCGCTGCGCGGCCAGGCCGGCCACGGAACGCACGGGCCACCAGCGCGGCCACCCCGCCGAGCAGGAGGGAGAGGCCGATGGACAGCACCACGGCGAGCGCGATCCGCTCCGTACGGCCCGTGGCCGTGCCCACCACCGTGATGTCCTGGCCGAGCAGGTAGCCTTGGCGGAAGGGGGCCAACACCACGGCTTCGTCCTTCGGCAGGGCGGAGGTCCCGAAGGCGTCGAAGCCCAGCGCCAGCCCTTTCAGGACCAGCACCGCGACCACCCCGCCGATGAGGTAGTGGAACGCGCTCCGCTCATTGTCGTCGAGCGTCCACCTCATCCGGCGCAGCCCATGGCGGTCATTTCAGGTAGCGCATGTCGTCGCCGCCCTTGAGGCTGCGGAGCGAGGCGTGGATCAGCCTGATCACGTTCTCCACGTCGGTGCGGTGGACGCTCTCCACCGTGGTGTGCATGTAGCGCAGCGGCAGGCTGATCAGCGCGCTGGGCACGCCGGCCGACCCGTAGGCGAAGGCGTCGGTGTCCGTGCCCGTGGCGCGGCTGGCCGCGAGGCGCTGGAAGGGGATGCCTTCGCGCTGGGCCGCGGCCACCACCACCTTCAGCAGGTTGTTGTGCACGGCGGGCGCATAGCTCAGCACCGGGCCGCTCCCGCAGGCGATGTCGCCGTTCTGCACCTTGCTCATCATCGGCGTCTGGGTGTCGTGCGTCACGTCGGTCACCAACGCCAGGTCCGGCTTGATGCGCTCCACGATCATCTCCGCGCCGCGCAGGCCCACTTCCTCCTGCACGCTGTTGGTGATGTACAGGCCGAAGGGCAGCCGCGTGCGGTCCTCCTTCAGCAGCCGCGCCACCTCCGCGATCATGAAGCCGCCCATGCGGTTGTCCAGCGCCCGGCCCACGAAGTGGTTCCCGTTGAGCACCATGAATTCGTCCTCATAGGTGATCACGCAGCCCACGTGCACGCCCAGCTCCTCCACCTCCTCCTTGGTGCTGCAGCCGCAGTCCAGGAAGATGTTGTCCAGCGATGGCACCGGATCGTTCTTGCCCGTGCGCACGTGGATGGCCGGCCAGCCGAAGATGGCCTTCACCACACCCTTGTCGGTGTGGATGTTCACCCGCTTGCTGGGGGCGATGATGTGGTCGCTGCCGCCATTGCGGCGCACGTAGATGAACCCGTCCTTGGTGATGTAGTGCACGAACCAGCTGATCTCGTCCGCGTGCGCCTCGATCACCACCTTGTACTTCGCGCCGGGATTGATCACGCCCACGGCCGTGCCGTAGTTGTCCACGAAGTGCGTGTCGATGTAGGGCTTCAGGTAGTCCAGCCAGATGCGCTGGCCGCTGCTCTCGAAGCCCGTGGGGCTGGCGTTGTTCAGGTAGCGCTCCATGAATTCCAGGGAGCGCGGGGTGAGGATGTTCTGCGCCTTGGCGGCCTTGCCGCCCTTCCGGTCCGACGTCTTCTTTTTCGCCATGTGCTGGGACCGCCCCGGGGTTCATCACCGGGTGCGGTGACAGGCGCCAAAAGTACCGGCCCCCTTCCCGCGCGAACCTCCGTGCGGCGTTCGCGTATGAACAGATGCCGTGCAAAAACCACGGCCGTGCCTCCATGCTACGCAGGAACCTCTCCATTTCCTACGTGCTGCTCCACACGACGCTCCTCCTGGCCCAATCCAACCCCCGGTCCGATGGGAACCCTGCTGCCGCCCGGGCGAACGTGCCCTTCGACAAGGCCCACTTCGCCGATGCCGAAGGCCTGAAGGCCGCGCAGCTCGCCATCCGGCAGGGCGATGCCGCCTATGCCCAAGGCGGGCGCGACCTCGCCACGGCCCTGCTGGCCTATGGGAAGGCGCTGGCCTTCAACCCGGACAATGCCGAGCTGAACACCAAGGTCGGCCTGTGCCACCTGAACGGGGCCGCCCCGCACAAGGCCTTGCGCTATTTCCAGGAAGCCTTCGCCCTGGACCCCGCCACCCCGCGCATCCACTTCTTCCTCGGCTACAGCTACCAGCTCAATGCCCGCTGGGACGAGGCCATCGCGGAGTTCCAGGCCCAGCGGGCCATCGTGATGCGCACGCCCGACGCGGACCGCACCTTCAACATGGCCGACAAGCACATCGCGGAGTGCCGCAACGGCAGGGCCGCCATGGCCAGGCCCGTGGCCGCCACGGTGACAGGCCTCGGTCCCCGGATCAACAGCGAAGGCCCCGACTACGGCGCGCTGGTGACGGCGGACGGCCGCCGGCTGATGTTCACCAGCCGGCGCAGCGGCTCCACGGGTGGACGCATCAACAAGCGGACGAACGAGCCCTTCGAGGACATCTATGTGTGCGAACGCACGGCCGCCGGCTGGAGCGATCCCGTGCCCTTCGCCGCCCCGGTGAACACCGCCGACAACGACGCCTCGGTGGGCCTGTTCAACGACGGGCGCACATTGGTCATCTACCGCGATGGGAAGGGGAGCGGCGATCTTTTCGAGAGCACGCTGTCCGGCGAGGCCTGGAGCGTGCCGAAGCCCTTTCCCCCGAGCGTGAACGGCCCGGGGCACGAGAGCAGCGCCTGGTACACCGCCGATCGCCGGTGGCTGTACTTCACCAGCGACCGCGAGGGCGGCCTGGGCGGCTCGGACATCTACCGCAGCGCCTGGGACGCGTCGGCCTCCACCTGGGGATCGGCCGAGAACCTGGGCCCCATCGTGAACACCATCTACGACGAGGACGGTGTGTTCGTCGCCGCCGACGGGCGCACGCTCTATTTCGGCAGCCGCGGCCACAACACCATGGGCGGCTTCGACCTGTTCCGCACCACCTGGGCCAATGGCACCTGGTCCACCCCGGAGAACCTGGGCTGGCCCGTCAACTCGCCCGGCGACGACCAGTTCCTGGTGCTCACCGCCGATGGGCGCACCGGCTATTTCAGCAGCACCCGCGCCGAAGGCCTGGGCCAGGACGACCTCTATGCCGTGGAGCTGCCGGCGCCGCCTCCCGTGGTGGACGAGACCGCCCTGCTGGTGAGCGCTTCGGGCGCCGTGCCCACCGTGGAGCCCGGCGGTCCCCCGAGCACGATGATGCTGAAAGGCTTCGTGAAGGGCCTCCAGCTGATGGACGGCGTGGAGGCCAGCATCGACCTGCTGGACGTGAAGGATGCCCGCTACGTGGCCACGGGCAGCACCGATGCCCGTACCGGCGCGTACAGCATGGAGGTGCCCGGTGCGGGTGAGTACGCCCTGCACGTGAGCGCCGACGGCTTCCTGCCGCATTCCGAGGACCTGCGTGCCGTGGGCGATACCGCCGTGGCGGAACGCAACCTCGACATCGTGATGAACCCCGTGCGGACCGGGAGCTGCGAGGTGATGCGCAGCGTCTATTTCGAGCCGCACGAATGGAAGCTCCTGCCGGCGTCCGTCGCGGAGCTCGACCGGTTGCTGGCCACGCTGCGGGCCCATCCCGATATGCGCCTGGAGGTGAGCGGCCATACGGACAACGGGACGGGCGGTCCCATCGACAACCAGACGCTGAGCGAATACCGCGCGAAGGCCGTGGTGGACTACCTCGTGTCCAAGGGCATCGCGCCGATCCGCCTGGTGGCGAAGGGCTACGGTGATACGCGGCCCCTGGTGCCCAACGACAGCGACGCGCACTACGCGAAGAACCGCCGCACCGAGATCCGCGTGCTCTGACAGGAAGCCCGGTATTTTCGCGGACCGGCCCGCCACGCGGCCGTGCTCCGTGTACACGCCGCCCGCCGACCTCGTTCCCCTGCGCACCGCCGATGGGTCGTTCACCCTGCGCAGCGAAGCGCTCGGCGAACAGTACCACAGCGTGCACGGTGCGGTGCAGGAGTCGCGGCACGTCTTCCTGGCCATGGGGCTGGACCTGGTGAAGAAGGATCCCGTCGACCTGTTGGAGGTGGGGCTGGGCACGGGGCTGAACGCCCTCCTCACCTGGATCGCGGCCGAAGGGCGGGGAGGGGCCGTGCGGTACACCGCGCTGGAACCGTATCCGCTTTCCCGCGAAGCGCTGTCGCGGATGGACCATCCGGCGGCCTGCGGCGATCCCGCGAAAGGCGGGGTCGTGCTGGACATGCTCACCGCCGCCGAGGGCGCGTGGCAACGGATGTCCCCGCATTTCTCGTTCCGGCGGCGGGCGACGTCGATGCTCGCTTTGGAGGACGTGGCCGCCTACGACCTGGTGTACTTCGACGCCTTCGGCCCCAACACGCAGCCCGAGCTGTGGACCGAGGAGGTGTTCCGCCGGCTGCACCGCGCGATGCGACCAGGCGCGCTGCTGGTGACCTACTGCGCCAAGGGCGATGTGCGCCGGGCGATGCAGGCCGCCGGACTGGCCGTGGAGCGTCTGCCCGGGCCGCCGGGGAAACGGGAGATGCTGCGGGCCCGGAAGTGATGTCCTTCACAAGGCGATCACAGCGCCTTCACCAGGAGGTCGGTGGTCAGGGATGCATTGATGCGGTCAAGCAAGCCGGCAAGTTCCTTCGCTTCCGCAGGCGTAAGCTTGTCCTTTTTCGTATTCAAGGAGGAGGTTACCACAACGGTGCGCTCATCCAGCTGTTTGACCGAAAGGATATGCACTCCCCAGGCGCTCTCCTCCCGTTTTCCGAATTCAAGCTCGTCCATGATGGATACGGGGGTGTCGAAATGCAGGAACAGGCGGACCTCATCGATGTATTGGAAGGGTACGTGATAGTCTGTGGATCGGTTCGCTGAAGGTTTGTCCGGAAGCTCGTGATGAAGGAGGCCCGCAAGATCCACGCTTATCACTCCCTCCTCCACGGTTTGGACGGGTGATGGCGATGTGGATAGGTACCGCATGGTGAACGAATAGGGGGCGGTATGTTCCTGTTTCTCCATGCTCACCGAGTCGAACCGTTGATCCAGGTCCTCATGGTCCAGCAGTTCGGCGGCGTTCCCCGAACGAAGGGCGGTGAGCATGGGGCTACGGTAACGACCTGACCATGCGCCACACCATGTTTCGCGATGGCGGGCATGCAGTGGACCACCAGTAAGGGTGATGTCCATGTCGATGTGCTGGGAATGCTTGTTGTCGTTCATGGATGACACAGGTACCGGCGACCACAAGGATTCGGTCTCGAGCGCACCCGTGGACTTCCTGCGTTGCATCAGCACGCGCGTGCCCTCCAGGTACCATGGCAGCTCGTCGATCTCGAAGTTGCGTTGGGGCGAGGCGGGGATGTAATAATGGAGGTGTTCTTGGTCGTCGTTGTAGGCGAAGAAGGTGGTCGTGGTGGTATGGGGGGCCACGAAGGAGGTTTCTATGGGGCCGTCCAGGCGATTGCGGCCGAAACAGAACCAGTATTGCACCTTGGTCTCATCGAACACCTGCTGCACGAGGCGCTCAAGGCTCCATTCGTCCAGGCGTTTCTGCTGGAGATGAACCGAGAGCGGTTGGTCGGCCTCCTCGGTGGGCATGACCACCACTGCGAAGCTCTCATGCAGTTCCTTCAGCGCGTGTTCAAGGACCTGAACATTGCTTTCCCCGGCATGTACGCTGCGGATGCCGTCCACCCATTTCCGTACGGCGGGCTCGGTACCATTGGTGATACCGAACGAACGGATGTAGGTATCGTAGTACGTATCGATGCTGGCAGGCACGACGGGGTACCTACGCCCACCGAAGTCGAGCTCGCGCACCACGAAGGAGACATAAGGGAGGGCGGTACTGCGCAAGGCGTTCGATTCATCACCTAGTGAGCCCAGGTCCTTCATCTCCCATCGGTAGGTGAAATCCTCCATGCTCTCCGTCACCTTCGGCTCGTGCACACCGTTCAGCGAACGTAGCTCGGTGCGTATGCCCTTGTCGAGCGAGAGGACGAGCACCGAGTGGCGGACGGGCAGGTAGCTCTGCATATAGACGTCGCGCCCCGTTTGTAGCCCGCTTTTCTGCAGGGAGTACACCGTCTCTATCTCATCGCCCACTTCGACGCCCGGGATGCTGAACCGCAACTGCTGGTAGCGGTCATAATTGCCTTCGGCGTCCTGAAGGTCCAGTTCCTTGATGTCCGAAGCCTTCAGGTCTACGACGCTCCCATCCTTCCTGATGGTGCGCGCATCCAGCACCGTGAGCTTGGCGGCGTAAGGTCTGTTCACTACGATGTTGGTGTACTCGTTGATCCCCGCCTTGGTGAGGATCTTGATCCGGCGCATCACGGTCTCGGTATTGCCCAGCTCCCCGTGGTATAGGTCCATCACGTTGTTCGCGATGGTGCGAT
Source organism: Bacteroidota bacterium (assembly GCA_018267055.1). Lineage (GTDB taxonomy): Bacteria > Bacteroidota > Bacteroidia > Flavobacteriales_F > PHOS-HE28 > PHOS-HE28. The sequence continues at coordinate 38,928 of JAFDZF010000015.1, forward strand.
ACTGATATAGCATGACCGCGTCCTGTGAAGGGTATTCCCCGGGCTGTATCTCCACGGGTGGCGCTGGTTTCCTCCAGTCGAAATCCTTGCGCTTCTGCGCCAGTAAGGGAAGCGCGATACAAAGAAGTGTGCACGGGAGCACGATCCTAATCGGTGCCATGGACGATCGTTCTTTTGAGCGCGTTCTCGATGGCCGCCTGTACGCGATCATAGGCAGGTGCCAGCTCCGCCGATATCCGTACATAGGGACAACGGTAGCGGTAAGTGATGGTGGCCCCATCGGCGCCTTCCTGCACGACGGACAAGTCGAAGCTGATGCCGGCTTCTTCGACGTGGGCAGGCTCGAACGGGCTCAGGGATATGGGCTTCGGGAACCGCACATGGGCCGCGAATTCTCGCAGCATGGCCTCGCCGGTGACGAGGTCGGTGCCCGGGACCATTCGGCGCGGCAGGTCATGGGGATATGGAACGAACTGGAGCGAGGTATACCATTTGCCTACGGCCTTGCGCAGCGCATTATGGACAGATGCGTTCCCGTGAGCGCCGAACTGTTCCTTCGGCCCGTTGAGCAGGATACTGTCCAGTTGGAGGCCCTGTGCGGATGCCGCCAATGAACGGCCGACCCACGATGTGATGTCCGTGTTCGTGCGGCTTTCACGTCCGTCAGCCAGGGCCCACGCGGAAGCACCCCTGCAATCCAAAAGGAAGCGGCCTTGCAAGGCGGTCCCCGAGGCACGGAAGGTCATGTCGATGCGACGCAGGTTGCTGTCCGCAGGTACTATGGGCATCTGTTCGTAGTAGCCGCCTTGTTCGTCCAGCACCAGCAATGTCCGACCCTGGATCTGCCGGCTCGGTAGGCCGAAGGTGCACTGCGATTCCGTGGCGTCCAATGGTATCCACCGGTCACCTGCATGCACCAAGCACACCACGTGGTCCGCACTGCTGAGGCAGGGGAAGTCCAGCTCGAACGGATGTGACACCGTGGCGCTCAATGCGAGTCTCGCATTCAGCCCCACCCAGCCCAATGAGCGGCAGAGGAGGTTCGCCATGTCCTTGCAATCCCCTTTCCGGTTGTTCCACACGATGCTCGGGTCGCGCGGCCTGAATGCGTTCAGGTGGTCCTCCACGTCGATGTAGCTCACGTGTTCGCGTACTTCAGCGAAGAGCAGCCGCGCTTTTTCTTCCGCGGTGCCTGCATGGGCCGTCACTCGCTCCGCCCATTGGCGGGTGGTCTCGTCCATGCCGGAGGAGGAGGCCATGAGGGCTTGGTTCCATGCGCAGAAATACCGCAAGGGATCGTCCTTGAGCGGACCATGTGCGATCAGGACGCGTACTGCGCACGCATCGATCAGGTCCACACAATGGTGCTCCAGTGCCTCTTTTCTCTGCTGTACCGCGCCTGTCCGTGTGAAGGTGTGCACTGTGCGGCCTTTGGTGGTGGTACTGTCCACCGCGTGCCGATAGCTGTCCGGCGCGTTTTCAGGGTCGCGATGGTACAGGAGGAAGCCCGAGGGGAGCCGCACCTCATACTGCAGTGTGTCCGGGTCACGCCAGCGACGCAGGTCGAGGTCCGAGACAAGCATCAGTTCTTTGATGGTGACGCTGTAATGCAGTTCGAATCGGGTGGGACCAGCCAGGTCGATGAAGTACCCTTTCCGGCCGGAATAGAACGTGTTGTCCACAAGAGAGCGATCACGGGCGTCGGTCAGTTTCAATTTCACATGCCGGCCGCGTTCATCGGTATACCATCCGTTGAAGTCGGAGACCACTTGGAGGTCGTCATGCGGGATCACCCATTGGTCATTCCCGGTAAGCAATAAGCCTGTGACCTCCGTATGGACCGTGGCCCCGGACCCATTGGGAGATATATCGACCCGTTCCACCCAGCGGGTCACATGGAACTCGCTCGCATTCGCAACGAACGATGCCAGCATCAACAAGGCCCCGATGGTGCGGTAGTGGGACCACATTTGGAGGGTGAGGATGTGGTGGATAATATGGCCTAATAAACGGATCTTCCTTCGGAACGACAATCTTGCCATGACCATCGAGCGCTTCAACATCCGCGTGTACGGGCTGCTGCTCCACGAAGGCGGCGTGCTGGTGGCCGATGAGCTGGTGAAGGGCCATCGCATCACCAAGTTCCCCGGGGGCGGACTGGAGCTCGGTGAAGGCGCCCTGGACTGCCTGGTGCGCGAGGTCCGCGAGGAGCTTGGCGTGGAGGCGCTCGACGTGCGGCACTTCTACACCACGGATTTCTATCAGCCCAGCGCCTACCGCGAAGGGGACCAGATCATCAGCCTCTACTACACGTTCCGTGTGGCCGACCCGGGGGGCTTGCGCACCAGCACGGTGCCGTTCGACTTCGCGCGATCGGCGGACCCGAACGAGTCGTTCCGCTGGCTGCGGCTGGCCGGCGCGCGGGAGGAGGACGTCACCCTGCCGATCGACCGGGTGGTCCTGCGGATGCTGCTGGGGGCGCGGGCCTAGGCGTTGAGCCGCCGCTGCACCTGGGCGTCCACCCGCTCGAACAGGTCCTCCGGCTCGAAGGTGCGCCAGTCCATCTGGTCCAGCTTGCCGCCCATCAGGAAGTACTGGTCGATGTTGGCCGTGCGCAGGTCGTCGCGCACGTGCTCCCGGAAGTTGAGCAGGGCGATCCAGCCGTCGGCATCGGCCGTTTCCTCGAACCACTCCGCGTAGTAGTCCTCCTCACCGGCATGGAAGTTCAGCACGTTCTCGCCGATGAGGATGAACTTGGTGATGCCCTGGGCCATCATCGGTTCGATCACGTCGCGCTTCAGGTACATCACGTCGTTGTGCAGCAGGTCGTTCCATTCGCCGATCAGCTCGATGATGGCGTAGCCGTCGTCGTACTGGACGAAGAGCACCTTCAGGTACAGGGTGCTGCTGCCGAAATCGTCCCACTGCGGGTGGATCACGTGGTCGTACACCGCGTGGGTGAACTCGAACTCGCTGTGCTCGGTGCCGTGGAAGGGTGAGCGCTCGTCCTCCTCCGCGGTGTAGCGGTGGCGCCAGTTGTAGAAGGGCTCGAGCGTATGCACGGGGCAAAGCTACCCTCTGGGGCGGCCTTCGGCCGCGCAACCTGAGCTTCGGGCAGCGGGTGCTATGGCTTCCCCGCGTCCACCGCCTTGCGCACGCTGCCGTGCTTCTTCAGCAAGGCGTTCGCGGTGTCGTAGTCCACCTGAAGCCCTTCCATCACCATGCGGGTGCCGCGGTCCACGAGCTTGTTGTTGCTCAGCTGCATGTCCACCATGCGGTTGCCTTTCACCCGGCCCAGCTTGATCATCACGCTCGTGCTGATCATGTTCAGCACCAGCTTCTGGGCCGTACCGCTCTTCATCCGCGTGCTGCCGGTGACGAACTCCGGGCCCACCACCACCACGATGGGGTGATCGGCCACGGCGGTCACCGGGCTGCCGGGGTTGCAGGTGATGGCCGCCGTGAGGATGCCGTTCGCGCGGCAGGTCTCCAGGGCGCCCACCACGTAGGGCGTGCCCCCGCTCGCCGCGATGCCCACCACCGTGTCATCGGCGCCGATGGCGTGCTCCTGCAGGTCCTTCCAGCCTTGGGCGCGGTCGTCCTCCGCGAACTCCACCGCGCGGCGGATGGCGGTGTCGCCGCCGGCGATCAGGCCGATCACCAGCCCGTGCGGCACGCCGAAGGTGGGCGGGCATTCGCTCGCGTCCACGATGCCCAGCCGCCCGCTGGTGCCCGCGCCGAGGTAGAACAGCCGGCCGCCGCGGCGCATCCGTTCCGCCAGCGCGTCCACGAAGGCCTCGATGGCCGGTATCGCCTCGCCCACGGCCCCCGGCACCGTGCGGTCCTCCGCGTTGATGCCGTCCAGCAGCGCGCGCGCGGACATGCGTTCGAGGTGGTCGTAGTGCGAAGGGCTCTCGGTGATGCGTGCCATGCCGCGAAGATCGCGCCGGGCCGCTTCCCATGGTCATCGCCGGGATCCTCCGGAGAGGATGGCGCGATCCGGGCCTCTGATGCGCGTTCCGGCCCTTGCAATGGGAGCCGTTCGCTAGTATTGGGACATACGTCCATATCCATGTCCGCCATCTCCCGCTGGATCTGCGCCCTTTTCCTCAGTGCTTCGGCATTGCTGGTGTTCGGCCAGCCATTGCCCACCCAGGAAACGTTACTGGTGAAGAAGTGGGAACTGGCCTATTACGAGGAAGGCGGGGAGCGCATACCGCCTGCACCGGACCAGCGCAACGACATGATGGAATTCCATGCGGACCACACCGTGGTCTCAGTGGAGTCCGGTGGCATGCAGAACGGCACATGGGTGTATCATGAGGACAAGAAGCAGCTGGTCGTGGTGGACAAGGCCACGAAGGAGCGGATGGAGCTGCGGGTCGTGACGTTGGAGGGGAAGAACTGCGTGCTGGAGTTCAAGGACGTGGATGGCGTGGTGTTGCGTGTACATATGGTGCCGCTGTAAGCAGGCATCGGGCATCCGCTTCCTCTACTTTTGGTCGCACCGGCCGTCCGGACCTTCCGTGGACAGCACCCACCACCCGCCCTTCCGTCCGCGTTCGGTCCATGTCCGCTCGCGCGGCGACGGCCAGGCCGACGACGCTTCCGCTGCTCCCCGGCCCAAGGGGATGGCCCCCTTCCGCCAGGACCTGCGCCGCGCCTGGGTGCGCCTTGTCCGGCGCACGAGCCCCGCGCACCGGCGCTTCGTGTGGCTGCTCGTCCTCGTGGGGGCCGCCCTGCGCGTCGCGCGCGTGAACGAGGCGGTGAGCTATGACGAGGCCCTCACCTGGACCCACTATGCCTCGCAGCGCCTCTGGTTCGTCCTGAGCAACTACACCTTCACCAGCAACCACGTGCTGCATTCGATGTTGGTGAAGGTGAGCACGGGGATCTTCGGGGTGCACCTCTGGTCCTTGCGACTGCCGGCGCTGCTGGCGGGCATCGCGGTGATGCCCTTGTACTATGCGTTCGTCCGGGCCATGTTCAACCGCTACATCGCGGTGCTCGCCCTCGCGCTCGTGGCGGCCAGCGGCCCGCTGGTCGAGTACAGCGCGCTGGCCCGGGGGTACAGCCTCACCTGGCTGTTCCTGGTCTGCGCCCTGCTGGCCGGGCGGCATTTCGTGAAGCGGGAGAACACGGTGAGCGGGGCGCTGATGGCGGTCTTCTGCGCGCTGGGCCTCTGGGCCGTGCCCACCATGGCCTATGCCGCCGTCCTGGTGTACCTGTGGGTGTTCCTCTACCTGGCCACCACCTACCGCAGCACGCTCCAGCGCCGTGCCCTGAAGCTGCTGGGCTCCCTGGTCCTGTGCGTGGCCGTGTCCCTGCTGTTCTATGCCCCGCTGATCGGCGCCCACGGCCTCGATCACCTCCTGCAGCACCCGTCCCTGGGCGAGCCCAGTTGGAAGCGGTTCCTGCAGAGCGAGCAGGACGAGGCCTTCGCCCTTTGGGTGTACTTCACCGACACGGCCGCCACGTGGATCTCCCTGCTGGGCATCATCGGAGTGGTGTATGCGGCCTATACCAGCCGCAAGTACCGCCTGCTGCTGGTCGCTTTGTTGCTGAGCACGGTGCCCCTGGTGCTCGTCCAGCGGCTCGTGGCCCCGCCGCGGGTGTGGACCTACACGCTCTTCTTCCTGCATCTGTCCTCGGCCATCGCGGTGTTCTATTTCCTGAAGTTCCTACAGGAGCGCGTGCATGCCGGCATCGCCAAGCGCCGCCGCACGGCCGTGGCCGCGCTGGTCATCGCCGCCGGGATGGGCTGGCTGGGCATGACCGCGCCCCGGGAGGTGCCCGAGCGCTTTCCCGATGCCGTCCGCGCCGCCGGATGGGCCCGGGAACACCTCCGCCCGGGCGATCGCGTCTGGGCGCGACCGCCCTGGGACGCCCCGATGGGTTTCCACCTGGCCTGCATGCGCCTGGATCCCACCATCGGCGGGCGGCCCGCTCCCGGCGCGGCCTTGTACGTGCTGGTGGGGCCCGGCGACGGCCAGACGCTCAGCGGGGTGCTCCGGGGCAATGGGCTACCCGATACCGCCGCCGTCCGCTTCCGGAAAGTGGAGGATTGGCATAGGTTGGAGATATTCGCGGCCCGATAGCAACGGGTGGCCGCCCTGGTCCGCATCCGGCAGGACCCCGGTCGCCACCCCCGTTCAACCCGACAACGCGCGGTCAGCCGCGCCCCGACCCATGGCAGACGAAGGCAGACAGATCATCTACAACATGGTGCAGGTGGGCAAGACCCTGCCCTCCGGAAAGACCATCCTCAAGGACATCTACCTCGGGTTCTACTACGGTGCCAAGATCGGCATCCTCGGCCTCAACGGCAGCGGTAAGTCCACCCTGATGCGCATCATCGCCGGCAAGGAGAAGGACTTCCAGGGTGACGTGCACCTGACCCCCGGCTACTCCATCGGCCACCTCGAGCAGGAGCCCGAGCTCGATGAGACGAAGACCGTGATCGAGATCGTGCGCGAAGGCGTGAAGCCGGTGATGGACCTGCTCGCCGAGTACGAGGAGGTGAACAACAAGTTCGCCGACGAGGAGGTGCTGAACGATCCCGAGAAGATGGACAAGCTCATCGCCCGGCAGGCCGCCCTGCAGGACCGGATCGAGGTGGCCGACGCGTGGAACATCGACCAGAAGCTGGAGATCGCGATGGATGCGCTCCGCTGCCCCGATGGCGACACGCCCATCAAGGTGCTCTCCGGCGGTGAGCGCCGCCGCGTGGCCTTGTGCCGCCTGCTGCTCCAAAGCCCCGACATCCTGCTGCTGGACGAACCGACCAACCACTTGGATGCCGAGAGCGTGGCCTGGCTCGAGCTGCACCTCCAGCAGTACAAGGGCACGGTCATCGCCATCACCCACGACCGCTACTTCCTGGACAACGTGGCCGGCTGGATCCTCGAGCTCGACCGCGGCGAAGGGATCCCCTACAAAGGCAACTACACCAACTGGCTGGAGCAGAAGACCGCGCGCCTCGCCCAGGAGGAGAAGCAGGAAAGCAAGCGCCAGCGCGTGCTGAAGCAGGAGCTGGAGTGGGTGCGCAGCAACGCCAGCGCCCGCCGCACCAAGAGCAAGGCGCGCCTGCAGAACTACGAGAAGATGCAGAGCGAGACGGTGAAGGAGAAGGAGTCGAAGCTCGAGATCTTCATCCCCAACGGCCAGCGCCTGGGCGAGAAGGTCATCGAGTTCAAGAAGGTGGCCAAGGCCTTCGGCGACCGCATCCTTTTCGACGACCTCACCTTCGCCCTGCCGCCCGCCGGCATCGTGGGCATCATCGGCCCCAACGGCGCCGGCAAGACCACGCTCTTCCGCCTGATCATGGGCGAGGAGAAGCCCGACAGCGGTACGGTCACCATCGGCGAGACCGTGCAGCTGGCCTATGTGGACCAGAGCCACAAGGACCTGGTGCCGGAGAAGACGGTGTACCAGGTGCTGAGCAACGACCAGGAGAACATGGCCATCGGCGGCACCCTGGTGAACAGCCGCGCCTACCTGGCCCGCTTCAACTTCACCGGCCCCGACCAGAACAAGAAGGTGGGCGTGCTCTCCGGCGGGGAGCGCAACCGCCTGCACCTGGCCATGACGCTGAAGAACGGCAGCAACGTGCTCCTCCTTGACGAACCGACCAACGACCTCGACGTGAACACGCTCCGGGCGCTGGAGGAAGGCATCCAGGACTACAGCGGCTGCGCCGTCATCATCAGCCACGACCGCTGGTTCCTGGACCGCGTTTGCACGCACATCCTGGCCTTCGAGAGCGACAGCAACGTGTACTGGTTCGAAGGCGGCTTCAGCGACTACGAGGAGAACCGCAAGAAGCGCCTCGGCGGCGACATCGTGCCCCACCGCATCAAGTACCGCAAGCTGGTACGGGGCTGACCTCGATCGAAAAGAAGAAGCCCGGCATCGCCGGGCTTCTTCTTTTCGGGGTGCCTATCGCACGAGCCGACAGGACCGGAGGGTGCCGTCCGCGATCAGTCGCAGGGTATAGGCGCCGCGGGCGATGGGACCCAGCGTGAACCGCTCGCGGTGCAGGCCCGGCATGCGTGCGGCCTGCACCACCAGCGTCCGCACCGTCCGGCCTTGCAGGTCCAGCAGCTCCAGCGTCACCGGCCCGGCCGTGCGCGTGGCGTACTCCACGGTCAGCTGATCGTCCATGGGGTTGGGCGAACAGCGCAGGCCGTCATCGGTGTCCGGGGTGGCGATGCCCGTGGTGACGTCGGGCGCGCAGGAAATGGTGATCTCCCATCCCGGAAAGGGGTTGAACTCCGGTCCATCGGTCAGGAAGGAGAGGGTGAGCGCGCCGGAAGCCGCCGTGGAGGTGATCGGGCCGGGGATGGCATCGCCCGTGAAACTGCCCAGGAGGGCTGCGGTGGTGTCCGCACCGTCGTAGACGCGGAGGAAGTCGCCGCCGGGCTCCACGCTGAACGCCTGGAAGGTGAGTGTCACTTTGTTGCCCGTCAGGTCCGGGTAATAGGTCTCCAGCGTGTTGACGTACGAGATGTAGGGATCGCCGGGACCTCCGCTGTCGTACACCTCATTGCCGCAGGTGGTGGCCGGGGGCGTGAACTCCCGGACGTAGACCACGTTGTTCGACCAGGGGGCCGGGCAGGTGGAACGCACGCGTACCTGGTAGATGTGCCCGGCCCACAGTCCGCTGAGCGGATAGGTGGTGGACGTGATGGTGGTCCAGTCGATCATGACCTGGCTGTCGTCCAGGACCTGGATCTCCCACTGGGTGATCGACGGGTCGTTCTCGTGGAAGGCGACCACGGCGGAGTACGGCGTGAGGTCCGTGATCCGCAGGCTGTCGATGGAGGGGGAGCAGGAATGGACACAGTCGCTTCCCAGGCAGGGGGCGGCGTCGATGCGCTGCTGCATGCGCTCCGTGGGCTGCGGGCCGAAGCCGAGCGTCAGGTCGATGCCGCAATAGCTCATGATGGTGCCGTGGCCGATCGGCAGGATCGGGTTCTGGCTGTCGTAGCAGGCGATGTTCTCCAGGTAGCCGAACGGGTCGCTGTGGCCGCAGTCGTCGATCTGCGTGTTGTTGCCGTTCCACACGCAGGCATGGGTGTGGTGCGAGCCGCACACATGCCCGATCTCGTGGGTGATGGTCGTCACCATGGCGGAATAGCCGGGCACTTCCTCGAACACGAGCACGGGCGAGGTCTCGTACGCCCCTGCGGCGCAGAGGCCGCCGACGCCGCGCGCGAACCCCGAGCCGAACTGGCTGGAGATGAAGTTCGCTATGTCGCCGTTGAACGCGGAGCGGTATTCCGCGAACCGGTCCACGTCGAACTGGTCGCCTTGGTGCATGAAGGCCTCCGGCCCGGTCCATACGAACACCTCGCTCAGCGACACTTGGATGCCGTCGTTCGCGAACAGCGTGGCCACGTTGTTGTGCGCCGCGGTGATCCAGTTCGTGCTTTGGGCCACGTCCGAGCCGTTCAGCTGGTAGGTGTCATAGGCCAGCTCGTAGTACAGGCGCACGCAATTGGTCGTGCGTTCCGTGCCGCCTCGGAGGTGGTCCCCCACGGGGGCGGGCACATCGGTCGTGCCGCAGCTCAGGGTATGCGGCACCAGCAGGTCCCGGTCGCTGTAGACGATGTGGTGGGCGGCGCTGCGGCCCAGCATCCGTTGCACCACCACATTGCCCAGCGTGCTGGAGGAGACCATGCCGATCACCTGGTCCGCGAAGAAGCTGAACGCGGCGATGGACGTGGGGTCGTCCGCGACGATGCCGCGGTAGTAAGCGCCCGGCACGTAGCCTTGGCGTACCCCTGCGTTCGTCCGCACCGTGAACCCTTCGGCGAACGGGTCCACCCGGTAGAGCATCAGCGGGAGCGGGCCGCCGGCGGACGGCACATCGAAACGGATGAAGGCGGGCCGCTCCTGGAGCACGGCGGCCAGCGCTTCCGGCTCCGCATCGGCGAGGACGGCCTCGGCCACCACGCGACGGAACGGGGCGTCGGGTGGAACAGGGACCGTGTGCAGGAGGTGCACGGCGTCCGGCACGGCGCCGGTGTCCCGCAGGCGCTGCACCTCAGCGGCGATGGGGCGTAGGTCCGTGGCGAAGCCGGTCGCGGGCAGGGAGCACACGAGGCCGGTGAACAGTAAGATGGTCGGGCGCATGGGCAGGGTGGATGGGGCTTGTCCTATCGACGAGGGACCAACGGGGAAGGGTTGTATGGCGGGGCGATCGTGCTTCGAGCGGACATGCGTTCCCGCGGCCCGGAGCGTTATACGTTTGCTTAAATTCAGTAAAGCATGTACTATCGTGCCATGCTCCGGGCCTCCTTCGCCCTGCTCGTCGGGCTCGCCCATGCGGCGGTGCCGGCCCAGGACCTCGCGCGCTTCCGGACCGGAACGCCCGAGGGCTATGTGGAGGGGCGCACCACGGAGCGGGCGGCGGCTTCCGTGGATCCTGCCAAGACCTATCACTGGATCAAGGGGCAGGACCTGCACGTGACGCAGGGCGGCTACAGCGGGCGCCTGCTGCATGGGCAATGCACGGTCTTCCATCCCGGTGGGCAGCTGCGTGCGCAGGGGCGTTACGACAAGGGCGTGAAGGACGGCGCCTGGTACACCTGGCAGGCGAACGGCACCCTGGTCTCGGTGGAGCAGTGGCGGAAGGGACGCCTGCATGGGCGGTCGCTTTTCTACGACCCGTCCGGCGTGCCGACGCGGGCGGAGGTCTACCGCAACGGTGTGCTTAAGCGAATGCAAGAGGTGGATGCTTCCGGCAAGGAGAAGAAGGTCCGGAAGACCAAGGAGAAGGGTGAGAGGAAGGGAGGGCGGCGGCCCGGGGTCGGGAAGAAAGGGGAACGGGGGGACAAGGCCCCGCCGCCGCCGCATCCTGAAGAGGGAACACCCGAGCAGCACGTGCGTACCCACGCAGCCCCTGCGGACACCGCGGGGCGGACGGGTGCCGGTGCGCCGGAGGGGGAGCGCGCCAAAGGCGCCAAGGCGAAGCGGGAGAAGAAGCCCGCCGTGAAGGACCGGGGCACGAAGGAGGTGAAGAAGGACGCGTCGAAGGATGGCCGGGGAGCAAGACCGGCCCAGCAGGAGCGACCCGCGGGAAAGAAGAAGAAAGCAGCCGAAGCGAAGGCGAAGCGGCCGGCGAAGAAGAAGCAACATGCGCCCGCGGAGCCTCCGGCCACAGCACCCTGAGCCGCCATGCTGCGCGCCTCCGCCTTGTTCTATGCCGTGACGGTGGCGCTGCTGGTCGGCATGATCACCAGCGCCCTGATCCTGTTGGTGCATTTCCGCAACGTGGAGACCGAGCGCTGGCTGGCAGGACAGCGTGCCCTGGCCAATGCGCGCTCCGCCATCCGCCTCGCGGCCGCGAGCGGGGATCCGCGGACCACGGAGCATGCCTTCGACCTCTTCGGCAACGGCGAGGACAGCGTGCTCCTGCGCATGCGCCCGTATGGCCTGCTCGACCACGTGGCCGCGCGTGCCCGGATCGCCGATCACTGGGCCGTGGAAAGCGCCTTCGCCGGGGGACGCGACGCCGACGCCCGCGTGCTCGTGCTCGGCCGTGGCGACCTGTCCGCCGTCCACCTTTGCGGTGATGCCCGTGTGCTGGGTGATGCCGCGGTGCCCAATGCCGACGTGCGGCGCGGCTACATCGAGAGCCGCCCGTTCACCGGTGAGCGGTTGGTGGAAGGGGCGCTGCGGGCCAGCGAAGGGAACGTGTCCTTGTCCGACCCGGCGATGCTGCAACGCATCGCGGCGAACTGCCATCGCCTGGCCGCCGGGGACCAACGGCCGGTCGCGTGGGAACGGGCCGCCGTGCCGGACAGCACGGTCGACCCCTTCGCGCCCTTCCCGCTGGTCGAGCTCACCGGCATCCGCGAGCTGGACGGCCTGTCGTTCAGCGGTCCCTTGATCCTCCGTTCGGCGGACACATTGGTGCTCGGGCCCGGGCTGCGGCTCGACATGGTCATCGTGCAGGCGCCCTTCATCACCGTCGCCGCGGAGGCCATGCTCGTCGTGCAGTGCTTCGCGGACCAGGGCATCCACGTGGAGCAAGGGGCGAAGCTGCTCTATCCATCGGCCCTGGTGGTGATGACCGACGGTCGGGGCGGCAATGCTTCCGTGACCATCGATGCCGATGCGGTGATCGAGGGTGCGGTGGTGGCCTGCATGGACCCGGGGGACCGGAAGGGCACGGCCCTCATCACCACCCGTCCGGGCACCTTGGTGCGGGGCGAGGTCTTCTCGGACGGCCTGCTCGAGCACCGCGGTGTCCTCAAGGGCACGGCCGCGGCAGGTGCGCTGATCCTTCACACGGCTTCTTCGACGTACCGGGGTTACCTGCTCGATGGCGTGCTGGCCCGGCCGGACCCGGGCATCAGCATCGGGGCATTGGCCACCGGCGACCGCCGACACAAGGACGTGCTCCGATGGATGCCGCCCGCATGAACGCACGGAAGGGATACCTGCAGGCGGCCACGCTGCTGGAGAGCGTCCTGGCGATGGGGCTGCTTGCGGCCGTGATGTCGCTGGCCGTGCTCATGCATGCCCGGACGCTGGCTTCCGGGCGGGCCTATGCGCGCATGCAGGCCTGGTCCGCATCGGAGGCGGCCCTGGCAGCGATCGCCGAAGGGGCCCCGCTCGACCGCACCTGGGAGGCTCCGCCCGGGATGACGCTCACCGCGGAGGATGCGGTGATCGCTCCGGGCGTGCGGACCGTGCACCTGACCTGCACGAACGGCGCCGGCACCGTGCTCGACCGCCGCATCATCCTGCCTGCCCGATGAGCCGCCTGCCCGCGTTCACCCTGTTCGAGGTCCTGATCTCGATGCTGCTCGTCGCCCTCCTGGGCACCCTGGCCGTGTTCACGCTGGGTGGTCCGTTGCGGAACCTTACCGATGCGGACGGGACCGCGCAGCAACAGCTGGCCGTCCTCCTGTCGGCCCAGCGCGCGCAGCAGGACCTGGAGGATGCCGCCACCATCACGGCCGCTTCCGGTGGTGCGGTCGTCCTGGAGGGGGACCGGAGCCATATCCGTTACGAACAGCACGGCGATACCCTGGTGCGCATCGCCATGGACGGCACGAGCGCCCAGCTGATGCTCCGGTCCATGGCGACGAAAGAGGTCGCTGGGGTGCCGGGGTTGATCGCCACCTGGTCGTGGCAGATCGGCGATCCCGCCGAGGCCGGACCGCTGGTCTTCCGCAAGGAGTATGATGCACGGACCGTCCTCCGCTACCTGATCGATCATGGCCATTCCGATCCGTACCATCCCTGAGCGCCCGGCCTCGGCAGGCGCCGCGGATCCAGGCCGGTCCGCGGTGCGGTCGTTCGGCGTGTTCAAGCATCGCCTGGACCGCGGCCTGGACGACGTGCGCAAGGAGCGCCTCTTCCGGGAGCTGGCCCTGCTGCTGCGTTCGGGCGTGGACCCGCGCACCGTGCTCGAGCTGTTGGAGCGCGGCCAGCGCGAAGGCCCCGCGCGGACGGTGATCGCGGTCGTGCGGGGAGAAGTGGTCCGGGGCAGTTCCTTGAGCGAGGCGATGGCGAAAGCATCCGCCTTCACGGCCTATGAACGCTACAGCGTCCGCATCGGTGAGGAGAGCGGCCGCCTGTCCGACGTGTTCGAGGAGCTGGCCGATCATCATGCGGACCGCATCGCCATCCGCCGCATGCTGCGCCAGGCCTTCGCCTACCCGGTGTTCGTGCTGTGCATCACCACCGCCGTCATCGCGTTCATGATGAACGTTATCGTCCCCATGTTCGCCCAGGTGTTCGCCCGCTCGGGCGCGGAGCTGCCGGCGGTCACGCGTGCCATCCTGCGCCTTTCGGGGCTGTTCCGCACCGGCTGGCCCTGGCTGCTCCTGGGCGTGGCGGCCGTGGTGGGAGGCATCGTCCTGCTCAAGCGCGATGATCGCTTCAAGGGCAGGCTGGAACGCGTGATCTGGAAGATCCCCGTCCTGGGGCCCTTGCAGCGGAAGACCCGGCTGGCGCGCTTCTGCCGGTCCATGGCCTTCCTGCTCAGCTCCGGCGCCCCGCTGGACCGCGCCCTGCAGCTCAGTGAGCACATGTCGGGCTCCGTCCGGCTGGAACGTGCGCTCGAACGGGTCCGTGAGCAGGTGGTGCGTGGTGCCTCACTGGGGCAGGCCCTGGCGCAGCATCCGGAGTTCGAGCCGTCCATGGTGGCCATGGTGGGCGTGGCCGAGGAAGTGAAGCAGCTCGACCGCATGTTCCTCCGGCTGGCGGAACGCTACACGGCCGATGTGAAGCACCGCACCGCCCTGCTGGGCAGCGTGCTGGAGCCCGCGATGATCCTCCTCATCGCCGTGCTCGTGGGCATCGTGCTCGTGGCGATGTACCTGCCGATGTTCAAGCTCAGCACGACGTTCTAGCCGGATTAGCGCCGCGCGAACACGCGCTCCTCGCCGCTCCAGCGGAGCACGATGCTGTCAGCGCTCATGCGCACCACGCCCAGCCCGTTGCTCTCGTTCCCCTGCTTGATCAGCAGGTCGCGGCCCTCCACCGACAGGAAGGCCACGGTGGTGGACGGGTCGCCCTTCGCCCGCATGGTCCCTTTGTAGGTCACCTTCGGCCAGGCGCGCGTCGGTGGGGGAGGCGGTGGCGGTACGGGGGGGGCTTTCCGGGAAGAAGCCGGTGGCGTGGTGGCCGTGGGATGTTGAACGGCCACGGCGCGGTCGTCCAGGAAGGGGTCGCGCGGGAACGCCGGAATGGCATCCGCGGTATCGCCGGACGTGGCCGCAGGCGGGGAAGGTGCCGTGGGCCGGTCCACCAGGCCTTCTGCGTCGGATCCCGGCCGGTGCAGCGCGCGGGCGATCACCGCGCCCCAGACCCCCAGGACCAGGACGCCGAGCCCGATGCGCAGCCACCGCTTGCTCATGGCTGGACGGTGAGCGTGCGCGGCGTGGCGCCCGTGCCATTGCCTGCCGCGTCCGTGCTGCGCACATACCAGTGGAAGGTCCCCGGGCCGAGCGAGTCGGTATGGGTCGTCCCGGTCGGGGCCAGGGCGCGGATCGTCACCGTGTTCACGTCGGTCACGAACAAACTGTCCACCAAGGCGCCGGTGTCCGTGCCGCTCTGCCACTGGAAGGTGAGCGTGGTGTTCGGGATCGTCGCGTTGGCCGCGGGCGTCACGAGCAGGGGGGCGGTGGGCGCCGTGCGATCGATGCGGAAGGTCCGGTAGCTGAAGAGCGAGGAGGACGTGCTGTTGTGCCCTTGCACGCCCCAGGCGTAAATGCCTTCGGTGAGCCCGGTCATCGACATCTGCGTGGTGGCGGTGATCTGGGCCTGCACCAGGGCGCCGGTGGGGTCGTTGTTCCGGAGCTCGAAGCGGTAGTCGTCCGCGCCGGCCAGGGCTTGCCAATGGAACGTCACCGGCTCCGCGGCCGTCACCGCATTGGCCGCCGGGGCGGTGAGCACGGGGAGCAGGTCGTCCAGCGAGGAGGCGGGGACCACCGTCAATGCGCGCTGGTAATAGTTCGTGGCGCTGTTCCCGTTGCGCGCCTGCACGCGCCAGACGTAGCTGCCCGGCTGGAGCGGGAACTGGATGCCGGCATTGGCGAACACCGTGTCGGCCACGAACTGTACCGGCTGGTCGAAGTTCGGCCGTGCGATCTGCAGGTGGTATTCGGTCGCATGCGGCACCGCCTCCCACTTGAAGGTCACCACGTTGCTGTTCGTCTCGTAGCCGTCGGCCGGGGTGAGCAGCACCACGCCGAAGCCGCTGAGGTCCGTCTCGATGATGTCGGAGCAGGCCGCGAGGGCCAGGCAGGGCAGGAGCAGGATCCGTGTTCTCATGGCGCGATGGTGCGTAGGTAGAGCGTTGCGTGCAGCCGGCGGGCAGCGCCGCCGGGCGTTCCGAAGGCGGTGGGGCGCGTGGTGTGTAGGTCCAGGGAGACCAAGTGCACGCCGGTGGTCCCGCGTTCCAGGCGGTCGCAGAAGCGGAGGAGCGTCCCGGTGCGTCCCTCCAGCACCACCGGCAGCGTGTGGATGGTGCGTTCCCCCGTCACCTGCAGGTGCTCCGGCGAAAGGGCGATGAGCTTCGGGGCATCGGGACCGCCCGACCCGATGGAGCCGATCACGGCGCGCCAACGGTCCTCCGCGGGGCCGTCGCCACCGGAGCGTGCGGTGATCTCCGCCAGGCGGGCCTCCAGCCGCTGCCGTTCGGCCTCCAGGTCCACGCCGGCCCGCTGGTCCGCTTCCAGCCGTCGGCACTCCTGCCAGAGCGACCAGGTGGGCAGCACGCGCTTGCGCATCACGAGCAGGAGCAGCACGGCCGATCCAGCGGTCAGCAGCAACAGCCGCCGGCGATAGCTCATCCGGGTGGAAGCCGCCTGCTTCATGGCGCCAGTTCCAGTTCGAACCGCGGTGTGGCGGTCTCCGGGTCGATCGAGTAGCCGAGCAACTTCACCGTCGAGAGGCCTGCGGTGCCCTTCAGGATCGACATCCAGGCGTCCAACACCCCGGCGTCGCGGCAGGTGCCGCTCACGCGTACGATGCCGCGTTCGGTGGTCAGGGGTTCGCGCTCCTTCAGCGGGCCGCGCAGGGGATGTTCCACCAGCCGGTCCAGGCGGATCCCGGAGGGGGCGGTGGCGGCCACCCGGGCCGCCTGCAAGGCCAGCCCGTCGCTGCGGCCCAGTCCCAGCTCTTCACCGATGCCCTCCATGGCCCGCACGTTCGCGCGGAGCGCTTCCAGGGCTTCCCGGTCGCGCGCCTGGGTCGAGGCGGAGCTTTTCAGGGTGGACCGCGACCGTGCGAGCTGGTGCACGATGGCCCGTTCGCCGCCGATCACCAGCACGAAGAGCATGGCCGCGATGAGCAGCCCGCGTTCATAGCGGTGGCGCGCCCGCTCTTCCCGCTGTGCGGCCACCACCTCGGGCAGCGGGGTGTCCTGCCGCTCCGCCGTGGGCACCAGGTGCGCCCAGGCGCCGGCGAAGGCGAGGGCATGGCGATCCTCGATCCGGTCCGCGTCCAGCTGGAGGCTGCGTCCTTCCGCCGCGCGCGTCGTGACGTGCGTGGCGAGCCCGCCGTCCGCGAAGGTGAAGGTGTGCCCGGCGGCCGACCAGGTCCCTGCGTCCTCGCCCAACAGGGTGCGCAAGCCCAGCAGGGCCCAAGGGCCGATCGACACGCGCACGACGCGGAACCCCAGCGCGTGGAAGCGGGCGATGACCTCGGCCACCGCGCTTCGCCGCGCCATGCTGAGGCCGGTGGCGGGGCCGGCCTTCCACACCGAGGTGCAGAGCTCGTCCAGGGCCGCGTTCGGGAATGCCTGCCGCAGCAGCTCGTCCGGCTCGCCGGTGCGTTGCAGCACCCGGTGCACGCAGCGGTCGGTGTCCATCGTCAGCGCCACGGGGATGCGCGTGCCATAGGTGGCGGCCAATCCGGCGACGTCGGCGGCCTCCCCCTGGGCGCGCACGTGCACGCCGTCCTTGCGGCGGTGCAGGTGCACATGGGTGAGCGTGATGGCCTCCGCGGTGACGGCATGCACGGCCACGCCGATCACCTCGCCCGGGCCCACGATGATGCCTCCGCGCTCCATGCTCAGTAGATGATGGTGGGGCGGATGAAGATGGTCAGCTTGGTCTTCCGCGTGGTGGCGGAGCGCGAGCCGAAGAACCACTTCAGCACCGGGATGCGCGAGAGGAAGGGGATGCCGCTGCCGCTGCGGTTGTTCTCCTTCTCCTCCAGGCCGCCCAGCACGATCATGTCGCGGTCGCGCGCCCGGACGATGGAACTGAACTTGCGCTCCACCGAGCCCGGCGGTGCCGTCTGCGAGATCCGTGTGGTGAAGTTGCTCTGGTTCACCTCGACCTCCAGCGTCACCATGTCCTCGCTCGATACGATGGGCTTGATCTTCAGCGACAGGTCGGCGTTCACCGGCTTGTAGGTCTGCGAGGTGGTCACCGTGGGGTTCTGCGTGCCGATGAGGTCGTTGCGCACCTCCAGGTAGTACTCCGTCTGCCCGATGCTCAGCGTGGCCTCATGGCCGTTCAGCGTGGAGAGCTGCGGGGTGGACCGGAGCTTCAGCATGCCGTCCGTCTCCAGCGCCTGCAGGCTCAGGTAGAACCCGGGCGCCACATTGCCCAGGTTGAACACCCCGAAGCCATTGAAGCTGTTGATGAGGTCGTTCAGCGTGGTGCTGTTCATGTTGTAGTCGATCCCGGGCAGGACCGTCCCACCGCTGCGTGCCGGCCCGCTGCCCAGGCCCGCCTTCAGCCCGGTGGTGAGCGTACGGTTGCGGTTCACGTCCACGATCATCACCTCGATCATCACCAGCGGCACCACCTGGTCGATCTTCCGGAGGAATTCGCCGATCTCGCGGATGCGCAGCTCATCGCCGCTCAGCACGAACGCGTTCAGCTCCATGAACTCCGCGATCGTCACGTCCTTCCGGATGCCGTCGGGGATGATCGGGAGCACGTCCTTCACCGGCCGGTTCTGCAGCCGCACCATCTCCGTGCGCCGCAGGCCCTCGAAGTCGCGTTTGCCCACCAGGTAAACGCCTTCGCGCACGGAATACGTGTAGGCGGTGCCGCGCAGGAGGTGGGCCAGCAGCTCCTCGTAGGTGGCCTGTTCCAGGTGCAGCGTGGCCGTCGCCGCCACCGCGTCATAGAGGAAGAACTCCTTGCCCAGCGCGGCCGAGGCCTCGCGGATCACCTGGTCGGTCGGCACGTCGCGGGCATCCACCATCAGCCAGCGCCCGTCGCGCACCTGCAGGTCCAGGACGCCGCCCGTGACGCTCGCGGAGGCGGTCCCCTTGGCATTGCTGCCGGTGCTTTTCGGGGCCTCCACGACGGTGTTGCGCAGCAGGAAGGTCCCGTCCTTGGTGCGCTCCACCGCCAGGCCGTTGGCGAAGGCCAGCTTGTCCAGGGCGTTCGGGAGGAGGCTGTGGGTCAGGAAAAGCGAGACGGCCTTGTCCTCCAGGCCGGGCGCCAGCACCACATTGGCCCCGCTCGTGCGGTTGATGGCGCGGGCCACTGCTTCCAGCGTATCGCGCCGGAGGTCCAGGTCGATCCAGCCGCTGTCGGCATCGTAGGCCACGGTCATCTGCCGCACGGGTGGTGGTGCCGCCGGTGGAGGAGGGGGTGCGGCATAGGGCCTCAGGGAGATGATGCTGCCGATCAGCTCCACGTCCAGGTCGTAGTTCTTGCACAGATAGAGCAGCACATCGAGCACCCGCGCGTTGCTGAAGTTGTTCACGACCTCGCCCTTCACGGCCGGGTCCACGGTGAGGTTCAGCTGGTGGCTCACGCCCAGCGCCCGCACGAACTCGGTCACGGGCGTGCCGCTCACGCTCAGCTCCACGGTGCCGTCCAGGCCGGGATGGTCCACCACGGCCGCTTCCAGCCGGTCCGCCAGGGCGGTGAAGCGGCCCTGGGCCACCGCGAACAGCACGAGGCACCAACCGGCCAGAAGGAGGGTCAAGCGCTTCATCGTCAGTGGCCGGTCAGCATCGGGTATACTTCCTCCAGGCTCGTGCGGCCGCTGTGCAGCAGCTCGAAGGCCCGCCCGGCCAGCGTGCGGATGCCTTTCCGTGCGAGCACCTCGCGCGCATCGTGCAGGCCGTTGCGCAAGTGTTCCGTCAGTTCGTGGTCGAGGGCGATCACCTCGTACACCGCGTGCCGGCCCCGGTAGCCGGTGAAGTGGCAGTCGGCGCAGCCCACGGCCGCCCAGTGCTGCTCGATCGGGCCCGGCAGGGTGGTGGCGAGCGTGCCCTCCGTCCAGGGCATGGCCTGCTTGCATGCGGGGCAGAGCAGCCGCACCAGGCGTTGGGCCACGCTGGTGTTCAAGGTGGCGGCGATGAGGAAGGGCGGCACGCCCATGTCCATCAGGCGCGACACCGTGCCCCAGGCCGAGTTCGTATGGATGGTGCTCAGCACGAGATGGCCCGTCAGCGCCGCGCGGATCGCCATCTGCGCGGTCTCCGCGTCGCGCACCTCGCCCAGCATGATCACATCGGGGTCCTGGCGCAGGAAGGTGCGCAGCGCCTGCGCGAACGTGAGGCCGATCGCCTCGCGCAGCTGCACCTGGTTGATGCCTTCGAGCGTGTATTCGATCGGGTCCTCCACGGTCACCACGTTGCGCTTCACCTCGTTCAGCCGTTTCAGCGTGGCGTAGAGCGTGGTGGTCTTGCCCGAGCCCGTGGGTCCGCTGATGAGCACGATGCCGTGCGGCCGGCGGATGCCGTCCAGGTAGTCCGTCAGCTGGCGTTCGTCCATGCCGAGCTGCTCGATGCGGAGCTCGCCGGCGTCCTGTCCCAGGAGGCGCAGCACCACCTTCTCGCCATGGAGCGTGGGCAGGATGGACACGCGGATGTCCGAGCGTTGGCCGTCGCGGTCCAGCACCATCCGCCCGTCCTGCGGCAGCCGCTTCTCCGAGATGTCCAGCCCGGCGGTCACCTTCACGCGGTTCACCAGGCCGGGGTGGTCCGCCTTGTCGTAGCGGTAGCGCTCCACCAGCAGCCCGTCGATGCGAATGCGCACGCGGGCGGTCTTGTCGAAGACCTCGATGTGGATGTCGCTGCTGCCCAGGCTCCGTGCCTCCTGCACCAGGTCCTGTAGCACGTGTTCCGCCGAGCGCTCGGACAGGTCCACGCGTTTGCTCGGCCGCCCCGTGCGGCGGTAGTGCGTGCTCAGTGCGCGCTCGATCGCCTGCGGCGCCATCGGCTCCAGCTCCACGTCCACGCCCAGCAGCACCTCCAGTTCCGACCGCAGGGCCTCGTCCGGTCCCGTGGCGCTGTAGAGCACGTAGCGCCCGTCGGTGGAGGCCTTCGGCACCACGCGGTAGTGCCAGGCCTGGTCGGTGGTGATCAGGTTGCGCAGCTCCACGGGGAGCTCCGGGAGCAGGGGCTCAGCCATGGGCCGGCAGGTTGGTGGCGATGCCGTCGTGGTACAGCGCGTCCACGTGGCCGCTCAGGTGCGCCAGCATCCAGATGCCCAGGTAGATGGCCAGGAAGCCGGCCAGCGGCACCGACCGCACGGTACGGGGCGCCCAGCGCACCAGCAGCAGGTAGGCCGGGATGCAGAGCACGAGGCCGCTCAGGTAGAACACCAGGAAGCTCCAGCGCGAGAGGCCCGTGGCCAGCACCGCCAGGAAGAGCAGGTCGCCCAAGCCCACCCACCGGTCCACCGGGTTCTCCCAGCGGCGGTGGCGCAGCATCACCAGCCCCACCGCCACGGTGAACTGCACCGCCAGGAACGCAAGGTTGAAGCCCGTGTCGGCGTACCAGGCCCCCCTCGGCCGGCCCAGGAAGGCGGGCACCGCCAGGCAGAGGAAGAGCCCCGGCAGGAGCGACCAATGGATGGCCCGGTGCCGGAGGTCCTCCCACGCGATCACGCCGAGCAGCAGGACCGTGAGGATCTTGATCGCGACCATGGCTCAGTCGGGTACCACTTCCTTCAGCATCTTCTGGTGGTCGATCTCCCAGAGGTTGAACTGCCCGTCCTGGTCGAAATCCACCACCGCCGTCGCCCGCGCCGAGAACGCATTGGGGCCGGCGCTCACCACCTCCACCTTGTAGTTGGCGTTGCCTCCCTCGGTCACCAGCTTCTGCTGCTGGAACCCCAGCTCCTGCAGGTCGGCGCTGTAGCTGGAGCGCTGGTAGAAGCGGGTGGTCTCCAGCGAATAGAGGTGCTCGAGCTGGAGCTTGGCCTCCGTGGCCTTCGCATTGGAGATCACCTGGCTGTAATCGGGCAGGGCCAGGTACACGAGGATACCCACGATCACCAGGGCGATGAGGAGCTCGGTGAGCGTGAAGGCGCGCAGGCGCTCCGGGGATGGGGTGGGGGCGGGGACCATGGGGTGTGCAAGATACTATAACGATATGAAGTATAGGCTCGTATGAGGGTAGGTGTGGATGGTATATCCCTATGGGTGGATGTGGTATCCGGCTGGTGTTGAGATGTTAACAATCGTTAAGTTCGAGGGTGGCGGGAATGGGGTGGCATGCGGGTTGCGGGACGACCTTCCGATGGGTCCGCTCCCCCCGATCGATCCGCTGCGTGGTCGCCTTGCCCGATCCCGGCTAAGCAAGCTGCCCTCGACCGCACCCGCGATCACCGCGAGGGCTTCGGGCAGGCCCATCTTGACCTCGGGTAACCCCTTGGATAGCTTTGGGTTAGTCGGAAAGTGACGAACATACCAAAAGGAATTTAAGTGACCACCACACGCGCACGCAGATCAGGGCTCCCTCCGCTGAACGCCCGGTTCATCCTCGCCATGGAAGGACTGGGGCATACTGGATACACCTTCAGCAAAGAGCTGGAGACGTCCGAGGCGGTGATCTCCAACATCCGCAAGGGCAAGAACCCTCCGAACGTCCAGCTGATCGAGCGGATGCTCAATAAGTATGAAGACCTGGACCCCCAATGGCTCATGACGGGGCAGGGCCGCATGTTCCGTTCCCGCCCCGAACCCGGGGAGGAAGGGACCCGCGCCGAGGCGCTGACCATCCTCCGTCACCTGGACGAGCGCGTGCAGAAGCTCGAGCACCTGGTGCAGCGGTCCATCAAGAACCAGGTGGAGCGGAACGCGCTGGTGGACGAAGCCTTCAACGGCCTGCAGCAGCAGCTGGCGCAGCTCGAGCGCAACGTCACCAAGTTCACGAAAGGCCCTCGGAGAACTGCGTGACCACCTTGCGCACATGCCAGAGCCGCGCATGGGCCAGGCGTGCGCTCTTCAGCCGCTCCGGATCGAGGTCGCGGCGTTCCGCCATCTCGATCAAGGTCTCCAGCGACCGTTCATAGCTCTTCACCTGCTCTGGGCAACGGAAGCCCAGCTCGAACACTTCCACGTCCTCCAAGGCGTCCATCTGGCGCAGCAGGTTCACGAACTTCCAGAGGTCGAGCCGCAACCAGCGCTGCTCCACGGACAGCAGGTAGTGGTTCCCGCCGAACACCTCATGCACCAGCTGCTCGATGGCCTGGGCGTGCATCTCGATGCATTCGGCACCGCCATGGAGGAGCGTCCGCAACGAAGGGTAGCCGATCGGCGAACGTTCATTCCTCCAGCTGGATACCATGGTGCGGTGATGCGATGAGGTGGTGGTGAATATAGCATAGTGATCCGCGCCAAGTGGCATGGTCCTGGGTGGATCGTTGATCATGCAACGCACGTGGGAATGGGCTTCGTCTGTAGAAGCTTGAACGATCTTTTCGAATGGTGTTCATCAGTGTTTGAGGATGAATTCACCGGAATCCTGGAGGTCGTCGAGTTCGATGAGGTATCTGTAGACGCCATTGTCCTGGAGGTCGCCGGAGTTCATGTAGCGTCCGTTCCAGGCCTGGTCGGGGTCGGTGGTCTGGAAGAGGATGTTGTCCATTCGGTCGAGGACGGTGAACTGGAAGGCCGCCACCGGGATGTTGAGCAGAACGTGGAGGACGTCGTGGTCGCTGTCGCCGTCGGGGGTGAGGAAGAGCCCGTCCTGGAGGTCGAGGAGGTATTGGGGGCGGATGGTGGTGTCGGTGGCTTCCTCGGCACCGAAGAGGAAGGCAAGCTCGTTGAGGTCTTGCAGGACGTAGGTGGATGAGTCGACCTGGTAGGTGGTGTCGTTCACCAGCAGGCGAACGTTCGCTATGCCGCCATCGGCGAGCTCGAA
>JAFDZF010000160.1 GCA_018267055.1 Bacteroidota bacterium
CTGCACCACCACCCATTCGCAATGGTCGGCGAAGCAGGTGTCCTGGGTCGCCGGGTCCCAGGTCCATACCGTGAGGCAGGCGTGGTACTGCCCCCCGGAGGCATAGGTGTGTGCGGGGGCGGGACCCTGCCCCGAGGTGCCGTCACCGAAGGACCAGCTGTACACCTGGCCGTTCGGCGATCCGCTGGTGTGGAAGCTGGCCTCCAGGCCGTCGGTGGTCACCTGGAACCCGGCGTTCAGGCCGTCGCAGGGCGAGGGGCCGCTGCCGATCGTGAGGGCCGTACAGGTGCTGTCGAAGCAATTCCCGCTGACCAGGACGAGGCAGGCCGTATACGTGCCGGGCTGGGTATAGGTGTGGGCCGGCGAGGCCAGCGTGCTCGTTCCGCCATCGCCGAAGGACCAGTACCAGCTCGTGGGGGCGGGCGTTCCCGCCGAGGTGTTCTGGAAGTGCACCGTGCCGTCAGGGCCGGGCGACGCGATGAAGGAGGCCTGCACCAAGCTGTCGCATGGCCATTGCGCAGCGGCGCTCACCGCCAGGCCAAGCCCGGCGACCAGGGTAGGGAGGGTTCGCATGTCAGGGTCGGGTTCGTGGGTATCGGACGGTTACCCGACGGGTTCCGCTGCCTGTGCGGAGGGGTCACTGCTTCACCACGCGCACGGCGGAGGCACCCGATGGGCCGGTCATATGCACGACGTAGCTGCCGGGGGCCAAGGCGTATGGCCGCAGGGTGAGCACGCCATCCATCGCCACGGAGCCCTCCTCAAGCACGCGCCCATGGAGGTCGAGCAGCCGCCAGGCCGCCCCGCGGACCACGGCCGGTCCCCGCAGGTCCAATGCATCCGTGAAGGGGACGGGCGAGGCCCGCAGCAGCTGCACCCGGGCCGCATCCTCGATCCCCGCGGCGATCCCGCCCGGAAGGGTCTGGCATGCGCTGGCGTGGCAGCTGTCCGTGTTCAGCGGCCCCCACAGGGTCACATGGGCGCAGACGATATGGTCCAGCATGTCCGCATAGGTGTGTACCACGGCGGGGCCGTAGGCGGCGGTGCCGTCGCCGAGGTCCCACTCCACCAGGGTGTTCATCCCCGAAGCGATGCTCCGGTCGAAGAGCGCCACGGAGCGGAACAGGCGGGCGTAGGAAAAAGCGGGGTGGAGCAGGATGTCGCAGGGCACATCGGGCGGGCCCAGGTACACCCAGTTGCACACGGTCGCCGTGCAAGCCCCGGCGGTGATGGTCAGGCACACCTGGAACGGGCCGGGGGAGGAGAAACCGTGGTCCACCGAGCCCCCCTGGCCATACGTGCCGTCGCCGAAATCCCAGCTGTAGGACGTGATGCCCGAGGTGGCGATGCTCTGGTCGGAGAAGGTGATCGAGCCCTGGCCCGCGCTGATGGTGAACGACGGGGCCACACCGTTGCAGTTCGTGTCCGCCGGCACGGTGATCAGCTCGCAATGCGTGGCCTGGCACAGGACCTGGCTGGACGGGAGCACCAGGGCTTCCAGGCACACCAGGTACGGGTCCGGACTGGGCGGAAAGGTGATGACGGGGGCCTGAGTGTACTGCTCGCCCGCTCCTGGAGAGACGAACCCCCAGTTGATGCTCGATAGGGAAAAGGCGTCCTGGCTCTGGACCGATGGGGTGAAGGTGTAGGTATAGGGCGGATCGGTCGGCTCCGAGAGGAAGGAGGCCGAGATGGAGGAGTCGCACGGCGCCTGGGCCCGCGCGGACAGCCTCAGCAGTGCGCAGGCGGCGATCGCAAGGCCATGTATCGGACGGATCATCGGGGGGATGGCAGGGTATAGCTCACCCGGAAGCGCAGCCCGGCGCGCTCCGGCAGGGCGTAAAGGTCATGTTCGCCGAGGGGCATCCAGCCGCGCACGTACGTGGGGGCCAGCCACAGGCCGATCCGGTCGGTCAATGCATAGCCGAGCTCCGCGCCGGCGCCCAGGCTCAGCAGGGTCGCGCTGCGCGTGCGCGACGAGCCTTGCGTGACGGGCACCGAATACGTGGCGCCGTTCTCGCTGCCCGCATCGGAGAGGGTGAAGCCCGAACGCATGCGGAGGAGCTCCACGGCCGCCCCGGCACGCAGGCCGTAGCTCCACCGGCCGAAGTTCTTGTGGAAGGACGCCTCCAGCGGGACACGGACGATGGCATAGCGGTTGATCGCCTCCACCGAACGCTGCTGCTCGGTGATCGTCACCACGGTATCCACGAACTGGTCCACCACCTGGGCGTTCAGGGTCACCAGGACGGAGTTGATCTCCTGATTGCGGGTGATGATGCGGTCATCGTGTTGGAAAGCATACTGGGCCGAGATGTATTCGGCACCCGTGGAGAATCCCCATCCGCTGCGGAACGCACGGCCGCCCAGCAGGGCGACGCCCCAGGGATGGTGGGTGGTCTCGGTGCTGTTGAGCCCGTCCGCCAGTTGCCGGTCGGTGCCGTGCCAGGTCCGGGTCTCCTGGTAATAGCCGGCCTGCACACCGATCCACCAATCCGCCTTGGGCAGCACATAGGGCTGTCCGGTCCGGCTGTCGGGAACGATCCCGGCGGCCGGCCGGGCGAGTTTCGCCGGCGCAGGGAACAGGCGGCTGGCGGAGAGGTCCGAGGCTTCCGGCTGCCGGACGAACCCATCGTCCACCATTTCGCGGGTGCTTGGCGGGGCAGCCGGCTCGGCGGGAGCGGATGCTGCTGTCGGGGAGGATGCCGCGATCGTCGTGGATGCCGCAGGGGGCGTCAAGGTCGTGCGCGCGGTCCGTGCGGACCCTGACTTGGGGACCTCCGGTGAGGCGGATCCCGCGGCAGGGCGATCGGCCCGGTTGCTCCGTGCGGCCGAGGGGGTCTGCGAAGGGCTATTGGCCGATGCCCCGGTGCGGACGGTGGGTGTCGGGGCGGCCGGAGGGGCCGCGGTGGGCGTGGTCCCGGCCGAAGTGGATGCGATGTGGGAGGGAGTGGTCCCCGCTGCCGCTCCGCTCGAGGGGGGCATGGCCGGCTCGGTAGCGGGCCCGTTGGTCGGGGCCTGGGGGAGGGTGGCCGGAGCCTCCGCCAGTTGCCGGCCGGTGCCGGGCACCTCGGCAGGGGTGCGCGGGGAGGTGGTAGGGTCGGACATCCGATACGCGGCCGCGCCGCCCAGGAGCAGCAGGGCCAGGACGCCCATGCGCCAGCGCTGCCGCAGGCGCAGCCAAGTGATGTAGCCCCGACCGCGCCGGCGTGCGATGCCCTCCCACACCGCTGCCGGTGGGGTGGCTTCCGCATCGCGCAGGCCGCGCGCGAAGAGGTCATCGATGGGATGCCTTCCGTTCATGTGGATCACTTGCAACATGTTCTCCGAGACGCTGCTGTAGCATGCGCCTTGCTTTTGCCAATTGACTGCGGGAAGTGCTCTCCCCGCACCCGATCATCGCCGCGATCTCCGCATGGTCGAACCCCTCGATGGCGTAGAGGTTGAACACCATGCGGTAGCCGTCGGGCAGGCCGCTCACCAGGGTGAGCAGCTCCTCCTGCCCCAGCCGCTCCAGCGCCAGGGGCTCCACCGGCTCGTCCGGCACATGCTCCAACCCGAAGCGCTCGTTCTGGAACGCCTTCTTGCGGTAGTGGTTGATGCAGGTGTGCACCATGATGCGCCGGACCCATCCTTCCAAAGAACCCTCCATGCGGAACCCGTGGAGCTTGTCGAACACGCGGATGAAGCCTTCCTGCATCAGGTCCTGGGCCTCGAGCTGGTGGCGGGCATAGCGCAGGCACACGGCGTACATACGCCGCGCATACCGCGCGTACAGGATCTCCTGGCAACGACGGTCCTCCCGCTGGCAGCCTTCCACCAGCTCGCGTTCGGTGAGCTCTCGCAACTCGTAAAGGTCCTTTCCGCGGACAAGACGTGGGGGGAAGGCCTTCGCGCTGCCCGGATCGACCGTGCCTGGAAGTTAGCGCAAACCGCTTGCCCACAGGAAGTTGTGCCGACAGCAATCGTTGAGCGAACGTTTATGAACGCTTACAAG
>JAFDZF010000161.1 GCA_018267055.1 Bacteroidota bacterium
CACGCCGTGGTGACCTATGACCCGGCCAAGGTGAACGACGCGGAACTGGTGAAGGCCGTGCAGGCCCTCCACGAAGGCCAGTACAAGGTGCTCGCCGTCGACATCACCAAGCAGGTGAAGGGCACCGCCCAGGGGGATGCCGCCCCGGCCAAGGCCCAACAGGAAGGCGTGTCGGCCTCGGCGTTGCCGGAGGTCTCGGTGCCCAGCCTGCTCGGCCTGCTGGCCCGCCTGGTGCGGCTCTGATAAGCGACCTTCCTGCCGCCCGCTCCGTCGGGCCGGCGACCGTTCCGTGACGATCCGCCGAGGCGGGGTCCCTACGTTTGCGCCCGATGCCGGCCCTCCCTTCGCGCAGCCTCCGTCCCGTGGTCCTCTGGCTGCTCACCGGCTGCGTCATGATCGCCTGCATGGTGGCCATCGGCGGCATCACCCGGCTTACCGGCAGCGGCCTCAGCATCACGGAATGGAAGCCCATCATGGGCGCGCTGCCGCCGATGAACGAGGCCGAATGGCAGGAGGCCTTCACCAAGTACAAGGCCATCCCGGAGTACCGCCTGGTCAACTTCGACATGGACCTGGCCGGCTTCAAGCGGATCTTCTTCTGGGAGTACCTGCACCGCAACTGGGGGCGCCTCATGGGGCTGGTCTTCCTGCTGCCCTTCGTGTGGTTCTGGCGCCAGGGCCTGCTCCAGGGCTGGCTGAAGCGCCGCGGCTGGGCCATCCTGGCCGGGGGCGGGCTGGTGGGCGCGCTCGGCTGGTTCATGGTGGCCAGCGGCTTGGAGAAGAACGCGGACGTGAGCCACTACCGGCTGGCCATCCACCTGTGCGCGGCGTTCAGCGTGTTCGCGCTGGTGCTGTGGACGGTGTTCGACATCCGGCAGGGGCGGCGCGCATTCCGGGGCGACGGCACGCCCCAGGGCCGGTGGGCGCGCTGGCTGCTGGTCCTCCTGGCGGTGCAGATCGTCTATGGGGCCTTCACCGCCGGGCTGGATGCGGGCCGCATCTACAACACCTGGCCGCTGATGAACGGGGAGTTCATGCCGGAGAACGTGCGGGCCTTCGGCGACCTGGTGACCGACCTCACCCACCACAAGGACGGCGTGCAGTTCGTGCACCGCAACCTGGCCTGGCTGGTGGCCATCGGCTTCATGGCCTTCGCCTACCGCTACCGCAGCGAGCCCGCGCTCAAGGAGGCCGGTCTCTGGCTCTTCGGAGCGGTGCTGGTGCAGTTCACCCTGGGCGTGCTCACGGTGCTTACGCAGGTGCAGCTCGTACTGGGGGTGTTGCACCAGTTCGGTGCGCTGCTGCTGCTGAGCGCCCTGCTGAACGTGCTGCACCGCACGGGGCGCGTCATCGCCACCTGAGGGTGCCCGCGAAGCGGCGCAGGTCCGCGCGGATGCGCGCGGTCACCGGGGCCAGCGAGTCCGCGTTCGGGCGGGCGTCGAAGTAGAGCGCCCCATAGAGGAAGTGCGTGGTGCTGTCGGTGAGGTAGAACACCATGGGGCTGGCCACGTCGCCCTCCACGTCGAAGAGGGTGCCGAACACGCGCGCGCTGTCGCGCAGGATGCGCTCCGTGCCGATGCGAACCGCCTTCACCTCGTGCTTCTCCTTGAACGCGTGCGCGTCCTCGATCAGCTCGGGCAGGTCGCCCTGGATGCGGCGGTAGGTCATGTGCACCGCCGCGCGCTGGCCCGGGAAGAGCATGTTCACCCAGCAGACCGTGTCCAGCACCGCGGCCGGCGATGCGCCGCCCACCATCCGCGCGTACCGCGGCACCTCGGCGCTGAAGGGGCAGGCACCGGTGTACGGCGCGGTACGCTGCTCGGGCAGGTCGATGCGGAAATAGCCGCGCGGCTTGGGGAGGGGGGCGTCGCCGCAGGCGACGAGCGCCAGCGCCAGCACGCCCAGGAGCCAGGGTTCACGCTTTGCCTTCATCGCGCATCTGCACCTTCACGCGGCGCACCCGTTTGTTGTCCGCGCTCTCCACCGTGAAGGTGAAGTTGTGCAGCGTCACGCGTTCCCCCTTCTGCGGGATGCGGCCTGTGAGCTCCAGCACGAAGCCGCCCAGGGTGCCGCTGTCGCCTTTGTGCTCCTCGAACAAGTGCCCGTCGATGCCGAGCACGCGGTACACGTCGGTGAGCGCGGCCCGGCCCTCGAACACGAAGGTGCGGTCGTCCAGCTTGCTGTAGATGAGGTCCTCGTCGTCGTACTCGTCGGTGATGTCGCCCACGATCTCCTCGATCACGTCCTCCAGCGTGATGATGCCGCTGGTACCGCCGTACTCGTCCACCACCACCGCGAGGTGCACCTTCTTGCTCTGGAACTCCTTCAGCAGGTCGTCCAGCTTCTTGTTCTCCGGCACGAAGTAGGGGTCGCGCAGCAGCGAGCGCCAGTCGAAGTCCGGCGTGTCCACGTGCGGCAGCACGTCCTTGATGTGGAGCACACCGATGATGCGGTCCATGGTGTCCTCGTACACCGGCACGCGCGAGAAGCCGCTGCCGACGATGGCATCCAGCAGCTCGGCGAAGGTGAGGTCCTTGTCGAAGGCGGTCATCTCCGTGCGGGGACGCATCACCTGCCGCGTCTCGATGTTGCCGAACTTGACGATGCCGCGCAGGATGCGCTGCTCCTCCGCCGTGGTGCTGGCGTCCTTGGTGAGGTCCAGCGCGTGGCCCAGGGCGTCCACGCCGATGGTCTGCGCGCGTTTCTTGTAGCGTTTCTCGATGAAGGAGGTGCTGCGGATCAGGGCTTCGTTCAGCGGGCCCCAGAAGAGCCGCAGGCCGATCAGCGGCGCGCTGGTCCATTGGGCCACCTGCATCGGGTGCGACGTGGCGTAGACCTTGGGCAGCACTTCGCCCAACAGCAGGATGAGGAAGGTGACGGACACCACCTGGATGATGAACACCAGGTAGTCCGGCATGATGCGCAGCTCGAACAGCCCGTCGATCACGATGGTGGACAGCACGGTGATGCCCACGTTGGCGAAGTTGTTCATCACCAGGATGGTCGCCAGCAGGCGGCGCGGCTTGGCCAGCAGGTCCATCACGCGCAGGCCCGCGCTGCCGCCCCGCTCCTTGAGGTCGCGCAGCTGCGTGGGCGACAGCGAGAACAGGGCCACCTCGCTGGCCGAGGACATGGCGGCCACCGCCAGCAGCAGCACGATGCCCAGGATGGCCGCGATGGTCAGCGGGCTCCAGCCCGCCACCAGGAAGCAGGCACCGGCCGTCATGCCCGGGAAAGGGGGATGGGCCGCTCAGGCCGTGATCGTCGTCGCACGGGGGCTCAGAACGGCAGGTCGTCCAGTTCGTCGGCGGCCGGGGCACCGGCGGGTGCGGTCGGCGCAGGCGCAGCGGCGGGGCGCGGGGCCGCGTAGCCTTCCGCTTCGCGGGTGCCGGCGGGGCGGTCCAGCAGGGTCATCTCATCGGCCATGATCTCGGTGGTGTACCGGTCGATGCCGTCCTTCTCCCATTTGCGGGTGCGCAGCTTGCCCTCCACGTACACCTTGCTGCCCTTCCGCAGGTACTTCTCCGTGATCTCCGCCAGGCCGCGCCAGGCCACGATGTTGTGCCATTCGGTCTGCTCCCGCTTCTCGCCGGTGGTCCTGTCCTTGTAGGTCTCCGTGGTGGCGATGCGGAAGTTGGCCACGCTTGCACCGTTCTGCAGGTGCCGCACTTCGGGATCGGCGCCGAGGTTGCCGATCAGGATCACTTTGTTCACGCCCGACATGGGGAGGGGATTGGAACAGCGAAGATACCCTCCCGCTCCTCACTTTCTCGGTCCGATCAGGTCCCAGAGGTTCCCGTAGAGGTCCTGGAACACCGCCACGGTGCCGTACGGCTCCTCCTTGGGCGGGCGGACGAAGGCCACGCCCTTCGCCGTGTAGTCCTGGAAGTCCCGCTGGAAATCGTCCGTATGGAGGAAGAGGAACACGCGCCCGCCGGTCTGGTCGCCCACACGGGAGGATTGCACCGCATTGGCCGCCCGCGCCAGCAGCAGGCGCGCTCCCGGTGCGCCGGAGGGCGCCACCACCACCCAGCGCTTGTCCTGCTCGGGGAGGTAGGTGTCCTCGATCAGCGTGAAGTCGAGGGTGCCGACATAGAAGGCGATGGCCTCATCGTAGTCGCGGACGACGAGGGCGATCAAGGCGAGCGAACGGGTCATGGGCGGGCAGAAGTAGGGGTGTGGGCCAGCCACCGCTCGATGAGGCGGGGGACGGCGTGCCGGTCGGGGTCCATCAGGGACCAATCGTCCGGAGGGGTGAAGCCCGGCGGCGGTACCACGGTCCAGAAGCAGGCATGGATCACCTGGTGGCTGAGGACGTGCTTGGCTTCCTTGCTGTGGGCTTCCACCGTCCAGCCGGGACCGAGCCGCTCCTCCAGCAGGGGTGCGAACGCCGGCCCGGTGAGGGGGTGTTCGCTCTCGATCAGCGGCAGCTCGAACAGTCCCTGCCAGATGTCCTTGCCGGTGCGCTGGCGGAGGTAGAGGTTCCCGTCCCGGCGGACGTGGAGGTAGTTGAAGAAGCGGTCGCGGGTGCGCGCGGTGCCCTGTTTCACCGGCAGGTCGGCGATGCGGCCGCTGGCGAAGGCGATGCACTTGGGCTGCACCGGGCAGAGCAGGCAGGTGGGGTTGCGGGGCGTGCACACGGTGGCCCCCAGCTCCATCACGGCCTGGTTGTGGTCGCCGGGGTGCTCCGGGTCCACCAGCCGCGTGGCCAGCTCCTTGAACCGTTTGCGGCCCGCGGTGCTGTCGATGGGCGTATCGATGCCGAAGACCCGGGCCAGCACCCGGTAGACGTTGCCGTCCACCACCGCCTCGGGCGCCCCGAAGGAGATGGAGGCGATGGCCGCCGCGGTGTAGTCGCCCACGCCCTTCAGCGTCAGCAGCCCGGCATGGGTGGTGGGGAACGCCCCTCCGTGCTCGGCCATCACCTGCCGGGCGGCGCCCAGCAGGTTGCGGGCGCGGCTGTAATAGCCCAGACCCTGCCATTGCTTCAGCACCTCGTCCTCCCGGGCGGCCGCCAGATCGGCCACGGTGGGCCACTTGGCCACGAACCGCTGCCAGTAGGCCAGGCCCTGGTCCACCCGGGTCTGCTGGAGGATCACTTCGCTGAGCCAGATGCGGTACGGATCGCGGGTCTCCCGCCAGGGCAGGGCCCGCCGATGTTCCCGGTACCAGGGAACCAGCCGGTGGCTGAACCATGAAAGGCTTGACATACAGGCACAAAGATGCATTGTCAGGTCCGATCGGAACACTATCTTCGCAGCCCCAAAAACGGAAGAAGGGTCATGACGAAAGCGGAACTGGTCAGCAACATCAGCAGGCGCACGGGCATTGAACGCGGCATCGTGCTGGTGGCCCTCGAAGCTTTCATGGACGAGGTGAAGAACAACCTGGAAGCCGGTGAGGACGTGCATCTGCGCGGCTTCGGCAGTTTCCTGGTGAAGCACCGCGCCCAGAAGACGGGACGCATCCTGGCCAAGAACACCACCATCATCATCCCCGCCCACGACGTGCCCTCCTTCAAGCCGGCCGACGTCTTCGTGGAGAAGGTGAAGAACCGTTCGCAGAACAAGCCCCAACCCCCGCAGTCCTGATGGCCTTGAAGCGTTCGCAATGGGGCATGGTCGCAGGCGCCGCCGTCGTGGTGGTCCTGCTGGCCCTGGCTCCGCGCACGCCCAAGGACAAGGCCGCGGCCAATGCCGCCGAGGCGGGCCGGGTGAGCGAGGACCCCAACAGCGGCTCCACGCCCCACGCCCAGGACGCCGGTACGGCACCCGCCAGCAAGGACCCGGCCGTGGCGGCCATCCTGTCCGAGCTCGCCGCCGGCGGGGCGCCCATGCAGACCATCCTGAAGCTGCGCGACCTGGCGGACAAGCAGCCGGACAACGTGGAGGCGCAATACCACCTGGGCCTGTTCAGCTGGCAGACCGGCCAGTACGACAAGGCCATGGAGCGCTTCCGGAAGGTGATCGCCCTGGACGCCAAGGGCTACCCCGACGCCTACGCCTACCTCGGCCAGGCCTACGCCACGCTCGACAGCATCGACAAGGCCATCGCGGCCCTGGAGACCTACAAGACCCTGGTGACGGATACGGCCCTGCTCCACGGAGCGGACCGCTTCCTCGCCGACATCAAGAAGAAGCACGCAAATACACACTGACCCATGCCCTGCGGTAAGAAGCGGAAGCGCCACAAGATGGCCACCCACAAACGCAAGAAGCGTCTGCGGAAGAACCGTCACAAGAAGAAGAACCGGTAGGTGATGCGGCGGCCTGCGTCCGTGCGTGAGCGCGGTCGCCGGTCCGGCCGTGATGCGGTCCGTCCTCCCGGACCCATGGGGGGCGGATCCACCCGGATTCCTCTTTCGCACATCGATCCTTTGCTGGCTTGAGCGTCGACCTCATCATCCGCTCCCAAGGGGGCGAAGTGGCCATCGCCGTCATGCGCGACCGGCTCCTGATGGAGCTGCACCGCGAACGGACGGAGCGCGGCTTCGCCGTGGGCGACATCTACCTCGCCAAGGTGCGCAAGGTGGCCCCCGGCCTCAATGCCGCCTTCGTCGATGTGGGCCACGAGAAGGACGCCTTCCTGCACTACTTCGACCTGGGCCCGCAGTACCGCAACAGCTTCAAGTTCGCCAAGGGCGCCGTCAGCGGCACCGTCACCCGGTCCACGCTGGACGACTGGAAGCTCGATGCCGACATCCCCAAGGAGGGGAAGCTCGGCGACGTGGTGAGCGCCAGCCAGAGCGTGCTGGTGCAGATCGCCAAGGAGCCCATCAGCACCAAGGGGCCCCGCCTCACGGCCGAGGTCACCCTCGCCGGCCGCTACATGGTGCTGGTGCCCTTCATCAACAAGGTCAGCATCAGCAGCCGCATCACCGATGAGGCGGAGCGCAAGCGGCTGAAGGAGCTCATGCAGGCCATCCGCCCGAAGAACTTCGGCGTGATCATCCGCACCAACGCGGAGAACAAGAAGAGCGAGGACCTCGAGAACGACCTGAAGGGACTGATGCAGCGGTGGGACGTCATGTTCCACAACCTCAAGAACGCGCTGCCGCCCAAGCGGGTGCTGGGCGAGATCGACCGCACCAGCGCCGTGCTGCGCGATGTGCTGAACAAGGACTTCACCCACATCCACGTGGACGACGAGCTGCTCGCCGAGGAGGTGCGGCAGACGCTGGAGAAGATCGCCCCGGAGAAGAAGGACATCGTCAAGCACTACAAGGGCAAGCTCGACATCTTCGATAATTTCTTCGTCAACAAGCAGATCAAGCAGGCCTTCGGCAAGCAGGTGATGCTCCCCAGCGGGGCGTACCTGATCATCGAGAAGACCGAGGCCATGCACGTGATCGACGTGAACAGCGGCGGTCGCAAGGGCGGCAACCAGGACCAGGAGAAGAACGCCCTGGACACCAACGTGGAGGCCGCCAAGGAGATCGCCCGGCTGCTGCGCCTGCGCGACATGGGCGGCATCATCTGCATCGACTTCATCGACCTGTACGAGCCCGAGAACCGGCGCATCCTGCACAAGGCGCTCAAGGATGCCATGGAGGACGACAAGGCCAAGCACAACGTGCTTCCGCCGAGCCGCTTCGGGGTGATCGAACTGACGCGCCAGCGCGTGCGGCCCGAGACGGAGATCGACACCACCGAGAGCTGCCCCACCTGCGGCGGCACCGGTGAGGTGAGCGCCCCCGTCCTCATCATCGACGAGATCGAGAACGCGCTGAACTACCTGCACACCGAGAAGGACATGAGCGGCCTCACCCTCAAGGTGCATCCGTTCATCGGGGCCTACTTCACCAAGGGCTTCCCCAGCATCCAGTGGAAGTGGTGGTGGCGCTGGAAGAAATGGGTGAAGGTGGTGCCCGAGGGCGCCAGCCAGTACCTGGATTTCCACGTGTTCGACGGCGAGGGGAAGGAGGTGCCGATCTAGGCGGGCGCTCCCTTCGTCGCTTCATCCGCAGCTAGGCCGTGCCCATGCGCCTTGAGCTTATTTCGTGGCCCGTACCAACATGCCGACCCTTGCCGAGACCCTCGCGAAAGCCCGAAGGTGGTGCGCCGCACAGGAGCGCTGCCAGCAGGAGGCGCGGGACAAGCTGTATGCCTGGGGCCTTCACCGGGAAGCGGTGGAGCAGGCCATCGCGCAGCTGATCGGCGAGGGCTTCCTCAACGAACAACGCTTCGCGGAGCACTACGCCGTGAGCAAGTTCCGGCAGAAGGGGTGGGGGCGCATCAAGATCCGGGCGGCCCTGGAGGCGAAGCGGGTGTCGGCGCCGTGCATCGCGCTAGGGCTGCGGGCGATCGAGGAGGAGGAGTACCGCGCAGGGATCGAGGCGGCGGTGCGCAAGCAGGCCGGCCGCATCCGGGAGGACGATGCATTCCTGGCCCGGCAGCGACTGTTGCGCTCCCTGTTGGCGAAGGGGTTCGAGCCGGAACTGGTGGCCCGGGCCATGGAGGCCGCTTGAGCGCTACTTTTGCGGCCGTTTTCGCCTCATGATCACCATCGAGAAGATCGAAGCCCTGCAGGAGCGCCTGGAGGCCCTCAAGGGGTACCTGGACATCGAGGAGAAGCGCGGCCAGGTCCAGGAGGAGGAGAAGTACACCCACGACCCCGAGTTCTGGAACGACCAGAAGAAGGCCCAGGCGGTGATGAAGAAGATCCGCGAGCTGAAGCGCTGGGTGGAGCTGTACGAGGGCGTGAAGCGCGAAGTGGACGATGCTGCGGTGATGTACGACTTCTTCAAGGCGAAGGAGGTGAGCGAGGACGAGCTCGAGGCGCAGTTCAAGAAGGCCGAGCACGTGCTGGAGGAGCTCGAGTTCAAGAACATGCTCAGCGCCGAGGAGGACCCGCTGAGCGCCGTGGTGCAGATCACCGCCGGCGCGGGCGGCACCGAGAGCTGCGACTGGGCCGGCATGCTGCTGCGCATGTACCAGATGTGGGCGAAGAAGAACGGCTACGACACCCGCACGCTCGACTACCAGGACGGTGAGGGCGCCGGCATCAAGCAGGCCACCATGGAGGTGGACGGCGAGTTCGCCTTCGGCATGCTGAAGGGCGAGAACGGCGTGCACCGCCTGGTGCGCATCAGCCCCTTCGACAGCAATGCGCGCCGCCACACCAGCTTCGTCAGCGTGTACGTGTTCCCGCTGGTGGACGAGAGCATCGAGATCGAGATCAACCCGGCGGACATCACCTGGGACACCTTCCGCAGCGGTGGCGCCGGCGGCCAGAACGTGAACAAGGTGGAGACCGGCGTGCGCCTGCGCCACGCGCCCACGGGCATCATCATCGAGAACACCGAGACGCGCAGCCAGCTGGACAACAAGAACAAGGCGCTGCAGCTGCTGAAGTCACAGCTCTATGAAGCGGAACTGGAGCGCCGCCGCTCCAAGCGCAGCGAGATCGAGGCCGGCAAGAAGAAGATCGAGTGGGGCAGCCAGATCCGCAACTACGTGCTGCAGCCCTACAAGCTGGTGAAGGACGTGCGCACCGAGCACGAGACCAGCAGCGTGGACGACGTGCTGGACGGGGAGATCGACGCGTTCCTCAAGGCCTTCCTGATGCAGCACGGACAAAGCCAGAAGGTGTAAGCGCCGCATGGACGACTGGACGATCCTGCACGACCCGCAATGCTCCACCAGCCGTGCCGGCCTGGAGCTACTGAAGGATGCCGGCGTCACATGCACCATCATCGATTACCGGGCCGACCGGCCCACCCTGGAACGGATGGAGCAGGTCCTGCAGGGACTGGGTATCCCTGCAGAGGCCGTTCTGCGGAAGAAAGAGCCGATCTACCAGGAGCGGTTCGCCGGACAGCAGCACAGCGATCGGGAGTGGCTGTCGATCATGCTCGAACATCCCGAGCTGATCGAACGCCCGATCGTCATCAAGAACGGGAAGGCCGTCATCGGCCGCCCCTTGGAGCGCATCATTGAATTGATCGGATAGGCCGTGCAGGATCCTCCGGCCGACCCAACACCAACGAACATGGACTACCGGATCGAGAAGGACACGATGGGCGAGGTGAAGGTGCCCGCCGACAAGTACTGGGGCGCGCAGACCGAGCGCAGCCGCAACAACTTCAAGATCGGCCCGCCGGGCAGCATGCCGCGCGAGATCGTGCACGCCTTCGCTTATCTGAAGAAGGCCGCGGCGCTCACCAACCTGGAGCTGGGCAAGCTGCCGAAGGAGAAGTGCGACCTCATCGGCAAGGTGTGCGACGAGATCCTCACCGGCGCGCTCGACGACCAGTTCCCGCTGGTGATCTGGCAGACCGGCAGCGGCACCCAGAGCAACATGAACGTGAACGAGGTGGTCGCCTACCGCGCGCACGTGCTCAACGGCGGCAAGCTCACCGATGAGCAGAAGGTGCTCAATCCGAACGACGACGTCAACAAGAGCCAGAGCAGCAACGACACCTTCCCCACGGCCATGCACATCGCGGCCTACACCGTGGCGATGGACGTGACCATCCCGGGCGTGAAGAAGCTCCGCGACACGCTGGCGCGGAAGGCCGAGGCCTTCAAGGACATCGTGAAGACCGGCCGCACCCATTTCATGGACGCCACGCCGCTCACGCTCGGCCAGGAGTTCAGCGGCTACGTGCAGCAGCTCGACAACGGCCTCCGCGCCGTGGACAACGCCCTGCTGATGGTGCGTGAGCTGGCCCTGGGCGGCACCGCCGTTGGCACCGGTCTCAATGCGCCCAAGGGCTACAGCGTGCTGGTGGCGAAGAAGATCGCCGAGCTCACCGGCAAGCCCTTCGTCACCGCCCCGAACAAGTTCGAGGCCCTGGCCGCGCACGACGCCATGATCGAGCTGAGCGGCGCCCTCAAGCGCTTGGCCGTGTCGCTGATGAAGATCGGCAACGACGTGCGCATCCTCAGCAGCGGCCCCCGCAGCGGCATCGGCGAGATCATCATCCCCGACAACGAGCCCGGCTCCTCCATCATGCCCGGCAAGGTGAACCCCACCCAGCCCGAAGCCCTCACCATGGTGTGCGCCCAGGTGATCGGGAACGACGTGGCCGCCAGCGTGGGCGGCATGCAGGGCCACTTCGAGCTGAACGTCTTCAAGCCCCTCATCGCCGCCAACGTGCTCCAGAGCGCCCGCCTGCTCGGCGACGCCTGCGTGAGCTTCAACGACAAGTGCGCCGAGGGCATCGAGCCCAACAGGCCCGTGATCCAGCAGCACCTGCAGAACTCGCTGATGCTGGTCACCAGCCTCAACCCGCACATCGGCTACTACAAGGCCGCCGAGATCGCCAAGAAGGCGCACAAGGAAGGCACCACGCTGAAGGCCGCGGCCCTCGCCCTCGGCTACGTCACCAGCGAGCAGTTCGACCAGTGGTGCGACCCGAGCAAGATGGTGAGCGAAGGCTGATGGCGGTCGTGCGCATCGGTGCCCTCGCCCTCCTGTTCGCCTTGGGCACCGCCGGCTGCGGGATCGGCCTGAAGGTCGCCACCACCGCGCAGTTCCCATCGCTGGGCCCGGATGCGCCCGCCGGCGTGGTGGAAGCACCCGAACGGCTCGACACCACCGGCATGCAGCGGGTGGGCACCGTGGTCACGCGCGACAAGGGCCTGACCGTCCGGTGCGACTATGCGTCCGTGCTCGACACGGTCCGCAAGCAGGCGCGGTCGCTCGGCGCGAACGTGGTTCGGGTGGACGAGCACCTGACGCCTTCCCCCTTCGGCAGCTCCTGCCACCGCGTCCGTGCCACCCTCTTCCGGGCCGAGGATGCCCGGCCGTTCGAGAAGCAGCTCCCCTGGAGCGCCACGCGCCGGCTGACCATCGCCGAGTTCAAGGGGGACACCAGCGCCCGGCCTTTCCAGGCGGCCACCTTGTCCCTGCTCGGCTGTGCCTTCGACGTGCGCTGGGGCAAGGTCACCGCGGAGGTGAACGCCTGGTTCGATTGCCACGGCTCGTACTTCAAGCGGGGACCGGACGACGGGATGGTCCTGGCGCATGAGCAGCTCCATTTCGACCTCACGGAGCTGCATGCGCGCCTGTTGCGGCAGCGGATCGCCGGGCGCACGTTCGCCCCGGCCACCGCCCGCGAGGAGATCGGGGCCATGCATGCCGAGGAGATGCGGCTGCTGCTGCTGGAGCAGGACCACTACGATGCGGACGTCCGGACGGATCCCACCGCGCAAGTGCGTTGGTCGTCCTCCGTGGCCGGACGGCTGGCCGCCTTGTCCGCCTTCGCCCCCGTGCGTGTCCTGTCGAAGACGCGCTGAGCCGGCACCCGACGAAGAAGCCCGGCCCTGCGACGAGCGCGGGACCGGGCTTCCAGTTGAAGAAGGCTTACTTGCTCGCCAGGGCGTCGCCCTCCAGGTGGGCGGCCACCAGGGGATCGGCGGCCATGTCGGCGGCGGCCACGTCCATGGAACCGTCGGCGGTGTAGATGCGCACCTGCCCGGCCTTGTCGTCGAGGAAGGTCATCACCGCCACGTCCTGCACGGCGCTGTCCGAATACTTCCAGGTGCGCGTGCCGCGGTCGTACTTCATGATGCGCACCTCGCCGGCCTTCGCGCCCGTGAGCTGCGTGGTGGTGAAGGTGTCCTTGGTGGCCTCGAGCTTGTACCGCTCGCCTTTCACCGTCACCAGTTGCATCTCGTGGTCGCCCTCGTTCATCGCGATCGGGTTGCTGCCGCTCCAGAACTCGATCAGGTTGAAGATGATCGTGTCCAGGAAGACGCCCACGGCGTAGACGGGGATGATGCACATGCCCCAGAACAGCAGGGAGCGCACGAACTTGTTGTCGCTCGCGCTTTCATTGAACCCGTAGATCTTCTTCGTCAGGTTGAACGAGCCGAAGCAGCCGGATTGGGTCACGACGATACTGCCCATCATCAGGACCAGGGCACTGCGCTTGAGGATCTTCATCGAAGTGTGGTTTGTGGGGTAAATGTATCCCGGCCGTTCCACTATGAGGGAACGACGATGGGAGTGCCCGCAGGTCACGCTCGCCCGGTCCATGATGAGGAAGAGGTCCGCCTCGCCCTGGCCGGAGCTAGTGCGGCAGCCGCTCCCGTACGAGGCCATACACCCACGTGCCGGCCACCGCGCTCAGGAATGTCACCGACACCACGCCGAAGCCGGCTCCCATCTGTGCGAAGAGCGGTCCCGGGCACGCGCCGGTGATGGCCCACCCCAGGCCGAAGAGGAGCGCCCCGTAGACCTGGCCCTTGTTGAAGGTCTTCCGCGGGATGTGGATCTCTTCGCCATGCACCGTGCGCACCTTGGTGCGCTTGATGAGCCATATGCTGAGCATGCCCACCAGCACCGCCGTGCCGATGACGCCGTACATATGGAAGCTCTCGAAGCGGAACATCTCCTGGATCCGGAACCAACTGATGATCTCGGCTTTCACGAACACGATGCCGAACAGCACGCCCCACGCTGCATACTTCAGGTCATGCCACCAGGGTTGCCGCAGCGCGCTTTCGTTCACGCAGATGGCATCCTGTTCGCGTACGTGGAGGTCCGCCTGTGCGTCGGCCACGGAGGATGGCCCGAAGGTGGGAGGCATGGTCATAGGGTGAGCAGGTGGGGAAGGATGAGCCAGGTCATGGCGATGCCGCCGATCATGAACATCACGGTGGCCACCAGGCTCGGCCACTGCAGGCTGCTGAGGCCCATGATGGCGTGCCCGCTGGTGCATCCCCCGGCGTAGCGCGTGCCGAAGCCGACCAGGAAGCCGCCGATGACGAAGAAGATCAGCCCGCGCAGGGTGAACAGGTTGCTCCAGCTGAAGATCTCGGTGGGTTGCAGGCCGCCGACGGCGGAGATGCCTTTGGAGGCGAGGTATTCGGCCGTGGGACCTGCGAGCCGGACCGGCTCCGGATCGCGCAGGAACGTGGCCGCTATGAGGGCGCCCAGGGCGATGCCCCCCACGAAGAACAGGTTCCACGCCTCTTTCCTCCAGTCGTACGTGAAGAACTTGATGCCGGCGGGGATGCAGGCGGCGCATAAGTGGCGCAGCGAACTGCTGATGCCGAAGGACCTGTTGCCCACGAGCAACAAATAGGGGACGGTAAGGCCGATGAGCGTGCCGGCCACGTACCACGGCCAGGGGCGCTGGAGGATCTCGAGCATGGGCTTCGTTCAGGATCGGTGACGGGGTTGATGGTCACTTCTTCAAGGTGGTCGGGCATACCTCGTCCGTCACCGGCACGTCGGTGTTCTTGATGGCGTTGAAGCCTCCGGCGACGTCGATGACGTTGTGGTATCCGCGTGCCTTCAGGAGGCTGGCCGCCACCATGCTGCGGTAGCCGCCCTGGCAGTGGATGTAGTTGGGCTCGTCCTTGCTGAACGTGGAAAGATGCTCGTTGATGTATTGCAATGAGGCGT
The DNA here is from genome assembly GCA_018267055.1 of Bacteroidota bacterium. Lineage (GTDB taxonomy): Bacteria > Bacteroidota > Bacteroidia > Flavobacteriales_F > PHOS-HE28 > PHOS-HE28. Next base: position 14,359 of record JAFDZF010000161.1, read on the forward strand.
GGTGGGCACCCTTCACCCGCGAGGCGGTCCATTCGCCGTCCTTGCGCACGTCCACCACGTGCAGCGGTCCCTTGGCCATGCGGGCCGCGAACTCCACCGCGGGGATGCTCTCGATGGTATCGACCTGTTTGCCCGCGGCTTTCCACGCGGCGATGCCGCCTTCGAGGTAGCCGAGCACGTGGTCATAGCCCACGCGGGCCAGGCGCGTCACCACTTCGTCCTCCATGCCCGCATCGGTCACCAGCAGCAGGGGATGCTTCACGTCGGGGATCATGCTGCCCACCCAGGGCGCGAAATCGCCCTTGATCCCGATGTTGATGCTGCGCGGCACGAAGCCGTCCTTGAAGGTCTGGGCGCCGCGCGTGTCGAGCACCAGGGCGCCTTCGGTGTCCGCCACCAGTTCGAACCGGTCCGGGGCCAGGGCACGCAGGCCACGTTCCTTCACGCTGTCCACGCTCGGGATCACCCCTTTGTTCATGGCCACGTTCTGCGGGAAATAGGCCGGTGGGGGCAGGAGGCCGTCGGTCACCTCCTGGACGAACAGCTCCTTCGTTGCCGCCTTCAGCGCGTAGTTGGTGCGTTTCTGGTTGCCGAGCGTGTCGAAGGTCTCCTTGCTCATGTTCTTTCCGCATGCGCTGCCGGCGCCATGCGCCGGATACACGATCACGTCATCGGGCAGGGACATGATCTTGCTGTGCAGGCTGTCGTAGAGGAGGCCGGCCAGGTCCTCCTGCGTGATGGCCCCGCTCTTCTGCGCCAGGTCCGGTCGCCCCACGTCGCCGATGAAGAGGGTGTCGCCGGTATAGATGCTGTGCGGCCTGCCGTTCTCGTCCATCAGCAGGTAGCAGGTGCTCTCCATGGTGTGGCCGGGCGTATGCAGCACCTTGATCGTCACCCTGCCCAGCTTCAGTTCCTCCCCGTCCTTGGCGATGTGTGCGGGGAACGAAGGGTTCGCATTGGGGCCATAGACGATGGGGGCTCCGGTCTTCTTGGACAGGTCGAGGTGGCCGCTCACGAAGTCCGCGTGGAAATGGGTCTCCAGCACGTATTTGATCGTGGCATTGCGGGCCTTGGCCCGCTCGATGTACGGTGCGGTCTCCCGCAGGGGGTCGATGATGGCGGCTTCACCATCGCTCTCGATGTAGTAGGCTCCTTGGGCAAGGCAGCCGGTGTAGATCTGCTCGATTTTCATGGATCGGTAAGAGTGGGGTGTCTCGGTCGGGGTCAGGTCATGGCGGAAAGCTCACGCCCGATGATGAAGAACCCCATCACCAGGACGAACCAGCCGAAGGCGGGTCGGAGCCGGGCGGCGGGGATATGGTCGCTCAGGCGTCCTCCGAAGAGGATGCCCACCACGGACAGGGCCGTGAAGACGAGGAGGAACGGTAGGTCGAGATCGGGGGAGCGGGTCAGGTCGCCCGCAAAACCGATGAGGGCATTGGCGGCGATGATGAGCAACGAAGTGCCCACGGCCCGGTGCATCGGTGTGCCGGCGATGAGAACGAGGGCGGGGATGATCAGGAAGCCGCCGCCGGCCCCCAGCAGTCCGGTGATCAGGCCGAGGCCCAGGCCCAAGGGCATCAGCAAGTGCCGCCGTTGCGTGGCGGTGGTCGTGGCGGGCCCGTGCGTGCGGATCATGCTGGTGGCCGCCGCCAGCATGAGCACGGCGAAGAGCAGCAACAGCCCCAGGGAACGCCCGATGGGCGTGCCATGGATGCTCAGGATCGGGTCGGGGATGTGCGGCAGCAACCATGCGCGTGTGGCGAGCACGGTGACCAGGCTGGGAAGACCGAACCGGAAGAGCGCCGGCCGGTCCACGTGGTCCGCCCGCCAACTGCGTACACCGCCGGCAGCGCTCGCCACGCCCACGATGAACAGGGAGTACATCGTGGCCGTCAACATGTCCAGGTGGAAGAGGTATACCAGGATGGGCACGGTCAGGATGGAGCCACCGCCCCCCATCACCCCCAGGATGAGGCCCATCACCAATGCACTGGCATATCCTGCATAGATCATGGTCACAGATGGTCGCAGCAGTCCTCCAGGTGCTGGATGATGCGCAGGAACTCGGGCCGTTGCAGGCGGTAGTAGCTGAAGCGGCCTTCGCGCCGGCAGGTCAGCAGGCCCTTGTCACGCATCAGGGTCAGATGCTGGCTCAGCACGGCTTGCTCCAGACCGGTGAGCTCCTGGAGGTCCGACACGCAACACTCCGCCTGCCGGCCCAGGTGGTCCAGGATGGCGAGGCGGTGCGGATGCGCGGCCACCCGGAGCAGCTCGCTGGCCCGGATGAGCTTGTCGGTGCCGACCCGGAGGTCCAGGCTTGCGGTGGTCGTGGCCATGACGAGTGCAAATATATATATTCATCTATATATTGATCCGTACCGATCGAAGGCCGCTCCGGACCCTATGCCGTGGATCAGAGCGCTTTCAGCAATTGGTCGCCGAACTCGCGCACCTGGTAGCGGCGCATGCCTTCGATGGCGCCCAGGGCCTCCCGGTCGCCGGGCAGCAGCCGTGCGATGTCCGAGAGCAGGTGGTTGGAGCAGATGATGCCCGGCCGCAGGTCGCGGTCGCGCATCAGGCGGTCGCGCTCCTGCTTGAGCCGCTTCAGGCGGTCCTCGAAGTCGTCGTCGCGCTCCCAGCGCTTGGCGCGCGGCAGCCGGGGCCATTCCTCCTTCGGCAGGTCCAGGGCCCGCTCGATGCGCTGGATGATGGTCGCGCCGTGCCGCGTCAGCATGGCCTCGCCGACGCCCTTGCGGGCGGCCAGCGCCTTCACATCGGCCGGCGGGTCCTTGCTCAGCTCGATCATCACATCATTGCCCAGCACCATGAAGGGCGCGCGGTCGATCTTCGCGGCCAGCGCGTCACGCCAGGCGAAGAGCTCGCGCAGCACCGCCAGCTGGCGCGGCTTCAGGGCCTTGGCCCCTTTCATGCGCAGGAAGCCCGGCTCGCCGTTCTCCACCGCTTCGAAGGGCACGTCCACCAGCAGCTCGAACTCCTCCTCCGCCCAGCTCCAGCGCCCTTTGCGCTCCAGCTCGGCCTTGAGCACGTCGCGCAGGGCGATCAGGTGCGCGGTGTCCATCGCGGCATAGGCCAGCATCTCCGGCGGGAGCGGCCGCTTGCTCCAGTCGGCCTTCTGGAACTTCTTGTCCAGCTGCAGGCCGAAGTGCTTCTTCAGGCTTGCGGCCAGGCCCAGCTCCGGCTCGTTCAGCACTTCCGCCGACACCATCGTGTCGAAGACCCGCGTGGCCCGGAAGCCCCACATCTTCTTCAGCATCCGCAGGTCGTAGTCCGCGTCGTGGATCACCCACTCGATGGCCGGGTCGGCCAGCGCCGCCCCCAGGGGCGTCATGTCGGTGATCGTCAGCGGATCGATCAGCCAGGTGGTGTTCCGCGAGCTCAGCTGCAGCAGGCACAGGCGCTCGTGGTAGCGGTGGAAGCTGCTCGCCTCGGTGTCCAGCGCCAGCACCGGCTCGTTCCGCAGGCGCTTCATCAGCGCGGCCAGGTCGGCGTCGGAATGGATGAGCGTGTAGGGCGGCATGGACGATCGGGCCGGGTAAAGGTCAGGAGGACGTGGCCCGGCCGCGTCGGGGCCGCCCTTTCTCCATCCACGCCGGGGTGTGGACACTTTTCTCAGCCCAGCAGGAAGCTGCGCATGCTGATGCTGCCCATGTCCAGCCCGGTGTGGATGTCCTGGGCCGCCTCGCCCGGCTGGCGCACGCCCAGGGTGTAGAGCAGGGGCAGGTAATGGTCGTTGGACGGGTGGGCCAGGCGGGCCACCGCTCCCAGCCGCTGGTAGTCCACCAGGGCCTGGTGGTCGCCCGAGGCCACGTGCTCCGCCACGAACCGGTCGAACTCCACCGCCCAATCATAGGCCGGCGCCTCCGGTGCGGACCAGTTGACGCGGCCCAGGTTGTGCACCACGTTGCCGCTGCCGAGGAGAAGGATGCCCTTGTCGCGCAGGGAGCGCAGCTCCTGGGCCAGGGCGTAGTGCTCGGCCGGTGTCAGGTCCCAGTCGATGCTCAGCTGGAAGACCGGCACGTCGGCGTCCGGGAAGATGTGGCGCAGGACGCTCCAGGCCCCGTGGTCCAGGCCCATCTCGTGGTCCTCGTGCACCTGGATCGACCGGACGTTCGCCACCGTTTCCCGGGCCTGCTCGGGCGCGCCCGGCGCGGGGTATTGCACCCGGTGCAGCTCTTCGGGGAAGCCGCCGAAATCATGGATGGTGGCGGGCTTGGGGTTCACGCTCACGAAGCTGCCGCCCCGGGTGAGCCAGTGCGCGCTCACCACCAGCACCGCCTTGGGCCGCTCCAGGCGCTGGCCCAGCTGCCGGAGGTGCCGGGTGAAGGGATTGTCCTGGATGGCGTTCATCGGGTTGCCATGGCCGATGAAGAGCGCCGGCATCCGCGGGGAAGCGGCGCCGTCGGAGAAGGTGTTCAGGAGGCTGCGGGCTTGCATGGTGCCGAGGGCGCCGCCGGTGAATGCTGCCAGGCCAAGGAAGCGGCGGCGGTCCATGGTACAAATATATTCTCCATGGAGACTATTTGGCGCATCCGCCCTCCCCGGGAAGGGGGTAATTTCGTCCCGGCCCCCCAAGGCCGCGCCCCAGCCGCATGCAGGGATGAAGAAGGACGAGCAGCAGCCGCCACGCGACGGGATCCCCGTATCGGTCTCCCTGGACAGCATGCTCCAGGCCGACCGGACGGCCGCGGTCCGCGACGACGACAAGTGGCGCCTGCTGCGGACCTGCCTGCTCGCGGTGCTTGCCGCCGTGGTGATCAGCGGGCTCGCGAAGCTGCTGGTGCTCATCATCGACCTGTTCACGGCCATCGCGTTCCAGGGCCGCTTCACCTTCGCGCATACCTCCCCGGCGGACCATGCCCTCGGCGCGTGGGTCGTGGTCGTTCCCGCCATCGGGGGCGTGCTGGTGGGGCTCATGGCCTACTACGGCTCCAAGGCGATCCGGGGGCACGGCATCCCCGAGGCGATGGAGCAGGTGCTCACCAACCAAAGCCGCATCAAGCCGTCGATCACCTACCTGAAGCCGCTGTCGTCGGCCATCTCCATCGGCACCGGCGGCCCGTTCGGCGCCGAGGGCCCCATCATCGCCACAGGCGGTGCGTTCGGCTCTACGCTGGGCCAGCTGTTCCGCATCACGCCCAACGAGCGGAAGGTGCTGCTGGCGGCGGGGGCCACGGCGGGCATGTCGGCCATCTTCGGCAGCCCCATCGCGGCCATCTTCCTGGCCATCGAGCTGCTGCTGTTCGAGTTCTCGCCGCGTTCGCTGCTGCCGGTGGTGCTGGCCTGCATCACCGGTGCGGCGGGCCACCGCCTGCTGTTCGAGCACGGTCCGGTGTTCCCCATGCCGCCGCTGGAAGGCACGTCCGACCCCGCGCTGTTCGGGTACAGCCTCATCGGCCTCCTCGTCGGCGTGTGCGCGCTGGGGATCACCAAGCTGGTGTACGCCATCGAGGACGGCTTCGAGCGGTTGCCGATCCACTGGATGTGGTGGCCGGCGATCGGCGGGCTCGCGGTGGGCGTGGTGGGGTACTTCGCGCCGCACACCCTGGGCGTGGGCTATGAGAACATCACCGGCCTGCTGAGCGGCATCACGCCGATGCGGATGGTCCTGTCGCTGGCCTTCCTGAAGCTGATCTCCTGGATGATCGCCCTGGGCAGCGGCACCTCCGGTGGAACCCTCGCTCCCTTGCTCACCATCGGCGCGGCCTTCGGGCTGCTGCTCGGCATGGCGGCGCAGGCATTGTTCCCTGCGGTGGGGCTGGTGCTGCCGATGGCGGCGCTGGTCGGCATGTCCGCCCTGTTCGCCGGGGCCTCGCGCGCCCTGCTCACGAGCATCGTGTTCGCGCTGGAGACCACCCAGCGCCCCGAGGCCTTGCTGCCCTTGCTCGGCGCGTGCGCAGCCTCGTACCTGGTCTCCTACGTGTTCATGAAGAACACGATCATGACGGAGAAGATCGCGCGGCGCGGCGTGCGCGCCCCGCACTCCTATGGCCCGGACGTGCTGGAATCGGTCCGCGTGGAGCAGGTGATGGACGAGGAGGTGCCCGTGCACCGCAGCAGCGAAGGCATCGGCGGGGTGCTGGCGGGGCTTCCGCCAGGCGTCGAGCACCTGTTCGTGGTGGACGAGGAAGGGCGCTTCGAGGGGATCGCGGATGTGGCGGACCTGCGGGGAAGGGCGCCGGGCGATGCGCTGGCCGTGGCGGTGCGGGTGCCGCCGGCAGCGGGTGCGGACGATGACCTGCGGAGCGCGGCGGGCACCTTCGCGCGTACGGGGGCCCGGGCGCTGGCGGTGCTGGCGGAAGAGGGAACGGTGGTGGGCCTGCTGACCTACCGGGAGGTCCTCAAGGCCTATGGCACGAGCCTCCAGCAGCACGAGGAGGCGGATGCGCCCATCGTGCTGAAGCGCCGCCGCCTGAAGATGCTGGTGCAGAGCCGGCGCCTGTTCGAGCGCATGACCGGCGCGTGACCGTTCACACGTACTTCTCGCCCCACTCCGCGGCCGCGTCGGCCACGAACTGCTTGATCTTCTGCTCGTCGTGCTTGCGGCACACCAGGAGCGCGTCCTTCGTGCTCACCACGATGCAGTCCTCCAGCCCCTGGAGCACCACCAGCCGGTCGTCCTGCACGTGCACCATGTTGTCGGCGCAGTCGTAGAAGCGCACCTGCTGGCCGATGGCGGCATTGCCCTGGGCGTCCTTCGGCACGTGGGTGTAGAGGCTGCCCCAGGTGCCCAGGTCGCTCCAGCCGAAGTCGCTGGGCACCACGTTGACGTTGGAGGCCTTCTCCATCACGCCGTAGTCGATGCTGATGCTCTCGCACCGGGTGTAGGTGTCGGCGATGAAGGCGGCCTCCTGCGGGGTGCCGTAGTAGGGGGCGCCGGCGGCGAACTGCTGCTCCATGGCGGGCAAGTGCCGCTCGAAGGCCTTGCGGATGCTCGCCAGGGTCCAGATGAAGATGCCGCTGTTCCAGAGGAAGTCGCCGCTCTCGATGAACTGGACGGCGGTGGCGTGGTCGGGCTTCTCGCGGAAGCTGGCCACCTGCTTCACCCGCGGGTCCACGGTGCCGGTGCCGTCGGTGAACTGGATGTAGCCGTAGCCGGTGTCGGGCCGGCTGGGCTTGATGCCGAGGGTGACCAGGCAGTCGCTGCTCTCGGCCTGCTTCAGTGCGAGGCGGATGGTGTCCTGGAACTCCTGCTCCTTCATCACCAGGTGGTCGCTCGGGGCCACCACGATGCGGGCCTTCGGGTCGCGCTTCAGCAGCACGTGGTTCGCATAGGCCACGCAGGGCGCGGTGTTGCGGCGGCTGGGCTCGGTGAGCACCTGGTCGTCGCGCAGCTGCGGCAGCTGCTGCTTCACGATGGGGGCGTACTGCGCGTTGGTCACCACCAGGATGTTCTCCGGCGGGCACAGCGGCAGGAAGCGGTCGAAGGTCTGCTGGATGAGGGTGCGGCCCAGGCCGAGGAAATCGAGGAACTGCTTGGGGTAGGCGGTGCGGCTCATCGGCCAGAAACGGCTGCCGATGCCACCGGCCATGATCACGCAATACGTATGCTTATCGTTCATCGGGGGACAAAGATGGAACACCCGCCTTACGAGGCGCGGCGGATGATCATCGGCTGGTCGAGGTGGACCTCGGCCGTGGGATCGATGAAGTAGATGCGCCGGTCGTTCAGGCAGCGGCACTTGTAGCGCGTGCGCAGGCGCGGGCCCTTCACGAAGATCCGCTGGTTGAAGCGGAAGATGGTGTTCTCGTGCAGCTCCTCCAGGAACGGCCGCGGGGTGCGGTCGTAGCGGCGCAGCACGCGCATCAGGCCGTGGTCCGTGCAGCTGCTGCTGGGGGCGTCGAGCAGGTGGTGCTCCAGGGCATGGAGCACGTCGGCGGGGAAGACCTCGCGGCTCAGGAAGGGGCGCATCAGGCGCTTGTACTCGGCCTTCCATTCCTTCCCGTGCGGCTGGTGGCGGCGGAACTTCTGGAAGGTGCTGTAGTGCGCGAACTCATGCACGAGCACCACCAGGAAGGCGTACTTGTTCAGGTCCTCGTTCACCGAGATGCGGTGCGGTTGCGTGCGCGTGCCGGTGCGGTAGTCGCCGAGCTTGGTGGTGCGGGGCTTGCTCACCCGCACCACCACGGGATTGCGGCGCAGCCAGTTGAGCACCACCACGTATGCGGCCGAGGGGATGTGCGCCCGGAGGCGGAGGATGTCAGTGGTGGGAGGCATGGGCGGTCACGTTCGCATCGTTCGAAGGTGCTTCCACGTCCGCCCGGACGTCCCGTCCGTCCGCGGGCCGGGGGAGCGCGTTCCATTTGGGGCAATCGCACTCCTTCTTGTGCTTGCGCGAAGCCCCGTACCGGGGACCGCTCGCACAGCTGGCGGTGAGCAGCAGGGTGGCGAGCGCTCCGGCGAGGACCAAGGGGCTATGGAAGCGCGTTCGGGGCATGGAAAACCCGCTGTAGAGCGGGGTACAGGCAAATGTAGGGGGTGCCCTACACACTTTCCGGGGGTGTCCGGAAAAGAAGATCGGGGCACCGGGGAAGGCCTATTTTTGGCGGTCTTCGCCCTGGATGAGGATCCTCTACCACATCGGCCGTTATTTCCAGCTCCAGGGGGAGGTCTTCTCCAAACCCGAGCGGTTCGGGATCTACTGGAAACGGACCATTGAGGAGATTGACCTCCTGGGCGTCAAGAGCTTAGGTATCGTCGCCTTGCTTTCGGTCTTCATGGGGGCGGTCATCACCATCCAGACCAAGACCAACATCGACTCCCCGTTCATCCCACTTTACGTGGTGGGGTTCGCGGCCCGGCAGAGCACCATCCTGGAGTTCAGCCCTACCATCATCTCCCTCATCCTGGCGGGGAAGGTGGGGTCCACCATCGCCGCCGAGATCGGGTCCATGCGGGTGAAGGAGCAGATCGATGCCCTGGACATCATGGGGGTCAACTCCGCCGGTTACCTCATCCTGCCCAAGATCATCGCCTGCGTGGTGATCAACCCCTTCCTGATCATCATCAGCATGTTCCTGAGCATCTTCGGCGGGTACATGGCGGGCACCCTCTCGGGCCTGGTCAGCTCGGCCAACTACATCGAGGGGATCCAGTTCGACTTCAACGCCTACCACGTCACCTACGCGCTGATCAAGACGGTGGTCTTCGCCATCATCATCACCACGGTGTCGGCCTACCACGGCTACTACACCAGCGGCGGCACCCGCGAGGTGGGCATCAGCAGCACCAAGGCGGTGGTGTACAGCGACGTGGTGATCCTGATCATGAACTACCTGCTCACCCAGACCCTGCTGCTATGATCGAGGTGGTGGGCCTGAGCAAGCGGTTCGGCAGCACGCAGGTGCTCACGGACATCAATGCCGTGTTCGCCAAGGGCAAGGTGAACCAGGTGATCGGCAAGAGCGGGAGCGGCAAGAGCGTGCTGGCCAAGTGCATCGTGGGGCTCTACGTGCCCGAGGAGGGCGAGGTGCGCTATGATGGCCAGTCGTTCCATACCCTGGACAAGGAGGCCAAGCGCCAGATCCGGCAGGAGATCGGCATGCTGTTCCAGAGCAGCGCCCTGTTCGATTCGCTCACCGTGCTGGAGAACGTGCTCTTCCCCCTGCGGATGTTCGCCACCATGGCCCCGGAGGAGATGCTGGAGCGCGCCCACCTCTGCCTGAAGCGCGTGAACATCATCGACAAGGACGGCCTGTACCCCTCCGAGATCAGCGGCGGCATGCAGAAGCGCGTGGGCATCGCCCGGGCCATCGCCATGAACCCGAAGTACCTCTTCGTGGACGAGCCCAACAGCGGCCTCGACCCGCAGACCAGCATCGTGATCGACGAGCTGATCCAGGAGCTCACCGAGGAGTACGGCACCACCACCATCGTGATCACCCACGACATGAACTCGGTGATGGGCACCGGTGACAACATCTTCTTCATCCACCAGGGCCGCCTGTGGTGGAAGGGCACGCGCGATGAGCTGCTCACGAGCGACAACAAGGAGCTCAACGAGTTCATCTTCGCCGGCAGCCTCATGCGCCAGGTGCGCAAGGCGATGAAGGGCTAGGAACGGAAAAAGGGCCCTCCGGTGTCCGGAAGGCCCTTTCCCCTGCGGGTCGTCGACCCTTAGTGTCCCTGGTGCACCAGCATGCCGCTCATGCGGCGGCCGTCCACCGTGATGGTGTAGGCATAGGCCGCGTCGTCCAGCAGCGCGCCGTCGATGCGGAACTGCTGCGGGCCGGCGGACAGGCGTCCGAGGTCCTGCTGCAGCACCAGGCGGCCGGTCACGTCCTGCACGGCGATGCGCACGCGCCCGGCCTCTTTCAGCGTGAAGCGCAGGGCGGCCTGCTCGGCGAAGGGGTTCGGGACCACGCCCACGTTCTCCAGCTGCACGGGCAGCTCGCTTACGCCCACCACGGAGTAGTCGGCGCAGCCGGGGGCCAGCACGGCACGGACCATCGGCGTCTTGGTGAAGTAGAACACGTCACCGGTGCCGGGGTAGTTGATGATGGTCACCTGCGCGTCGCTCAGGCCGCTGGTGGCGAAGTTCACCACGTCGGAGCCGCCGTAGGAGCCGGCCATCACCAGCACGGCCTCACCGGCCGTCAGGGGGTAGGGCTCCGTCAGGGTGAGGCGGATGAACTTGGCCTCGCCGAGGCCGGAGAGCTCGTTCGCCTGGATCTCGTGGTCGTCCGTCTCGGCCAGTGCCGCCTGGTTGTTGTCGCGCACCACGCCGTGGATGATGGACCCCACGGTGGAGTTGTTGTACACGGCCACGTCGATGGCGTACAGCATGCTGCCCGCCTCGGCGATGTCGATGAAGTTGCCCACCTCGAACTCGTCGCCTTCGAAGTCGGCGCCCGGGCCCTGGTATTGCTGGCATGCGCCGTCATCACCCGCCCAGGAGCAGTCGCTCACGGCGAAATGGGTGGCTTCGCTGTTGTTCTCCGGGATCTCGTCGGTCTCGTCCTGGGTCACGCTGAAGGTCACGGTGTAGTCACCGACGGCCGAAGGCGTGAAGCCCTCCACCGCCAGGGAATCCTCCTGGTCGGGGTCCAGCTGTGCGACCGGGGTGCTCGAGCCGGTGAACACCACGCCGCCCGGGCCCGACACGCTCACGTTGAACACCACGTTGTGCTGGGCCATGAAGCCCTTGTTCCGCACCTTGGTGTGCAGCAGCATCGGGCGCACCTGCGCCAGCGGATAGATCGAGTAGTCGATGTTCTCCAGGCCGGTGGCGCCGAAGTTGAAGCTCGTCTGGCGCGGCTGGATCACGGCCAGGTCGTTGTCCGGCAGATCGCTGATGGTCACGTTGTCCACCTGCCAGCCATAGTCCCACTCGGAGGCGTAGCGGAAGCGGATCTGCACGTTGGAGGGGTCGCCCGCCACCCAATCGCTGATGTTCAGGTCGATCGCCTCGGGGTTGGGGCGGCCGTCGCGGCCCACGCCCTCGTTGATCTCCACTTCGTTCCACGTGGTGCCGCCGTCGGTGGACACGCCCACGAAGCAGTGCTCGTTCTGCCACTCCTGGAAGTACTGGTCGAACTCCAGCTTCAGGTTGCTCGGTGCGCTGCTGAGGTCGATCACCGGCGAGGTCAGGGTGACGTCCGTCGCCTGGCCGCTCGAGCCCAGGAAGTCATCGTCCACCATCATCCAGCCGCCCGTGGTGGTGTTCAGCGGGGGCACGGGGTAGGTCGAGGTCGTGGTGCCGGGGCCCGTGTTGGTCCAGGCCCACACCACCTGGCCTTGGGCGGCGCTGGCCGTCCAACCATTGATGCCGGTGTCGAAGGTCTCGTTGTAATAGTCCAGGGCGCGCGGGGCGCTCTGGGGCCTGCGCACATCGGTGGCCGGGTACTGGCCGCGGTCGGGGTGCGGTGCGTAGCGTGGATGGGTCATCTGCTGGCCCACCAACAGGCAGGGGACCAGCAAGGACAGGCTAGCGGAAAGGTATCTCATGCGACAAGGGGTTATGGAAGCGAATTTAACGATCCGGCTTTCCCACCGATGACCGTTCCTCATGCGGGTCCGGACGGCACCGGCGGGTGGGGATGAAAAGGGAAAGGCCCCGTTGCCGGGGCCTTTCCTTGTGCGGCCGGGGACCGGCCGGGGGATCGTGCTTAGTGCACCACCGTCATGCGCTTGGTCGCGCGGGTGTCGCCGGCGGTCAGCGTGTAGAAGTACACGCCCTCCTGCAGGTCGGCGGTGTTCACTTCCACGCGGTGCGCGCCCTGCGCCATGTTGCCGTTCACCAGCGTGCGCACCAACTTGCCGCTCAGGTCGTGCAGCTGCATGGTCACCATGGAGCCGTTCACCAGCGAGAAGTCGATGAAGGCGCTGCCCTTGGCGGGGTTGGGGAAGCTCTGACCGAGGCCCACACCGTTGCGGATGTCGTTCGCCTCGATGCCGGCGGTCTGGTCGAAGTTCAGGCGCACCATCGGGGTGCTGGTGGTGTAGAACCACTCATCGCCGGGGATGTCCTTGATCAGCGAGGTCTGCGCCTGGCTCACGCCGCTCACGCCGATGCGCACGAGGCTGCCGCCGAAGTGTTGCACCACGGGCAGGATGTCCGAGCCGGCCACCAGGTCCACGGGCTCATCGAACATGAAGGTCACGAAGTGGTTGCCGTTGAGGGCGTTGAGGTCGCCCGCCACCAGCTCATGCTCCACCGTTTCCGCGATGGGCTCGCGGGCGTCATTGAGCAGCTGGCAGTTCACGATGGAGCCCACGTCGGAGCCCGTGGCGAACACCACGTCGATGGCATAGAGGGTCACTGCTTCCTTGATGTGGAACCAGTTGCCGAGCAGGAAGGCCGCGTTCGGCTCGGCGGGGTTCTGGGTGTTGGTGGTGTTGCCGCTGCGCGAGTTATCGTCGCGGGCGTAGATGTACTGGCTCACCGTCACCTTGTCCGTCAGCGTGTTGTTGGCCGGGTTGCCGTCCTCGTCGTCCGCGCTCACCGAGAAGGTGATGTTGTGGTCGCCCAGCGAGTTGGTCGGCACGAAGCCGTCGGCGAACACCGTCTCGCTCGAACCCTGGGCCATGTCGCCCACCGATACGTTCTGGTCGAAGCCGTCGTCGCAGGTGAAGTGCGCCGTCGTGTTGGTCTCCACCGACTGACCGTTGTTGAAGAAGGTCATGTTCAGGCCCATCGTGCGGAGCTGCGACTGCGGGATGATCGTATAGCGGACGGAGTCGAACGTCGCGGCCGCGTCGAAGTTGAAGTAGTAGGTGGCAGCGGCCGTGGTGCGGATGTCGTGCATGGGCACCACCGTGATCTTGATGTCGTCCACCTGCCAGTGGTAGTGGGTGATCTGGTTGGCGGTGCCGTCCTGCACGAAGCGGATGCGCGCCTGCGAGGGGTCGCCCGCGATGCCGGCGGTGATGTTCACGATCTTGGTGTGGGTGCCGGAATCATCGTTGTCGGCGATACCCTCGTCCACCGGGATACGGGTGGGCCAGCTGGCGCCACCGTCGCTGCTCACTTCCACGAAGTGGCCGCGGTCGTCGTTCGAGCAGCAGAAACGCATGGTCTGCTGGAACTCGAGCTGCACGTAGGGGTTGGCGCTCAGGTCGATGACCGGCGAGATGAGGGCGCCGACCAGCTCCACAGGAGAAGCCACGATCACCGGGTTGGTGGGGTTGCTCCAGTTCGAGTTCAGGGAGTCCGACTGGTAGATCATGAAACCGTTCGTCACGGTCGTGGACGCGATGATCTCGCTGTTGTCGCTGTAAGCGCCGTTCGGGCCGGTGTGGCTGTAGACCCAGCCGTTGCCGTTGGCCAGGCCGGTGGTCCAAGCGCCGACGCCGCCGTTGTTGCCGGCGAAGCCGTTGGCGAAGTCCTCGCTGAAGACGACATCGCCTTCGTCGCGGCTGGCGTCCATCGCGGCCTGGTCAGGCAGCTGTGCCACCGGGGTGCGCTCGGCCGCACCGAAGTGATGGAGTTTCGGCGCCGCTACCCGCTGGGCCGAAAGGCCGCCGCTGACCAGGGCCAGGGCTGCCAAAGTGTACAGTCTGTTCATGATTGGTTGAGGTTGCTAGGTTTCGCCTCCGGGAGGAGGGGCGGTAAACTTACGGTGTTCGTTCGATCGAAAGTTCGCGTTAAGGGTGCCTTTAGCCCTGTGACGCTCGGATACCCGAAGGTGATGGTCGACGTCCCGCAAGGAATACGCATTTCTCTACGGGTCCGACAGGGACGGACGGTTCAGGCCGGCTGCTCCTCATAGGCTTCCAAGGGGGGGCAGGTGCACACCAGGTTCCGGTCGCCGTAGGCATTGTCCACGCGGGCCACGGTGGGCCAGTACTTCCATTCGCGCAGGCTGTGCACGGCGAAGGCGGCCTTCTCGCGCGGGTAGGCGTGCGTCCAGGCGTCGGCCGTGATCTCCTCGCAGGTGTGCGGGGCCATTTTCAGCACGTTGTCCGCCCGGTCGGCCTTGCCGCTCTCGATCTCGGCGATCTCCTTCCGGATGGCGATCATCGCCTCGATGAAGCGGTCCAGCTCCGCCTTGCTCTCGCTCTCGGTGGGCTCCACCATCAGGGTGCCCGCCACCGGGAAGCTCACCGTGGGCGCGTGGAAGCCATAGTCCATCAGGCGCTTGGCGATGTCCTCCACCTCCACGCCGGCGGTGCGCTTGAACTCGCGGCAGTCCAGGATCATCTCATGCGCCACCATGCCCTCATCGCCCACGTAGAGGATGGGGTAGTGGTCCGCCAGGCGGGCCTTCAGGTAGTTGGCGTTGAGGATGGCATAGCGCGTGGCATCGGTGAGCCCCGCGCCGCCCAGCATCTTGATGTAGCCGTAGCTGATCAGCAGGATCAGGGCGCTGCCCCAGGGCGCCGCGCTCACCGCGTGCACGGCCTGGTCGCCGCCGGTCCGCACCAGCGGGTGGCCGGGCAGGAAGGGCTTCAGCTTGTCGTTCACGCAGATGGGACCCATGCCGGGACCGCCGCCGCCGTGCGGGATGGCGAAGGTCTTGTGCAGGTTCAGGTGGCACACGTCCGCCCCGATCTCGCCGGGCGAGGTGAGGCCCACCTGCGCGTTCATGTTGGC
>JAFDZF010000162.1 GCA_018267055.1 Bacteroidota bacterium
GTCCGTACCTTTGCGCCCCGGACATCGCTACCAAGCGGCCCGGGTCCTTGCATGAGCGATGCCATCAAGCATGAATGCGGCTTGGCGTTCATCCGCCTCCGGAAGCCGCTGGCCCACTATCAGGAACGTTACGGGACCGCGCTGTACGGCCTGAACCGGCTGTACCTGCTGATGGAGAAGCAGCACAACCGGGGCCAGGACGGCGCCGGGGTGGCCACGCTGAAGCTCGATCCCGACCCGGGCACGCCTTTCATCGACCGGGAGCGCAGCACCGACAAGCAGGCCATCCAGCTCATCTTCGGCCGCATCCACAAGGGCATCCAGGACGCCCTGGCCGCCGACCCCGCCAAGGCGGGCGACACGGAATGGCTGAAGCGGAACGCGCCCTTCACCGGCGAGGTCCTGCTGGGGCACCTGCGCTACGCCACCTTCGGCCGCGACAGCCTGGAGAACTGCCACCCCCGCCGCCGCCTGAGCAACTGGATCACGCGGAACCTCGTGGTGGCGGGCAACTTCAACATGACCAACGTGGACGAGCTGTTCAACCTGCTCGTCAGCATCGGCCAGGTGCCCAAGGAGCGCAGCGACACGATGACCGTGCTGGAGAAGATCGGGCATTTCCTCGACGTGGAGAACGACCGGTTGGCGGGCATCCACCGGCAGCTGGGGTATACCGACCGCCAGATCGCCCAGGTGATCGGGGACAAGCTGGACGTGCGGGGCATCCTGCACCAAAGCGCGCTCGACTTCGATGGCGGCTACGCCCTGGCGGGGCTGATCGGCCATGGGGACGCCTTCGTCCTGCGCGACCCGGCGGGCATCCGCCCCTGCTTCTGGTACGCCGATGACGAGGTGGTGGTGGCCGCCAGCGAGCGCCCCGCCATCCAGACCGCCTTCGCGCTGAAGGCCGAGCAGGTGCATGAGCTGCAGCCGGGCCATGCCCTCATCGTGCGGAAGAACGGCAGCTACAGCGAGGAGCTGGTGCGCGAGCCGATGGAGAAGCGCGCCTGCAGCTTCGAGCGCATCTACTTCAGCCGCGGCAGCGACCGCGACGTGTACCGCGAGCGCATCGCCCTGGGCCGCTCGCTCTGCCCCGCCATCCTCGATGCGGTGGACCATGACCTGGAGAACACGGTGTTCTCCTTCATCCCCAACACCGCCGAGGTGGCCTGCTACGGCATGCTGAAGGGCATGGACGACGAGCTGGACAAGGTGAAGGAGCGCCGCATCCTGGAGCTGGGCCCCTCGCCCGACCCGGCCGCGCTGCGCAGGATCCTCGCCATGCGCCCGCGCCTGGAGAAGGTGGCCATCAAGGACGCCAAGCTGCGGACCTTCATCACCAACGACGACGCGCGCGACGACCTGGTGGCGCACGTCTACGACATCACCTACGGCAGCGTGCGCGCCCGCGAGGACGCCCTGGTGGTGATCGACGACAGCATCGTGCGCGGCACCACCCTGCGCCAAAGCATCCTGAAGATGCTCGACCGGCTGGAGCCCAAGCGCATCGTGGTGGTCAGCAGCGCGCCGCAGATCCGCTACCCCGATTGCTACGGCATCGACATGGCCAAGCTCGGCGACCTCATCGCCTTCCAGGCGGCCATCTCGCTGTTGAAGGAGACCAAGCAGGAGAACGTCATCGACGATGTGTACGACCGCTGCCTGGCCATGGTGGACCGCCCGCTGGCCGAGCAGCGGAACATGGTGAAGGACATCTACCGCCCGTTCACCGCACAGCGCATCAGCGACCGCATCGGTGAACTGCTCACCCCGGCCGGCATCGGCGCGGAGGTGAAGCTGGTGTTCCAGAGCATCGAGGGCCTGCGCGCCGCCTGTCCCGACCATACGGGCGATTGGTACTTCACCGGTGACTACCCCACGCCGGGCGGCAACCGCGTGGTGAACCGCGCCTTCATCAACTGGCGGCAGGGCAAGAACGTGCGGGCCTACTAGGCGTTCCCCCGGCATCGACGACATGCGGCCGGCCGTCCTCCTCCGATCGGGCCTGGTCCTGGCCGCCGGCACACTGGTGATCCTGGTGCCCGCCTTGATCAATGGGTATCCGTTCGTGTTCGCCGACACCGGCACGTACATCCGCAGCGCGTTCACGGGCTACGTCCCTTACGACCGGCCCTATTGGTACGGTCCGTTCATCCGGGCCACCAGCCTGGGGGGCTTTTCGCTGTGGGGCGTGGCCGTGGCCCAGGCGCTGCTGTGCGCGTGGTACATGCAGCGCGTCTCTGCGCTCTGCATGCCGCGGCATCCCGTCCGGGCGTTCCTGGCCGCGTGCCTGCTGCTCACGGTGGGGAGCGGGCTGGGCTGGTATGCGGCACAGCTGACCCCGGACGTGTTCACCGGCATCGGCCTGCTGGCGATGTTCACACTGGTGCGGGACCGGAAGGCCGGGTGGCTCCGGATCGTGGACGCGGTGCCGATCGTGGCCGCCTGCTGGTACCACACGAGCAACCTGCTGATCCTGCCCCTGGCGGGTGCCGCGCTGCTGTTCATCGGCCGGCGCGACGGAGCGGTCATCCTCCGGCCCGGTGCGATCGCCTTGGTGGCGACCACCGCGCTCGCCTGGGGAGGCCTCGCGCTGGCCAACCGGGCGGCCGACGGCGAGGCCTACATCTCGCGGAACAGCCACGTGTTCCTCATGGGCCGCATGCTGGACACGGGCATGCTCGGTCCCTACCTCGACGAGCATTGCGCCCAGGAGCATTTCGGCATCTGCGCATACCGCGACAGCCTTCCGGCGAACAGCTTCGCCTTCCTGTGGTCGGACCGGAGCCCAGTGGCCCGGCAGGGCGGCTGGGACGCCACGCGGGCGGAGTACACACGGATCGTCCACGGATCCCTGCGCCAGCCGAAATACCTGTGGTGGCACGTGCGGGGAAGCTTCTTCAGCACGGCCGAGCAGTTGGGGGCCTGGCGGATCTGCCAGCACCTGGAGTCGCGCTGGTACCGCACGGATACGAGCCCGCCCTATTGGGAGATCCGGGACCATGTGCCGCAGGAGCTGCCGCGCTACCTGGGCTCCATGCAGAACGGCGGCCGCGGCGAACTGGCCATGCGCTGGCCGGACCGGGCCTACCGCCTGGTGCTGGCGGCCGCGCTCCTCGCAGTGCTGGGGCGGCTGTTGTTCCGCGGGGCATCGCCCGTGCCCGACGAAGCCGTCCGGTTCGGCTGGTACGCGCTCGTCGCCATCGTCATCGGCGCCGGGGTATGCGCATCCCTGAGCGTGGTGGACAGCCGCTACCTGGGGCGCGATTCCTGGCTGCTGCCGCTCGCGGCGCTGTTCCTGCTCGCTCCTCGCCCAGTGGAAGCGTCGCGTTGAGGACCGGGCCGGGTCACAGCTCCACCAGCCGTCCCCGCTTCCGCAGCTTCCGCAGCAGCTTCGCCTTCGCCACGAGCCGGGCCTGCGGGTGCACCACGAGGCGTGAGTTGGCGTCGATGCTCAGCGTGGCGGATGGGTCGAGGGTGAGCTCCGCCCCCGGCATCAGGTGCAGCACGCTGCCGGTCGCCAGCTGGAGCTTGCTGCCGGCCTCGAAGAGCACCGAGGCGTCCGCGGAGATGGTGAAGCGCGTGGGGGGCGAGAAGTAGCGGCGCCCGCCGGCCTCCCCTTGACCGGCCATGCGTGTGGGGGTGAGCGACCGGTCGATGCGCAGGCGCTTTCCGCGGGCCATGGTCAGCGCGCGGCCCTGGGTGCCGCGCAGCGGGGGCAGCACGATGCTGTCGGCGCACCAGGTGACGTCGTTCTCCATGCGCGTATCGCCCGTGCCCACGCGCACCACGATGGCCCCGTCCGCGCGCTGCTCCACCAGCTCCAGCCGGATGCCGTTGAGGTAGACGGTCCGGTTGTCGGGCGCACGGCCCTTGTTGTTCTCGCGCTTGCCGGCGCTGACGAGCGTGAGCATGCTGGCCGAGGAGGGGTTGCTCGCCATGTTCAGCACGCGCGTCCCCTCGGCACGGAACGCATGCTCCGGCCGGCCGAAGAAGCGGGGGCTGTCGTTCGGGTCCACGCCCGGCCGCTGGAGGACCGTGGGCACGAAATGCTCGCTTCGCTCGAGCGCACCGTCCTGGTTGCGGTCGAACACCACCACCTGCTGCTCGCAGCTGCCGGTGAGCGGGTTCTCGCGGAGCCGGCGGAACGCCACGGCCCGGCCCCCGAACGGACAGGTCCCGTTCAGGGTATCGCTGGTGGTCTCCAGGTCGAAGTTCCCGCTGGCGGTCAAGGGATGCAGGTAATCGGCGTTGCCGCCGTAGATGTCCTTGCCGCGCTTGTTCTCACGGTCGACCTGCAGGACCAGGAAGAGCCCCGGCCGTGCCGCGGCCACGCAGGGGTTGCCGGTGCTTTCCCAGTGGAAGCGATCGGTCGGCGATCCATTGCGGGCATAGGTCTGGTGGTTCTCCACCCACAGCCACTGCTGGTATTCGTCCGATGGGATGAACGGCAGGCGGATGCGCACGGCGTCCCCGCTGGCCACGAAGTCGCGCAGCACGAACACGCCGGTGTCCCCCGCGAGCGGGTCCAAATCGCCACTGACGGACCCGTTGGAGATGCTCCGGGCATTGATGCGGTGTTGGGCGTCCTTCGCCCGCCAGCCGAGCCGGTCGCGGTCCCAGGCGGAAGCGGTGAGCAGCGAGCTGCTGGCGGCGCCCATCATGCTCCAGCCGCCTTGCATGGGCAGGAAATAGCCTGCGAACTGCGCGGCATTGCCGCCGCCGCTGTGGAAGTTGTTGCCCCCGAGCAGCAGGTGGTTGAACTCGTGCTTGAGGATCTCGAACGGCAGCCCGTTCATCGCGCCGAAGCGCGATTGCGTGTCGCTGGGGAAGCCGAAGAGGGTGCCCGAGCTGCCGGCGTCGGTGCTGCCCTGGCCGTGCTGGAGCCCGCTGTTGCGCAGGATCACCATCACGTGGTCGTAGCTGTGCGGGTCATCGGGCCCGGGCACCTTGGGCAGGCCGGGCTTGCCGCCGTCGTGCCAGCGGTCGAAATCGTCGATGGACAGGCCATGCGCGGTATGGAGCCCCCCCTGTGCGTTCGCGGCGCTCCAGGCGCAGGTGCTCCAGTCGTTCAGGTTCTTGTAGGCGCTCTGGGTGATGGTCACCACACGGTCGAGGTAGTCGCCGAGCACCACGAAATCACCCAGGCTCACGTCGTGGTAATAGCGCGTCACCATCGCCTTGGGCTCGGCGAGGGGGAAGGGGTCGAAGAGGTCGTCCTTCCACGTGGGCAGCTGGCCTTTCGGCCATTGCGGGGTGGGCGTGGGTTGCGGGTCCTTCGCGGGGTCCTTGTCGTAGTCGATCTCGGCGAAGATCACCAGGATACGGATGGTGCCGTGCGGGCTCAGGTACCAGCCGTTCTCGCTGAAGGGGACATCGGTGCTGTCCGCTTGTGCGAAGCCCAGGAGCGTGGACAGCAGGGCGGACGACAGCAGGGTCCAGCGCATCCCCGAAGGTAGCATCAGCCCTTCGGCGCCTTGTACAGCGGCACCGTGCTGCAGGGTTCGCCGAACATCAGGCTCTTCACCTCCGGCAGCAGCTTCGCGCTCAGCTCCACGTAGGCGTTCAGCGGCACGGGCAGCCTGCTGCAGCCCTTCACCACCACGCGTGCGCCGCGGTAGGGGGCCGTGTCGAACCGCTGCACGAAGCGCGTGAACACGGCCCGTTCCAGCTGCTCGGCATCGCCCTGCGTGATGAACGCCGCGTGCGGTTGCAGGTGCGTGGCCACCAGCATGTACGCCCAGGTGGGGATGATCGCGTCCGCGGAGCAATGCACCGCGACGAGCTTGTCCTTGTACTGCGCCCAGTCGTGCGCTTTCACGAAGGCGCGCAGGTCGTCCTCCTTCAACGCGATCTCCTGCCACAGCAGCGGCTTCAGGTCGAAGACCACGCGCTCGCCTTGCGGGTACAGTTCCTCCAGATCGAGGGTGATGATCCCGCTCGATGCGACCTTGTTGATGATGGGGTTTTCGTCGCTCATCACATGAAGCCCAGCTCCAATTGGGCCGCTTCGCTCATCATCGTCCGGTCCCAGGCGGGCTCGAAGGTGATCTCCACGTTGGCGCCCGTAACGCCCTGGGTCTGGCGCACTTTCTCCTCCACTTCGCCGGGCAGCGTGCCGGCCACGGGGCAGGCCGGGCTGGTCAGCGTCATCTTGATGTACACGCTGGCGTCGTCGCGGATCACCACGTCGTAGATCAGGCCGAGCTCGTAGATGTCCACGGGGATCTCCGGGTCGTAGATCGTCTTCAGCGTGAGGATCACGCGCTCCTCCAGTTGCTTCTTCTCTTCGGAGGTCATGGGCGGGGAGAATAGGCCAGGGCGTAACGCTTCATCTGGTCCAGCATCGCGCTGAGGCCGTTGGCCCGGTTCGGGCTCAGGTGTTCGCGCAGGCCGATCCGGTCGATGAAAGCGGTGGAAGCGCTGAGGATCTCCTGCGGCGGTCGGTCGTTGTAGACGCGCACCAGCAGCGCCACGATGCCCTTGGTGATCATGGCGTCGCTGTCCGCGGTGAAATGGACGAGGTTGTTCTCTTGTTTGGCGTGGAGCCACACCCGGCTCTGGCAGCCGCGCACGAGGTTGTCCTCGGTCTTGTGCGCCGGCGCGATCAGCGGCAGGTCCTTGCCCAGGCCGATCAGGTGCTCGTAGCGGTCCTGCCAGTCGCTGAAGAGAGCGAACTCGTCCACCACCTCCTGTTGGGCCTGCTCGATGGTCATCGTCCGTTCCATGTCATGCTGGAGCGCGTTACCGCAGCATCTTCACGCCTTTCTTCACCGCCGCCACCATCGCGTCCACTTCGGCGATCGTGTTGAAGCACGCGAAGCTGGCCCGGGTGGTGCCGCTCACGCCGAAGCGGTCCATCAGCGGCTGGGTGCAGTGGTGGCCCGTGCGCACGGCGATGCCCTGCTGGTCCAGCAGGACGCCGAGGTCGTAATGGTGCACGCCATCGATCACGAAGCTGGCCACGCCCACCTTCTCCTTCGCCGTGCCGAGGATGCGCAGGCCGTCGATGGCGAGCAGTCCCTGGGTGGCGTGCTCCAGCAGGGCCTGTTCGTGCTGCGCCATGGCGGTCTTGTCGTAGTCCTCCATCCAGCGGATGGCCTCGCCCAGGCCGATGATCCCGGCGATGTTCGGCGTGCCGGCCTCGAACTTGAAGGGCAGCCGGGCCCAGGTGCTCTTCTCCAGCGTCACGGTGTCGATCATCTCGCCACCGCCTTGCCACGGCGGCATGCGGTCGAGCAATCCCTCGCGGCCGTACAACACCCCGATGCCGGTGGGCCCGTAGGCCTTGTGCCCGCTGAAGGCATAGAGGTCGCAGCCGAGGGCCTGCACGTCCACCGCGAGGTGCGCGAGGGCTTGTGCGCCGTCCACCACGGTGGTGATGCCGCGCTTCTTCGCCTCGGCGATCAGCTTCTTCACCGGATTGATGGTGCCCAGCGTATTGCTCACGTGGCCGATCGCGAGGATGCGGGTCCTGTCCGAGAACGGTGCCTTTTTCAGGTCCCACTCGCCGGTGTCGGTGATCGGGATCGCCTTCAGCGTGGCACCGTGCCGCTCGCAGGCCAGCTGCCAGGGCACGATGTTGCTGTGGTGCTCCATTCCGCTGATCACCACCTCGTCCCCCGGCTGCAGCAACAGCTGGCCGAGGCTGGACGCCGCCAGGTTGATCCCCGCCGTGGTGCCGCTGGTGAAGACCACCTCGCGCGCGTGCTCGGCATGGATATGCTTGCGGACCGTCTCGCGCGCGGCCTCCTGGGCCTCGGTGGCCTTGGTGCTCAGCGTGTGCACGCCGCGGTGCACGTTGGCATTGATGGTGGCGTAATAGGCGCTTTCGGCCTTGATCACGCGGCGCGGCTTCTGGCTGGTGGCGGCGTTGTCGAAATACACCAGCGGCCGGCCGTGCACCAGCTCCTTCAGGATCGGGAACTGCGCACGGACCTCCTCGACGTCATAAGGGCGGGCGACCGGTGCGGCTTTCGTCCTCACAGCGCATCCAGTTTCGCGTCGATGAGCGCGGCCAGGTGATCGCGCCAGGCTTCGTTCGCGATGCGTTCCAGCACGTCGGTGGTGAAAGCATGCGCCAGCATGCGGCGCGCCTCGGCCTCGCTGACGCCGCGCGAGCGCAGGTAGAACAGGGCCTTCTCGTCCAGTCGGCCGATGGTGCAGCCGTGGCTGCATTTCACGTCGTCGGCGTAGATCTCCAGCTCGGGCTTGGTGAACACCCGGGCGTCGTCGCCCTGCAGGATGTTCGCATTGCTCTGGTAGGCGCGGGTGCGCTGGGCATCGCGCTCCACCTGCACCTTGCCGTTGAACACGCCGGTGGCCTTGCCGGCGACGATGCCCTTGTAGAGCTCATCGCTGGTGCAGTCCGGCACGTCATGGCCGATGTAGGTATGGTTGTCGCAATGCGTGGTGCCGTCGATCACGTACACGCCGTTCAGCTCGGCGTGTGCTTCGGGGCCCGCGAGCGATACGCGCAGGTCGTTGCGCACCAGGGAGCTGTCGAGCGTGGTGGTGTCGATGCTGAACCAGCCGCCCGCTTCCACGCGCACCCCTTCGAAGGCGATGCAGGCCGGGCCGGCGGCCTCGTGCTGCACCTGGTGGACGGTGAGCCGGGCACCCTGGGCCACGAAGCACTCGCGCACGCTGTTCACCAGCGACGTGCCCGCATCGGGGGCCAGGGATCCGCGTTCGATGACGACCTCGGCCTCCGCGCCTTCCTGAACGAGGAACAGGTCGCGCGGCTGGACCAATTGTCCGGCGGCGGTGGTGAGGTGGAGGATGTGCAGCGGCTGCGCCAGCTTGACGCCCTTGAACACCACGAGGGCCGTCCCATCGGTCGGTGCGGCCGTGTTCATCGCGGTGAACAGGCGGTCGCCGATGGGCGCGAGCGTGCCGTAGTGCGCCTTCAGCAGGCCGTTCCCCACCTGCCTGGCGAGGCTGTCCACCACCACGCCTTCCTGGGCGCGCAGGTCGTCGCTGAGGTCGCTGCGGAAATGGCCGTTGACGAACACCACGCGCGTGGCGGGGAAGGGCAGCCGCTCCGGCAGCGTCACGGCGGCATCGCCCTTCGGTGCAGCATAGGGGGCATGGAACAGCCTGCCGACGCGGGTGTACTTCCAGTCCTCGGTCTTGACCGTGGGAACGGGCAACGAATGCACGGCATCCAGTGCAGCATCCGCACCCGGCCAGGTGGAGCCTTCGAGCAGCGGGAGCACACCGGTCTTTGGGTCGATCGTCGTAGTGGTGCTCATAGCGCTATTTGCTTCAACTCGGCGTTGAATTCTGAGTTGTAGGCTTGCTCGATCGACGAAACGACGGATCGGAACTTTGCTTGCTCGGGTTGACGGACGATCTTCAGCCATGCTCTTGAGTGATCAATGATGCACTCGACCCTCACTTGTAATTCCGGATCAGCATCGAACTTCATCATGAAGACAGCACCATTCGATGACTGCCGATAGTCAGGGTCATCGGTGAAGAATTGCACGGAGACGACAGAGCCGTTCGCATCGAATATGCGGGCCATATCGGATTCGATGGCCTCGATCAAGGCGGCGCAATTGCGCCACATGCACGAATAGAAGGCCGCATTTCCGGCGCCCTGACGTGCTATGTCGTCGCTCACAGCTCTTAATACCGGATATAGCTTGTGATCGGCCATGGAGTCAATTTGTAGGCATGCTCATAGCGCGTGCTCCTTCACCCAGTCGTAGCCTTTCGCTTCCAGCTCCAGCGCCAGCTCCTTCGGCCCGCTCTTGATGATGCGGCCATCGGCCATCACGTGCACGAAGTCGGGCACGATGTGGTCCAGCAGGCGCTGGTAGTGCGTCACCACGATGAAGGCGTTGTCGGCCGAGCGTAGCTTGTTCACGCCGCCGGCCACGATGCGCAGCGCGTCGATGTCGAGGCCGCTGTCGGTCTCGTCGAGGATGCCGAGCTTCGGTTCGAGCATCGCCATCTGGAAGATCTCGTTGCGCTTCTTCTCGCCCCCGCTGAAGCCCACGTTCAGGTTGCGGTTCATCAGGTCGGGGTCCATCTCCACCAGCTTGGCCCGCTCGCGCACCAGGGCCAGGAAATCCTTCCCGCTCAACTCGTCGAGGCCCTTGGCCTTGCGCGTTTCGTTCAGCGCGGTGCGCAGGAAGTTGAGGTTGCTCACGCCGGGGATCTCCACCGGGTATTGGAAAGCGAGGAAGACGCCCTTCCAGGCGCGCTCCTCGGGGGACAGCTCCAGCAGATCCTCGCCTTGATAGGTCACGCCACCTTCGGTGACCTCGTACTCTTCACGTCCCGCCAGCACATTGGCCAGGGTGCTCTTGCCGGAGCCGTTCGGCCCCATGATGGCGTGGACTTCGCCGGCCTTCACCTCCAGGCTCAGGCCCTTCAGGATGTCCTTGCCCTCGATGCGGGCGTGCAGGTTCGAGATCTTCAGCATCTGTTCAACTCAATTCCTTCCGCCGTATGAATCGTACTTCCCACCGCGGAAAACAAGGAAGTAAGGAGTAGGAGCGAAGTCGGTCCGATCTTCATAGGTCACGTCGTACTCGGTCGTCAGGGAGTCGATGATCGGGTGGTCCCAATGGATGGTCACATGGTCCGGCTTCGATGACTCGACCTCCTCCTGGGTCATGCCCTTTTCAAGGCTGTTGATCCACTCATTCGCATCGCGCGAGCCGTTCATCGTGCAACTGCTGAGCAGCGCGATGGACAGGAGAGCGATATGATAGGACCTGAAGATCATCCAACGCTTCCTTCAAGTGAAACGGCCAGCAGTTTCTGCGCCTCCACGGCGAATTCCATCGGCAGCTGGTTCAGCACGTCCTTGCAGTAGCCGTTCACGATCAGGCTCACCGCCTTCTCGGTGCCGATGCCGCGCTGGTTGAGGTAGAAGATCTGGTCCTCGCCGATCTTGCTCGTGGTGGCCTCGTGCTCCACCATGGCGGTGGGGTTCTCGCTCTCGATGTAGGGGAAGGTGTGCGCGCCGCAGCGGTCGCCGAGCAGCAGGGAGTCGCACTGGCTGAAGTTGCGCGCGCCCTTGGCGCCCTTGCCGATCTTCACCAGGCCGCGGTAGCTGTTGTTGCTGAGGCCCGCGCTGATGCCCTTGCTCACGATGGTGCTCTTGGTGCCCTTGCCGATGTGGGTCATCTTGGTGCCCGTGTCGGCCTGCTGGCGGTTGTTGGTCACCGCCACGCTGTAGAACTCGCCGGTGCTGTGGTCGCCCTTGAGCACGCAGCTGGGGTACTTCCACGTAATGGCGCTGCCGGTCTCCACCTGCGTCCAGCTGATCTTGCTGCGGTCGCCCAGGCAGAGGCCGCGCTTGGTGACGAAGTTGTAGATGCCGCCCTTGCCGTCCTTGTCGCCGGGGTACCAGTTCTGGACGGTGCTGTACTTGATCTCCGCGTCCTTCAGCGCCACCAGTTCCACCACGGCGGCGTGCAGCTGGTGCTCGTCGCGGATGGGCGCGGTGCAGCCTTCGAGGTAGCTCACGTAGGCGCCTTCATCGGCGATGAGCAGCGTGCGCTCGAACTGGCCGGTCATGGCCTCGTTGATGCGGAAGTAGGTGCTCAGCTCCATGGGGCAGCGCACGCCCGGCGGGATGTAGCAGAAGCTGCCGTCGCTGAACACGGCGCTGTTGAGCGCGGCGAAGTAGTTGTCGGTGCGCGGCACCACGGTGCCCAGGTACTTCTTCACCAGCTCGGGATGTTCCCGCACCGCCTCGCTGAAGCTGCAGAAGATGATGCCCTTCTCCTTCAGCGCGGCCTGGAAGGTGGTCTTCACGCTCACGCTGTCGAACACCACGTCCACCGCCACGCCGGCCAGGCGCTTCTGCTCCTCGAGCGAGATGCCCAGCTTCTCGAAGGTCTTCACCAGCTCGGGGTCGGCCTCGTCGAGGCTGTTGAGCGTGGGCTTCTTCTTGGGCGCGCTGTAGTAGTAGGCGTTCTGGTAGTCGATCTTCGGGTAGTGCACGTGGGCCCAGTGGGGCTCCTCCATCCGCTGCCAGGTGCGGAAGGCCTCCAGGCGCCACTCCAGCATCCACTCGGGTTCCTCCTTCTTCCGGCTGATGAAGCGGACGATGTCCTCGTTCAGGCCCTTGGCGGCCTTCTCGCTCTCGATGTCGGTGACGAAGCCGTAGGCGTATTCCTTGGAGGTGACCTCGCGGAGGATGTCGTCGGTATCGGGGGCCATCTCAGATGCTGAAGCTCTCGCCGCAGCCGCAGGTGCGCGAAGCGTTGGGGTTGATGAACTGGAAGCCCTTGCCGTTGAGGCCGCCGCTGAAGTCGAGCGTGGTGCCGAGCAGGTAGAGCAGGCTCTTCTTGTCCACCACCACCTTCACCCCGTTGTCCTCGAACACCTTGTCACCGTCCTTCATCTGGTCGTCGAAGACCAGGTCGTACATCAGGCCCGAGCAGCCGCCGCCCTTCACGCCGACGCGTACAAAGTGCTGGGGCCCACGGCCTTCCATGCCGAGGAGCTTGGCGACCTCGGACTTGGCGTTCTCACTGACCTTAATCATGGCAGCGCTTATTTAGAACTGGTCTAAACAGAAGCGAGCGCAAAGATAGCCCATAGTGGGCTGCGGAGGAACGGCGCGGCCGGTCCCTGGGCGGGTCCTTACGATGCGGCCGTGGCGCGGTCCCGGGAGGTCGTCCCGCCCAGGACGCCCTGGACAAGGCCTTCCGTTCGCTGGTGGACACCTTCGCCTACGCCGAGCCGCCCTGGCCCACGGCGCTGGACCTGTACCGCGCGGTGCGGAAAGTGACGCCCGACAGCCTCACCTACCTGCTGGAGGACAACTTCAAGTACATCACGCTGTACAACAACAAGGTCACCGCGGCCACGGCCACCATGTCCCCCGACAGCAGCTGGACCGTGGAGATCGCCCTCACGGCGGAAAAGATGCACGCCGACTCCCTGGGCCGCGAGACCCCGGTGCCCATGGACGACTGGATCGACCTGGCGATCCCCCGCTGGCCCACCTTCGGCAAAGGCAAGGAGCTCAACGATATGCCGCTGCTGCAGCAGCGCGTGAAGCTGCGCACGGGGGAGAACACCTTCACGTTCCGCGTGCCGTCCAAGCCTGCGGCCGCGGAGATCGACCCCGACCACCTCTTCTTCGACCGGGAGCCCACGGACAACCGCCGGAAGGTGGACTTCCGCTAGCCGGTGCGCCCGGCACGGAACGCGTGGATCGGCGCCCGCGGCTGATCTTTGCCCCATGCCCGACACCTCCACGCCACGCACGGAGCTCTCCACCCTCGGCGAGTTCGGCCTCATCGACCGCCTGGCCCGCCGCATCGAGCTCGCCGATCCCTCCTCGCTGCAGGGCATCGGCGATGACGCCGCCGTGATCGACCCGCAGGGGCTCATCCAGGTGGTCACCACCGACATGCTGGTGGAGCGCGTGCACTTCGACCTCGCCTACATGCCGCTGAAGCACCTCGGCTACAAGGCCATCGTGGTGAACCTGAGCGACGTGTACGCGATGAACGCCCGGCCGCGGCAGGTGGTGGTCTCGCTGGCCCTCAGCAACCGCTTCCCCGTGGAGGCGGTGGACGAACTCTACGAGGGCATGCTCACCGCGTGCCGGGCCTACGGGGTGGACCTCGTCGGTGGCGACACCACGTCCTCCACTAGCGGCCTCGTCATCTCGGTCACGGCCATCGGTGCGGCGAAGAAGGAGGACCTCGTCTACCGCCACGGCGCGCAGGAGAACGACCTGCTCGTGGTGTCCGGCGACCTGGGCGGGGCCTACATGGGCCTGCAAGTGCTGGAGCGGGAGAAGGCGGTGTTCCAACAGGACCCCAACGTGCAGCCCGACCTCAGCGGCCACGATTACATCCTGGGCCGGCAGCTGCGGCCCGAGGCGCGCCAGGACGTCATCGCCATGTTCGCGGAGCTGGGCCTGCGCCCCACGGCGATGATCGACATCAGCGACGGCCTGGCCAGCGAGGCCATGCACCTGGCGCACCGCTCGGGGCTGGGCGTGCGGATCTACGAGGAGAAGATCCCGCTGGACCCCACCACCATCAGCACCGCGCGCGACTTCGGGCTGGACCCCACCATGTGCGCGCTCAACGGCGGCGAGGACTATGAGCTCCTGTTCACCATCGCGCAAGGCGACTACGACAAGGTGAAGGGCAGCCCGCACTTCACGGTGATCGGCCACATGACCGATCAGGCGAGCGGCTATCAGTTGGTGGACCGCCACGGCGGGCAGCACGAACTGCGGGCGCAAGGCTGGGACGCCTTCCTCAACAAGGGATGAACGCGCCATGAAGTTCGGCCGCGCCGACCTGCCCAAGGACGCGGGGCTCACGCTCCCCGCCGACCACGCGATCGACGCAACGGTCCTGAAGGGGGCGCCGGCGAAGGCCTTCCGGCTGTTCAGCGGCGGCAGCAAATGGAGCCTGAAGGAGATGGTCGGCCCTGTGTACCCGAAGGGCACCAAGGCCAAGGACATGCTGGCCGTCTACGCGTCGATGTTCAACGCCATCGAGCTGAACGCGACGCGCTACGGCAACTTCCCGCCGAGCACGTGGGCGAAGTGGGTGGCGGAGACCCCGCCCGATTTCCGCTTCTGCCCCAAGATGCACCAGAGCGTGGCGCAGATCCGGCGGCTGCAGAACGTGGACGATGTGCTGCCGCCCTTCCTGGACAGCGTGGCGCATGCCGGTGAGCGGCTGGGCCCCATCCTGCTGCAGATGCCCGAGAACTTCGGCCCGGAGCACGTCGGTCGCCTGGCGGCCTTCCTCCCCTTGATGCCGAAGGGCTGGAAGCTCGTCGTGGAGATGCGCCACCCGGACTGGATGAAGGCGGAGGTGCTGGCGCCCTACCTGGAGCTGCTCGCGAAGCACGGAGCCGCCGCGGTGATCACCGATGCGCCGGGCCGTCGCGACATGGTGCACATGGGTGTCACCGCGCCCTTCACCTTCGTCCGTTTCGTCAGCAGCGGGAACGAGCAGCGCGACGCCGCCCGCCTGGACGAATGGGCGGCACGGCTCGCCGCCTGGCGGGCGAAGGGCCTGCGCGAGGCCTACTTCTTCGTCCACGAGGACGGGCTGGAGCGGGTGCCGCGCTGGACCGCTCGGCTGAACAGCGCACTGGGCGTCACGGTCCGCCGTGCGAGCGCGGGCGGGCCCTCGCTCTTCGACGACGTGCCCTAGTGCTTCACCACGCGGGTGCGCCACCGCCGGCCTTCCTGCGCCACCTCCACCACATAGCTGCCGCTGCGCAGGGTGGCGCCCAGGTCGCTCAGCGTATGCGCAGTGGCGAGGAGGCGTCCGCTCGCATCGAGCACACGCACGGTGAACGGCTTCGCGCGATCGATCGGAGCGCTCACGGTGAACGTGCGGTCGAACGGTGAAGGGAAGGCCACGAGGTCGTCGGCGGAAGGCATTGGGCGCCCGATCCCCGTCGCCACCGACGGGGCGACGCGGGCGATCACCAGTCCGTTCTGCTCACCGGCATCCACGGTATGGCCGCCCAGGGTGAAGGCCTGCTGGGCCTGGACGCCGAGGTGGCAGGTGCCATCGCCGAGCACCGAGAGGCTTTGCGGCACCTCATAGCCTTCACAGTCGCTGTGCAGCTCCCAGTGCGGGACGCCGTCCGGGCCGAACTTCAGCAGCGTGGTCGCGGTGTTCTGGTTGGAGCCATTGTCGGTGACCACGCCCTGGCCCCAGTCGAGGAGGCCGCTGGTGGTGCCGAGCACGTACACGTTGTCCTCCCCGTCCACGCCCATGGTCTCGCCATGGCCGATGGCGAACTGCCCGGCGAACGAGCCGTCCTGCGGCGGCTGCACCCCCCAATCGAAGTGCCCGGTGCTGTCCAGCCGCGTGAGGAAGAAGGTGGTGTTCCATTCCGGGCCTTCGAAATGGATGTCGCCCCAGGACAGGCTGTCGGACGGAGCGCCGATGAGGTAGGCATGGCCCGTGCCGTCGGCCACCACGCGCGGCCGCTGGAAGGTGACATCCTCCGCGGTGCGCACCCACTGGGCCTGTCCATCGGTGGCCAAGCGCGTAACGAAGAAGTTGTACTGCGGCACCACCGGAAAGAACGCGCCGTTGATGGTGATGCCCGGGCTCGCCACGCCGCCGGACACGTACAGGCCGCCCCAGGGATCGAAGCTGATGCTGCCGATGGTCTTCGCATTGTCCAGCCACCACGTCTCCGCCTGGCTGCCGTCATCGTTCAGCCGGACCAGGCGCGTGTTGAAGAACGTGGCGCTCGCGTACCACGCACGGCCCTGCGGGTCGAAGGCGATGGAAGCGATGTCCGGCTCCTCGAACATGGCGGGCACCACGTTGCGGTACCACAGCAGCGCGCCATCGGCGTCCAATGCGAAGAGGAAGCTCTCGGGCGATGGGCCCGAAGAGGCCCGCGCGATGAGGCCGCCGCCACCGATATGCACGCTGGAGAAGAAGCGGCCGCCCACGATGACCCGCCCGTCGGCATCGGAGGCGATGGCCTGCACCAGCACGGAATCGCCGACCGGAACGCTCCAGACCATCTGCCCGGTGGCGTCGTAGCGCTCAACGGACGCGGTGCCGTAGATGGCATCGTACAGGTAGGTCATCGCGGTGGTGCGGGCCGCATAGACATGGTCGCCGTCCGAAGCGCACACCACGTGGCCCGGCAGGTCCGGGTTCAGGGCGTAGTCGATGGGGTCGGCGCGGAGCCACTGCACGTCCTGGGCGTGGAGGCCAGTGAGCGGGAACGCAAGGAAGGCGAGGGGGGTCAGGGGTGTTCGCATGGTCGGGACTGGAGGCATGACCCGGGAGGTGCGCGACGCGTTGCCTCGCCGGGCCGCACCCCCGGGGAACGGTGGGGCTGCACAAGGGTGCGGCCGGCACCTGCGGAGGGGAGGCGGACGCCGCGTCCGGCGGTCCATTGAACGGAGATCGCCGCGGGCATATACCAAGGGCCGGGGGCGTCCCGTTCCCAGGGGGCTTTCCGCCCATCCCCCATCCACCGCCCGCTCCCCGTACCTTAGCCACGCCATCGACCCCATGGACGCAGCCTCCCCGTACCCCTTGCTGGAACGGATCCAGCTTCCCGAGGACCTTCGGAAGCTTCCCGAAGCGCGCTTGGACCAGGTCTGCCAGGAGCTCCGCGACTTCATCATCGACGTGGTGAGCGTGAAGGGCGGCCACTTCGGGGCCAGCCTGGGCGTGGTGGAGCTCACGGTGGCCCTGCACTACGTGTTCGACACGCCGTACGACCAGCTGGTCTGGGACGTCGGGCACCAGGCCTACGGGCACAAGATCCTCACCGGCCGGCAGAAGGTGTTCCACACCAACCGGCTGTACAAGGGCATCAGCGGCTTCCCCAAGCGGAGCGAGAGCGACTACGACACTTTCGGGGTGGGGCACAGCTCCACCTCGGTGGGCGGCGCGCTCGGCATGGCGGTGGCCAGCAAGCTGAAGGGCGAGACCGACCGGCACGTGGTGGCGGTGATCGGCGACGGCGCCATGACCGCGGGCATGGCCTTCGAGGCCCTGAACCATGCCGGCACGGCCAACAGCGACCTGCTGGTGGTGCTCAACGACAACTGCATGAGCATCGACCCCAACGTCGGTGCGCTGAAGGAATACCTCACCGACATCACCACCAGCCACACCTACAACAAGGTGAAGGACGAGGTGTGGAAGCTGCTCGGGAAGATGAGCAAGTTCGGTCCCAACGCGCAGGCCGTGGCGCAGAAGGTGGAGGCCGCCGTGAAGACCGCCCTGCTCAAGCAGAGCAACCTGTTCGAGAGCCTCAAGTTCCGCTACTTCGGTCCGGTGGACGGCCACGATGTGGAGCGCCTGGTGAAGGTGCTGCGCGACCTCAAGGACATCCCGGGCCCGAAGATCCTGCACACGGTCACCGTGAAGGGCAAGGGCTATGGGCCCGCGGAGGCGGGGAGCCCCACGGTGTGGCATGCGCCGGGCCTCTTCAACAAGGAGACCGGCGAGATCATCAAGGTGGTGCCCAAGAGCCCGCAGCCGCCGAAGTACCAGGACGTCTTCGGCCACACCATCGTGGAGCTGGCCGAGAAGAACCCGCGGATCGTGGGCGTCACCCCCGCCATGCCCACGGGCTCATCGCTCAACATCATGATGGAGGCCATGCCCGACCGGGCCTTCGATGTGGGCATCGCCGAGCAGCACGCCGTCACCTTCAGCGCGGGCATGGCCACGCAGGGCCTCGTGCCTTTCTGCAACATCTACAGTTCGTTCATGCAGCGGGCCTATGACCAGGTGGTGCACGACGTGGCGCTGCAGAAGCTGCACGTGATCTTCTGCCTGGACCGAGGCGGGCTGGCCGGGGCCGACGGCCCCACGCACCACGGCGCGTTCGACCTCGCCTACTTCCGGTGCATCCCCAACATGATCGTGAGCGCGCCGATGAACGAGGAGGAGCTGCGCAACCTCATGTACACCGCCCAGCTCCGCGACTGCGGCCCCTTCAGCATCCGCTACCCGCGCGGCGAGGGCGTGATGACGGAGTGGAAGACGCCTTTCAAGGAGGTGCGCATCGGCACGGGCCGCAAGCTGCGCTCCGGCAACGACATCGCCGTGCTCAGTATCGGGCACATCGGCAACATCGCCGCCAAGGGCATCGATGCCCTGCAGGCCGAGGGCTACAGCGTGGCGCACTATGACATGCGCTTCGCCAAGCCCCTCGATGAGCTGCTGCTGCACGAGGTCTTCGGCAAGTTCAAGCACGTGGTGACGGTGGAGGACGGCTGCATCCAGGGCGGCATGGGCAGCGCGGTGCTGGAGTTCATGGCCGACCACGGCTACCATGCCCAGGTGAAGCGCCTCGGCATCCCCGACCGCTGGATCGAGCACGGCACGCAGAAGGAGCTCTATGCCGAATGCGGCTTCGACGACGCGGCCCTGGTGGCGGCGGTGAAGGAGATGCTGCCCGCCAAGGGCGGCAAGCGCATCGGCGTGAGCGCCTGAGGCTTCCGATCGCCCCCCAGCGTACCCGGACCTAGTGGGTCCGCTCATAGAAGAAGCCCAGGAGCACCTCCTGCCGGAACTGCAGGTCGTAGTTCACCAGCGGGTCGTAGGCCAGGCGGGTGTCCAGGCGCAGCTGCAGGTACGTCCACAGCTTCACGATCACCAGGTTGCTGAAGCTGAGGTTCACGTGGTCGCGGTCGATCCCATTGGCGAACAGTCGCGTGCTGTTGAGCCATTGCACCCGCGTGCCGAGCGGCCGGTCGATCAGCGCTGCGAAGGAGAACCCGTAGGAGAGGAAGTAGTAGGCCTTGTCCCCTTCGAGGGTGCGCGCGTCCACGAAAGCGGGCGCGGTGGTGGCTTTCGGCGAGGCGGTCAGCCGCACCGTGGCGAAGGCGAGGTCGATCGAGCTCTTCTCCCAGAACGACCACACGACGCCATGGCCCGCCTCCAGGGTGAAGGGGTTCAGGAAGCCGCCCACCGCCCGCTCGCGCGTGCGCCCCTCCGCAAGGTCATATTCCAGCAGCGCCGTGGGCAGGAACTGGGTGCTCAAGGCCGCCGACCAGGACCGCCGCACGCGCCGCCCTGCGGTGGACCACAGCAGGGCCACCTGGAGGCGGTCGAGGTGCTTCACCCAGGTGGAATCCACGAACTTGAGGTAGCCCAGGTCGGCCATCGCCACGTGCAGGTGGCTGCGGCCGCTTCCGGCCGCGGTGTGCCGGTAGAGCAGGTTGCCCGAGAAGGCGTGGTGCCGCAGGTCCAGCCCGCCCCAGTTCTCGCTGGCCGCATAGCTGGTGCTCAGCGCACCATAGAAGTAGGTGTTCGTCCGCATCGTCGCTGCGGTATCCGCTATGATGCGCCCTATGGCCGATGTGTCGGCTTGGGCCGGTGCGGTCAGGGGGAGCAGCAGCACCGCGCAACCGCAGCAGCGTGCGAAGGTCCCGGCGGCCATGCGGTCAGGTCAGGGCGATGGGGAGGTGAAGGACAAGGACCGTCAGCGATGGTGCCTACGGGCCTGGACCGATCGTTCCAAGCCGCGGTGGTCAAGCGGACGGGTGCGGGCTTCTACGATGCCTAGGGAGCCCGTTCCCCGATCAACAAGGCATCGTTCGCCATGGACGTGAACAGGAACGTCCGGCGATCGATGAGCACACCGGTGCTGATCGGGAACCCATCGGGGACGATCGCGTCCAGGGAGGTCAGTTGCAGCCGATCGCCTTGCCGGGCGAACCGGGCCAGGTGGTACCCGCCTTCGATCATGCAGAGCAGGGTGAGGCCTTCCTGGTCGCACTTCATGTCGAACAGGAAGTAGTGCTGCGGGGCGAACAGCAGCGCGCTATCGAGCGAGACGCCCAGCTCCCCGGACAGGTCCAGCTCCTTCCACGAGGCCATGTCCACCACCACCGGTGCGCTGGCATAGGCGAAGTAGCGGTCGCAGAAGGCGCCGTTCGTGAAGTTGTAGGCGGGCCAGGAACGGATGATCCCGGTGTGATGATCGTACGGGGCCACGTCCTGCAGGTCCACCCGGCCCTTGCGGCGCTCGTAGTAGGCGAAGAGCGGGAAACCGTGCCCGTCGTCCATGTTCTTGATCACCTGCCCCACCAGCCGATCGCCCTGCCGGACGAACCCGCTGAGGCCCATGGCGGGGAACACCCCGTCGGGGCGCGGGTCGATGTTCGTTTCCTCCATCGTCCGGGGCCGCCCGCCATGCAGCGTCAGCAGCACGCGGTGGAAGGCGGCTTGCGCGCGGTTGGTATCGATGCACTCGATCAGCAGCGTGGGATCGTCCGTAACGGGGTCCACCGCCCCGATCATTTCCGGCTGGAGCCACATCCGGCCATAGGCGGGGCCCGGCCCCGGCGCCTTCGCCAGCAACTGGGGGAGCGTTCCCACCTGGCGCATCGAGGCGTGGGCGGTATCGGTCAGGTCCACGCGGTGCAGCGCCCCCATGAAGCGGTCGAGCAGCCAGAGCGAGCGGTGGGTCGCGGCGAGGTGCACATCGGAGCTCAGCGGCATCCCGCCGGCCTTTTCCATCGGGCGGACGGCGAGCCGGAGGGGAGCGGCGGGTGCCAGGGCATTGATGGCGGCGGTCCGTGCGGGCAGGTCCTCCAGGGGGAAGCAGAACACCGTGTCCGGGCCGTTCAGCACGTGCACGGTGGAGCTCCCCATCGGGGTGAAGAAGCGCGCCAGCCGGTCCGGCGACAGGTAGCCGAACGACAGGCCCGGGATGCCGGCCAGCCCGAACCGGTCCGCGATCCAGGGCGCGATCGCGCTGTCGGCCCGGCCGATCAGCAGCACCTTGTCGATCGCCGGGTCGAGCGTGGCCAGGGCCTTCAGCTGCCGGGAATGCGCCTCGCAGTTGGCCAGGTTGAACGCCACCTGCACGGAAGGCTGGGCGTGCAGCGCGGACACGATGACCAGTGCGGCGGCGGCGAGGGTCCGGCTCATGGATGGGGCGTGGACGGGAATGCGGCGAACGCCGCATTCCCTTGATCCGACAGGCCGATCACTGCTTGGTGAACAGGAACACCAGGTTGCCATCGGTGTCCTTGCTCACGCTTTCGCACTTCACGGTGGGTTGCTCGCCGACGACCTTGCCATCGCCATCGTTCACCTTCAGCACACCGGTGGTGCCCTTGACGATCTGGTCGGGCGTCATCGGGGTGTTGCCCACCTGTACCGTGAAACAGGAGAAGATGGAGGTGTTGTAGCACTTCACCTTCACGGTGGTGATCCCGTTCGCGGTGGCATGGGTGGCCACACCCGGGGCACAGGGCGGATGCGGGCAGGGTCCGCCTTGGCCCACGACGGGCAGGGTCGGCGATTGCGCCATCAGGCCGAACGGCAAGGCCAGCGAAAGGACCATGAACAGTTTCTTCATGATGAATGGTGTTTGTCCCGCCCGTCAGTGAGCGGGGCGGCAAGGTGGATGCAACATTCATCATATATCAAAGATATATACGTATACTATATGCGAATGACCGCATACTTGATCCCCTGCCTCATCGCTCCGGGGGATCGGCCGGGACGATGAACATGGATGGATCCTCCGGGTCGCCCCGGTCATGTAACGTTCACCTGGCCATCGCAGGCTTGTCCAACATCAGGCCGCTATGCAAGGGACCGTTCCGCGGGATGGGGACCGGGCCTGCGCCTTCTGTTCATAACATCTATCAAATAATGAGTACATATATACATGTATCTCGAATGGGTGGGTATTTTAGCCCTTGCTCCGCCACCCAATCCACAAGCGTGTGAACACGAGCAAGATCAAGCGGGTGCGCGAGTTGCGGCGCTTGACCCAGGCATACATGGCCATGCGGCTCGGGATCGAGCAGAGCACCTACAGCCGCATCGAATCCGGCGACATCGCGCCCGGTGCCGAACGGCTGGAGCGCATCGCGGCCCTGCTGAACGTGACGCCCGAGGACCTCACCAGCCGCGACCCTTTGATGCTGGTGGTGGACAAGGGCGGCCAGCCTGTAGAGCCCTCCGTCACGGCGGGCATGGTGAGCGAAGCCTTCGTGAAGCAGCTCACCGAACAGCTCTCGCACGTGATCCAGGAGCAGCAGCTGTTGCTCAAGGCCGTGCAGAGCGAGCGCGGCTCCATCCTCGAGCTGATGCGCAACTACCTGGAGCGCCGCCCGCCGGCGGAGGGGGAGGAACGCCGGGCCGCCGGTACGTGATCAGCGCCGTTCGTACACCTGGACCTGGAGGTCGTCCACGCGCCAGGTGCCGCCGTGCTCGTTCCAGACGTATACCTTCAGATCATCCTGCGGCGACCGCACTTCCGGGGTGAGGTAGTCCACCGTGAGCGGCACCCAGGTACGGCGCGCATCCGCCGGTAGGGTCCACGGCACCGCCCGGTACTTGTAGGCCGCGCCATCGTGGTGGAAGGCCACCACCAATGAGGGCGGTGCGACCGGCAGGGTGTCGCCCACCCACAGGCGGGCGGAGGCGCGGAGCCAGGCGTGGTCCCGGCCGGTGAGCACCGCGAAGGGGATGTCCACGGCGGGCGCGAAGGGATCGTCCGGGGTCAGCACGCGCATGCTGTCGGGCAGGTCATCATACGTCAGGCGGGCCAGCAGGCGCTCCGCGTACCGGCCTTCCTCGTCGGTGAAATGCTCGTCCGGGGTGTTGGGGCGTTCCACCAGCAGGAGCCGCTCCGCCCCCGGAGGCACGGCTGTGCGCCCGAAGATGGCCGCGTAGTAGGCACCGGTGATGCGGTCCTTGGGCAGGACGCGCGCGGTCCATTGCCAGGTCTGGAAGAGGTTCAGCGCCACGAGCAGGCCCGTAATGGCGACCACCGGCCACCGCAGCCCACGCACCGCGATGAGGCGCTGGAGGGCGACGCCCAGCGGGAGGGCCAGCACCGCATAGGCCGGCACGAGCGAGCGCGAGCTGAACGAGCCGCCGGCATACCACCAGCAGCTCCAGCTGGAGATCACCCAGAGGTCGGCGAGGAAGAAGACCAGCACGGCGGCGAAGGCCTCCCGGCGCCACCGCGCCAGCGAGGGGATGCCGATGAGGGCAAGCACCATGAGGGGCGTATAGAGCAGCCAGCCCTTGCGGAAGCTGAACAGGAAGTCCATGGTGTGCGGCGTGGCCAGGTCGAAGCCCTCGCCGGGGTTGACGTAGGA
>JAFDZF010000163.1 GCA_018267055.1 Bacteroidota bacterium
CTTCAGGACGTAGACCTGCGAGCGGGAGAGGAGGGCGCTGATCACCTCGAACGAAGGGTTCTCCGTGGTGGCGCCGATGAGGGTGATGGTGCCCTTCTCCACCGCGCCGAGCAGCGAGTCCTGCTGGGCCTTGCTGAAGCGGTGGATCTCATCGATGAAGAGCACGGCGCTCCGCGCGAAGAGGCCCTTGCCGCCGGCCTGTTCGATCACCTCGCGGATGTCCTTCACCCCGCTGCTGATGGCGCTGAGGGTGAAGAAGGGCCGCTGGAGCCGCTCCGCGATCAGGCGCGCCATCGTGGTCTTGCCCACGCCCGGCGGTCCCCAGAGGATCATGCTCGGGAGCATGCCGCTCTGCAGGGCCTGGCGCAGGATGCCGTCGGGCCCCACCAGGTGTTCCTGGCCCACCACCTCGTCGAGGTCGCGGGGACGCATGCGTTCGGCCAGGGGGATGCTCGGTTCCAAGGCGTGCAAAGCTAGCGGCAGGGGCGCGGCCTGCCCGAAAAGGAAAGCCCCCTCCGATGAGGGGGCCTTCCCGGGTCATGGGCCGAAGGGCGGTCAATCCGCGATCACGCGTCCAAGGGTCCGGTCGTTGCCGATGGTCAGGCGGTAGAGGTACACGCCGGTGGCGAGGCCGTTGCGGTCGAGGGGCAGCGTATAGGTGCGGCCGCCGTTCACCTCACCGCTGAAGAGCACGGCCACCAGGCGGCCGCGGGCGTCCACCAGGTCGAGGTGGGCCTTGCCGCCATGGGCCGCGGTGAACTGCAGCGTGCAGTCGGTGTGGAAGGGGTTGGGCCATACGTTCACCGAGGTGCCGTTGGTGTTCGCCGCGTCGTCCACGCCGGTGGTCGTGCCGCTGCCTTCCACGGTGATCGTCTGCACCCGGGTCACGGTGTTGCCGCAGGCATCGGTCGCCGTGTAGGTGCGGGTGATCAGGTAGCCGTCGATGCAGTCGCTGCCGGTGCTTTCCTCGGTCATGGTCACGTCCACTTCACCCGCGCAGCCGTCCATCGCCTTGCAGGGGATCGCGGCGGGGATGCCGTCGCAGGGCACGGTCATGTCCTCGGGCACGCAGGTGAGCACGGGCGCCTGGGTGTCCACCATGCTCACCAGCTGGCTGGCGGTGGCGGTGTTGCCGCAGGCATCGGTGGCGCTCCAGATGCGCACCAGCGAGTAGGCGCCGGGGCAGTTGCCGGGGATCATCGTCTCATCGTAGTCCACTTCCACCTGCGGATCGCAGCCGTCCTCGGCCCACACGTCGGCCGGGGGCACTTCGCTGCCGCACTCCACGGTCACGGCGTCGGGCACGCCGTGCAGCACGGGCGCCGCATCGTCCACCACATTGATCACCTGCGTGGCCGTGGCGGTGTTGCCGCAGGCGTCCGTCGAGGTCCAGGTGCGCAGCACCTTGTAGCTGCCGGCGCAGGCGCCTTTCTCAGTGTGCTCGGTGAAGGTCACCTCGGTCACCTGCTTCTTGCAGGCGTCCTCGGCCCAGACCTGGCCGGCATCCTCCGGCACTTCGCCGCAGCCCACCGTGATGTCCGCGGGCACGTTCATCAGCGTCGGGGCGATGTGGTCCTCGATGGTCACCGTCTGCACGCAGCTCTCGAAGTGGCCGCTCTCATCGCCGATGGTCCAGGTGCGGGTCAGGATGGTCGGGCATCCGCCGCTGAACGCGTCATGCCACGAGGCATAGTTGGGCGCCGGGCAGGTGAGGATCTTGCGCACCACCGGCTCGCCGATGGCCAGCGGCTCCAGCGAAGAGCCGCATTCCACCGTGGTGTCGCGGGCACAGGCGATGATCAGCGGGCCGTCGCAGCCCGTGCAGGTCTCCTTGATCACCACCACGGAGCTGTCCGCCGTGCAGCCGTTCGGGCCGGTCACGGTGAGGGTGTAGAACCCGGCCTGCGCCACGAAGGGATCCTCCTCGTTGCTCTGGAAGCCGTCCACCGAGGTCCAGTGGAAGGTGGCGCCTGCTGTGGTGGAACCGCCGGCCAGCTGTACGCCCTCGGCCTCGCACGGGATCATGTCGCCCGCAGCGCTCACGTTCGGCGCGGAGAAGTCGGCCGTCACGGCCACCGTTGCATATGCGGTGCAGCCGTTCGCACCGGTCACCGCCAGGGTATAGAAGCCCGGCACGTCCACCACCGGGTCGGTATCGGTGCTGCTGAAGAAGCCGCTGCCATCGCGCCAGAGGAAGGTCACGTTCGGCGAGGACGAGCCGCCGTCCAGCATCACCGTCGGGTGGGCGCAGTCCAGCATGCCGCCTTCGGCCGTGATGTCCGGGTGCGCAGCGTCCATGGTCACGTCCACCAGCACCGTGCGCATGCAGCCGTTGGTGGCCGTCACCGTGAAGGTGTAGGCGCCGGGCAGGGCCACGGACGCATCCTCGGTGCTTGCGCTGAAGCCGTTGGGACCGCTCCAGGCGAAGGACACACCGGCCGTCGTGGAGCTGCCATCGAGCAGCAGCGGGATGTGGTTGCAGTCGATCACGCCACCGGTCGCCGAGGCGT
Source organism: Bacteroidota bacterium (assembly GCA_018267055.1). Classification (GTDB taxonomy): domain Bacteria; phylum Bacteroidota; class Bacteroidia; order Flavobacteriales_F; family PHOS-HE28; genus PHOS-HE28. The sequence continues at coordinate 2,511 of JAFDZF010000163.1, forward strand.
CGGGTACATTGTTGTCGAGGGCCACTTGGGCGGAAGCCTGGCTGGAGCAGCCGTTGTCACCGGTGACCACCAAGGTGTAAGTACCGGCTGCGGTCACCACGGGGTTCTGGTCGTTGCTGGTGAAGCCATTGGGCCCGGTCCAGGCGAAGCCGCCGTTGCCACTGCCCATGAGCATCACGCTGGTGGTGTTGCAGGTGAGGGTGCCGCCAGTGGCTTGCGCGCCGGGTACCTCGTTGTCGAGTGCCACTTGGGCGGCGGCCTGGCTGGAGCAGCCGTTCTCACCGGTGACGACCAGGGTGTAGGTGCCTGCTTCAGACACCACAGGGTTCTGGTCGTTGCTGGCGAATCCATTGGGCCCGGTCCAGGCGTAGTCGCCATTGCCATTGCCCATGAGCATCACGCTGGTGGTGTTGCAGGTGAGGGTACCGCCAGTGGCTTGCGCACTAGGTACCTCGTTGTCGAGGTCGACCTGAGCGGAGGCTTGGCTGGAGCAGCCGTTGTCACCGGTGACGATGAGGGTATAAGTGCCGGCCGCGGTCACCACGGGGTTCTGGTCGTTGCTGGTGAATCCGTTGGGCCCGGTCCATGCGAAGTCGCCGTTGCCGGAACCCATGAGCATCACGCTGGTGGTGTTGCAGGTGAGCGTACCGCCGGTGGCCTGCGCGCCGGGCACCTCGTTGTCGAGGTCGACCTGAGCGGAAGCTTGGCTGGAGCAGCCATTGTCACCGGTGACGACCAGGGTGTAGGTGCCTGCTTCAGACACCACGGGGTTCTGGTCGTTGCTGGCGAAGCCGTTGGGTCCGGTCCAGGCGAAGTCGCCATTGCCGCTGCCCATGAGCATCACGCTGGTGGTGTTGCAGGTGAGCGTACCACCGTTGGCCTGTGCGCCGGGCACCTCGTTGTCGAGGGCCACTTGAGCGGCGGCCTGGCTGGAGCAGCCGTTGTCACCGGTGACAACCAGGCTGTAGGTGCCTGCTTCAGACACCATAGGGTTCTGGTCGTTGCTGGCGAAGCCGTTGGGCCCGGTCCAAGCGAAGTCGCCATTGCCGCTGCCCATAAGCATCACGCTGGTGGTGTTGCAGGTGAGCGTACCGCCGGTGGCTTGCGCGCCGGGTACCTCGTTGTCGAGGTCGACCTGAGCGGAGGCTTGGCTGGAGCAGCCGTTCTCACCGGTCACGATCAAGGTGTAGGTGCCGGCTGCGGTCACTACGGGGTTCTGGTCGTTGCTGGCGAAGCCGTCGGGTCCGGTCCAGGCGAAG
>JAFDZF010000164.1 GCA_018267055.1 Bacteroidota bacterium
CCCGCTGCTCAGCCCCTCCACCGCGATCCGGTTGTTGCGCACCGTGGTCCACAGCAGCCGCTTGCCCGCCGCGTCGTACACCGTCACCGGGCTGTTCGTCAGGTCGTTCTCCGAACGGAAGTACAATTCACCCTCCGCCGGGTTGGGGAACACCCCGAAGGTCTTCCGCGTCGGCTCCACCACCCCCGTGGTGGTCTCTTCCTCGGTGATCTCCAAGGTGATGTCCGAGCCGGGATGCTCCACATGGCTCACGTTGCCCGAGGGCCAGTATACCGTCACCAGCTCCACGTCCGTGTCGGCCCCCAGGCCGAAGTGCGCCGTGATCGTGCTCATGTACTCGAAGCCCTCCCCGGCCCGCACGTCGCGGATCTGCGTGCCCAATGCGCTGGTGATCTCGATCCGGGCCCCGATGCCGTCCACGTTGCTTTCCGTGCCGATCAAGTTCACGTTCAGCCAGTGGTTCCCGTTCCCGTCGTTCAGGTAGGCCGTCGCACCGTTCAGGATGTCCAGGAACCCGTCGTTGTTCAGGTCGCCCACGGCGCTGATATAGGGGGCCACCACCTGCGGGGTGAAGGTGAAGTCGTGGTTGTTCAGCATGATGGTGTGGTCACCGCCCATGATGTCGAGGTAGCCGTCGTTGTCGAAATCGTACGTGATGTGCTCGTGCTCGGTGCCCATGAACAGGTCGAAGCCCGAACCCGCGGTGACGTCGGTGAACATCGTCCCCCCGTCGTCGTTGCGCATCAGCTGGTGGTGGTCGCCGGCCTGCCAGAGCGAGCTGGCGCCCACCAGCACGTCCATGTCACCGTCGTTGTCGAAATCACCCCACGCCGACGACCAGGTCTGCACATTGTCCACCAGGTTCACCAACGGCGCCACGTCCGTGAACGTCCCGTCCCCATTGTTGCGGTGCAGCTGGTTGATCCCCGAGGGCGAGTCCGACCCGCGGCACTTCGAGATGAACATGTCGATGTCGTGGTCGTTGTCGTAGTCCACCCACAGCGAGCCATAATTCCCGCCGTCCGGCGTATCGCCCAGGCCACCCTGGTGGAAGGTCAACGTGCCGTCGCCGTTGTTGAGGAAGTAGCAGTTCGGCGCCACGTCGTGGCAGGCGAAGGCGTCCAGCAGGCCATCGTTGTTGATGTCCACCATGTTGGTCCGCTGCACGAAGATGTATTCCGGAAAGGACGTCTCCGTGAACGCGGTCCCATCGGCGTTGGCGATCATGAAGGTGGCCCCGCCGCCGCCGCCATACATCAAATCCTTGAAGCCATTGCCGTCCAGGTCCCCCGCGCAGATGCTCCACGAAGGCGTGTGGTCGGCCTGGGTGGTGGCCACGTTCCGGGAGAGGAAGCTGCCGTCGGGCTGCTGGAACTGGATGTTGATGTTGGTGGCGGTCACGCCCACCACGTCGTCCAGCCGGTCACCGTCCATGTCCACCACACAGCCGGAATAGCCGGCCACCGGGATGTTCATGGGGCTGAAGCTGATCAGCACCTGGATGGGGTCGTTCTCCAGCAGCCGGAAGTCGAAGGCCGTGGCGTCCCACTGGTCGTCGAAGGCGATGTAGTACGTGGTGCCCGCCGTCACATTGAACGTCACGAGCGAGGTGTTGCCGGAGCCGGAGTCGTCATCGCCCGTCTTGCACACCAGGGCTCCGCAGGTGCCGGTGTAGACCTGGACGCGGGTGTCCTCCCCGACGTTCTGCGGCAGGTCGGTGGTGATGGTGAGCGCGTGATCGGCCGTCGGCGTGTAGGTGTACCATTCGCCGTGGTCGGCTGCGCCGCCGCCCATGCAGACGGGCACGGGCGCCTGGGAGCCGTTCACCGCATCCACGTGATAGGTGCCGGCGGTGATGGCCACCGCCGTGCTGCACTGGTCCTGTGCGAGGGCGGCAAGGGGGATAAGACCAAGGGACAAGAGTAGTGTTCCGGTTCTCATAGCATGGCAGGTTTTAAGGACAGGGAGGGGTCAGGTTCGTGATCCATTCGCCGATCATCTGCACACCTTCCTCGTGCACGATGGTGCGGCCGAAAAGGGGCATGCGCACGGCCTCATCGGTGGAGCTGATGCGATAGAACAGTACGGATTTCTGGGTATTGCCGGCGCGGATGATGTGGGTGAGCGGGGGACCGAGGTCCTCGTCGGGCTCCACGCAGACGCCCAGGTTCACCGGGTCCACGGTCTCGAAGTAGGCGAAGCGCATGGGCCGGTAGTCGCAGTAGCCACCCTCGGCATGGCAGTGGGCGCAGTTCGCATCGATGTAGGAGCGCACGCGCTTCGTGAGGTCCTGCGAGGGATCGTCCCACTTCACCACGGTCTCGATGGTGCCCGGGTAGCCGGCGTTCAGGTAGCCCATCTGCACCCACTTGGCCATCTGGTTCATGGGGCCGTCCGCGTAGGCATAGGTGGAATTGATGTTCTGCGGCTTGGGGCCGATGGGGCTCGTCACGTTGAAGCTCTTGTGGCAGGTGACGCATTCCTGCGTGGACGGGATGCGGTAGTCCACCGAGCGGAGCATCCCGTGCTCGTCCGTCCATTGCACCGCGGCATAGGAGCCCACGGGGTCCAGCGTGGCCTCGGTCTGCTCCGCGTTCCACACATAGTCGCAGAAGACCCAGGCGCCGTTCTTGCGGATCAGCACGCGGGTCTCCAGCAGGCGGCGGGTGTCGCTGGGCTGCACGTGGTCGTAGTAGAAGTTCTTGATGAACACCGTGCCGTCCTGGAAGTCGAAGGTGGCATGGTCGTTCACATAGGTGGCCTTGGCGCCGGGCATCATCCACACGAAGCGCGCCTTCTTGGCGTAGTCGCTGAAGAGCGGGGTGATCACCTCATAGGGGAGCACGCCGACGGCAGGCCGCATGTCGGCCATGTTCCCCTCGAAGAAATGGTAGTCCGAGAGGTGCTGGTAGGGCACGGCATCCAGGTCGAACACCACCGGGGAGCCGGGCGCCGGCGTGGAGGGCGGGACCTCCTCGTCCTTCGAGCACGAGATGAACGCGACCATGATCAGCGCAAGGACAAAGAGGACCTTTTTCATCCTGGCAGAGGGCTGGCGGTCAGGTATCCCAATGTAGGCAAAAGGGCCATCCGCCCTCGATGGAGGAGAGCCTGCCGGGGGCCGTCCTTGGACGCCTGGGACATGGGAATGGTGAAAGCTCCAAGGGGTGACGCACGCCACCGGCCATCCGATGCCTGGCGGCAGCCGGCGCGCGCTGGGCGCGGCCCGCAGCAAGGAACGATGGCGATGAGCGCCATACGGCCGCCGTGAACGACCTTCGCGGCCGCCGATCGAAGGCGCCCCGCATGAAGAAGATCCTGGACAGCCGGAAGCTCCTCGGGGCCACCGCGAAGACCGACCTGAAGGAACTGGCCCTCCTCTATAAGGGACTGATGAAGACGCACCACCCCGACCGTTTCCAGGACGAGGTGCAGCGCCAGCAGGCCGAGGAGACCAGCAAGCACATCATCGACGCCTACCAGTTCCTGGTCAGCATCGCTCCGGAAACGCACGCGCAGAACGCCGAGCAGTACGAGCGGACGATCGCCGGCAGCGCCATCACCGACTTCCACTACAAGGCCCAGACGCTGAACATCACCTTCGCGGACGGCAGCGTGTACGACTACTTCGGGGTGCCGGCGAACGTGTACAACAAGTTCGTGAACAACGACGCGAACCTCCGCTTCGCCCGGCGGCACATCTGCCAGGCCTTCACGCGGCGCATGGTGAAGAAGCCGACCGCTCCCTAGTCCCCTGGGCAGGTCCTTGCCCCTTGGCCGGGGTGTTCCCGCCCCGATTCCCGCAGGCATACCACCTCCCCTCTCCTGCCGCGCCGCCGCACCACCGCGCCCGACGGGCCTTTCCAAGGGTCTTGCCTGTTGCCGTACGGATCGGCACGGTCCCCGCAGGAGGAGGGGCGACCCCGGTCGTGTGAAAAGCGACGATAAGAGGTCCGTTCAGGCACCAGCGTTCAACCCGCTCGGGTCCTGCACGAACGAAAGGATGATCAATGGACCGGTCCGCAAGGACATCTTCATTCGACATCCTTCTCGCGAGAGCGGGGGCTCCGGTCCCCGCTCTTCGTGTAGTGCCGGGCCTCCAGCCCGACGATCCGGAAAAGGCAAGGGGGCCCACAGGCCCCCTTGTTCGTTCCGTACGTGTGGGTCATCCGTGGCTTCCGCTCCCGCCGTCCCCGGAGCGCTCCGAGGAGGACGTGCCGTTGCTCCCCGGGGGACGCTCGTCCTCGCGGACCACTTCCATCCCGGGCATGGGGCGCTCCATCGCCGGTGCCGCAGGCTTGGGCGGAGCAGGGCGTGGGGCCCTGACCGGCCGCTTCGCCACGGCCTTCTTCTTCGGCGCAGCCTTCTTCTTGGGGGCCGCTTTCCTGGGAGCGGCTTTCTTCTTCACCGCCGCCTTCTTCTTCGGAGCGGCTTTGCGGGCCGCCGCTTTCTTCTTGGGGGCGGCTTTCTTCTTAGGGGCCGCCTTCTTCTTCACCGCCGCTCGCCGCCGGGATGCCGCCTTCTTCTTCGGAGCGGCCTTCTTCTTCGCGGCCCGGCGGGCCGACTTCCTGGCCGCGGCCTTCCTGGGGGCCGCTTTCTTCCTGGCCGCCTTCTTGGCGGCTTTCTTCTTCGCGGGCTTCCGCGCGGACTTCTTCGCCATGGGGTGAGGGTTTTGCGAAAGATACAGGCAGCGCGACCGGATGCGGATGCGCTCAAGCAGGGTCCTTGCCCACAGGAGCGTGTGCATCCAAAAGCCGGGCGGGTCACGCATCGATGAGGCCGCTCCGACAGAGAGCAAATACTACACTATTATATAGCAACGTTTTACTGAAAGCGAACATTCATGAACCCCAAGATCTATTCATTTATGCTATTAACATAAAGGCATCGACCCGATCCTAGTTTTCAACATTCGTTCGTTTACTACATTTTTGTTTAGTACGTTTGGCCCGAAGCCCCGACCCCATGTGCGCCTCTTCCACTGCCCCCACACTGCCAGCAGCCGCTCCGGAGCGCTCCTACTCCTGGCGACTTCCGCACTGGTCCTTTCCTTGGGCGATCATCCTGCTGGTATCAGGATGGATGCTCGTCGGGTCCGCTACCGCCCAAGACACCCTGGCCATCGTGAAGTCGTTCCAGACGATCGATCCGGTGGCGGCCTACTTCAGGAGCGCCACTCTGCCTGATTCGACGCAATTCGGGGTCGATGTCGTCGGCATGGGCGACATCGACCGGGACGGCGTGCCCGATCTGGCCGTCGGTACGGCGATAGATAGTATCGGCTACACACGAGGTTCGGCGGTGGTGCTCTTCATGAACAGGAACGGCACGGTGAGATCCAGCAAGCGGATCTCGCCTCCCGTGGATTCGCTGGACCTGCAGCTCGACGTGGGCGACGGTTTCGGCAGGCGGGTGGCGAACATCGGTGACCTCAACGGGGACGGCATGGCCGACATGGCCGTGCTGGCGGCCGGTGATGACGATGGGGGGACCGATCACGGTGCCGTGTACATCCTCTTCCTGGATACCGCCGCCACGGTGATCGGCTATCAGAAGATCTCGGACACGGAGGGCGGGTTCACCGGGACCATGACGAACGGGAACGCCTTCAACTCGGGCGTGACGGAAGTCGGCGATATGGATGGGGACGGGGTGCAGGATATCGCCGTGGGGGCCGATGCCTCAGATGATGGGGGAACGGCCGGTAGCGCCCGTGGGGCCCTCTGGATCCTCCTGATGAACAGGAACGGCACGGTGAAAGGCCACCGGAAATACTCAAGGAACGCCACGTCGTGGCCAGGATATCCCACAAGCCCACTGGCCAGCGGTTCCCGTTTCGGGTTCGCTACTGCCAAGCTGGGCGACCTGGACAAGGACGGCTACAACGACATCGCCGTATGTGCCCGCCGGCAAGGGTATCAAGGGACCGGCTTGATCTACATCCTCTTCCTCAATTCCAGTGGTGGCATCAAGTCGTTCAAGACCATCGGTCGGCTGGATGCCACAACGAACCTCGGCGGATTGAAGACCATGCTGACCGGGAACGGCGGGCAATTCGGCTGGTCGATGGACAATATGGGCGATCTGAACGGGGATGGGGTCATCGACCTCGCCATCGGCATGAACATGCAGAGCGATGGGTTCACGCAGGCCGGGGCCGCGCTGATCGCCTACATGAAGACCGATGGCACGCTGCAACATGAAGACCTGATCTCCCACACCACCAGCAGCCTGGGGCTTCATGCGAGCACGTGGTTCGGGACCGGAGTGGCGGCCATAGGCGACCTCGATGGCGATCATGTGATGGATCTCGCTGTGGGAGCGAAGAACTACGGTACCGGACCGAACGCGTGGAAGGGCCGTGTCTTCATCTTGGACCTGAATGCCAAGCCCCTGCGGGTGATGAGCACCACCACCCAGGACGCCACCCTCACCACCGCCGGCAAGGCCAAGCTCGACATCAAGGGCGGTATCCGGCCCTACCGCCTGGTATGGATGGACTCCATTCCCACCTCCACCCG
>JAFDZF010000165.1 GCA_018267055.1 Bacteroidota bacterium
CGATACCGCGTTCGCCGGATCGTCGATGGCGATCCCGGACGGAGCGTTCCACGTGCCGTTGCCTTCGCCGGCGAGCACGGTGTTGAGGCCGCAGACCTGCTGGTCATCGCCAGCGTCCGCGGCCACAGGCGCATCCAAGGTCACGGTCACGTCATCGGTCGCGGAGCAGGTGCCGTTCGAGACGGACCAGGTCAATGCATAGGTGCCGCCCACGGTGCTGGAAACGGATGAAGCGGCGTCGGTCGGTGCAGCGACCGTGATGCCCGAGGGGGCGCTCCACACGCCGGTGCCGCTCGCGCCCAGGGCGGCGCTGAGCCCGCACACGTGCACATCAGGACCGGCGTTCGCGCTGGCAGGTGCATCGATCTGCAGGGCGAACGTGTCCGAGCTGGGGCATTGGCCGTCGAACGCATGGGTGATGGCGTACGTCCCCGGCGCGGAGGCGTCCAGGTCGATGGTGCCGGTCGTGGCATCGATCGTCAGGCCTGCGGAAGCGGAGAACGTTCCACCGGCCTGGGCCGTCACGGGTGTGGGATCGGCGGCGGCGGCACAGTAGGTGCCCTGCGGATAGGAGAAGGTGGCGTCCGCCTCGTGCACCACGGTCACCATCACGGAAGCGGAGCGCGATGCACAGGCCGCCGCGCCGTTCACGGTGTACACATAGGTGCCGCCCGGCAGCGTGGCCGGATCGAAGGCCCCGGTGGTAGGCGCCGGACCGCTCCAGGTGCCGCCTGCCTGCGGCGTGCCGCCGAGGGTCGCGAACAGGTCGATCGATGGGGCGCTGCTGCAGAGCGTCACGGTGCCATCGGTCCCGGCATCCGGTGCCGGTGCGATGCTGAGCGTGAACGTGCCCTGTGTGCTGCACGGACCCGCGAACGTGTAGGTCACGGTGTAGGTGCCGGGTGCGCTGGTCGCCGGATCGAGGGCACCCGAAGAGGCGTCCAGGACCAGTCCGGCATCCACGCAGGCGAACACGCCGCCGGTGGGTTGGTGCACCGAGGGCAGCACGGTGCCATCGTCAGCGCAATACGTGGTGGACGGATAGGCCAGGTCCACGGCCGGCTGCGGCAGCACGCTCACCGACATCTGACACGAGCTGAGGTTGTTCGCCGCGTCCGTGGCGGTATAGGTCACGGCATGCGTTCCCGGGACGAACCATGATCCCGAGCCGATGCCGCCGGTGCTGTCCGTTAACGCCACCAGGTTGCAATTGTCGCTGATCGTGGGACGGGGAATGAAGACCTGCGTGCTGCATTGGCCCATCGGCAGCGCCACGCTGATCGGCCCCGGGCAGGTGATCTGCGGCGGGGTCTGGTCCGCGACGGTCACGGTCACCTGCACCGTGGTGTCGTTGCCCAAGGCATCGCCGACCGTGATCGTCGCGGAGGTGGTGCCCGTGAGCGGGGTGCCCATGGCCGGCGTCTGGGCGATGGGACCCAGGCCGGAACAGTCCGCAAGGCCCGTCAGCAGGGAGGCGAGGTCCGGCATGATGGCGGTGCAGCTCGCGTCCAGCAGCAGGGTGGGCCCGGGCACCAAGGCGAACGAAGGAGGCGCCTTGTCCACCACGGTCACGTTGAACGAGCAGCTGCCCGTCTGGGCGCCATGGGTCGCTTGGTGGACGATGGTCGTGGTGCCGAACGGGAACAGGCTGCCCGAAGCCGGACCGGCCGTGCGCACGGAGGGGAGGGTCCCGCCGCAGTTGTCCGTGGCGGTGATCGCCGGATAGTTCACCACGGCGCCGCATGCGTTCGGGGCCTGCACCTCCACCAGCTGGTCGGCACAACCGCTCACCACGGGCGCTTCCGTGTCGGTCACCGTGACATGGAACGAGCAGGTGCTGGTGTTGCCGGCGGCATCGGTGGCGCTCAGCGTCACCAATGTGGTACCTGCCGGGAAGAAGGTGCCGCTGGCGCCGTTCACGGCCGTTACGTTCACGGTCCCGCTGCAGTTGTCGGTGGCCGCGGGCATCGCATAGGTCACGGTGGCGCCGCACAGCCCCGGGGTAGTGAGCACGGTGATGTCGCCGGGGCAGGAGAACTGCGGGGCTTGCGTGTCGGTCACCGTGACGTTGAAGGAGCAGGTGCCGTTGTTGTCGGCGGCGTCCGTGGCCAGCAGCTGCACAGTGGTCGTGCCCAGGGGGAAGAAGGCGCCGGGTGCGCGGGCAGGATCCACCGGCTGGACGGCCAGCGAACCCGAGCAACCGTCAACGGCGGTGGGCATCGCATAGCTCACGACGGCCCCGCAGCTGCCTGCATCAGCGGGCACACTGATGTCACCCGGACAAGTGATCGCCGGGGGCTGTGCGTCCACCACCATGACGTTGAAGGAGCAGGTACCGCTGTTGCCGGCCGCATCGGTGGCCCGGAACTGCACGGTGGTCATGCCCACGGGGAAGAAGCTGCCGGGGGCGTATGCATTGTCCGTCGGTTGCACGGTCAGGGGGGCGGAGCAATTGTCCGCGGCGGTAGGCAGGGCATAGCCCACCACGGCTCCGCAGGCGCCTGCATCGGCCGGTACATTGAGGTCGACCGGGCAGGTGATCGTGGGAGGAGCATCATCCACCACCGTGATGGTGAAGGAGCAGGAACCGGTGTTCCCGGTGGCATCGGTGGCCTGGAGCACCACCGTGGTCGTACCCACCAGGAAGGTGCCGCCGGACACGTGGGCTGGATCCACCGGTGCGGCGGTGATCGGTGCGGTGCAGTCATCGGTGACCGTCGGGAGGGTGTAGCTCACCACGGCCCGGCATTCCCCGGGAATGGCGTTCACGGTGATGTTCCCGGGGCAGCCGCTCAAGGTCGGCGGGGTGATGTCCTGCGGGGTCACGGTCACCGCAGCGGTCGTGGCGGCGGGACAGGTGCCGCTGGTCACGGTCGCGCGCACTTGCGTGGGCTGGGCCACACTGTTCAGCGTGAAAGTGCTCGCGTTGGTGGTGGTGGACGACCAGTTGCCGCCACCGTTGGTGCTGACGCCCCAGGCGATGGTGGCGCCGGTGTGGCCGCTGAGCGCGAAGGTGGCTGCGGTGTTCGGGCAGATGATGCCGCCCCCCGTGATCGTTCCGGCATTGGACGGGGGATGCACGGTGATCGATCGCGTGGTGCTGCGCGTGCCGACCGTGTAGGTGAGGTCGATCGCGCCCGAAAGCCCGGTGGGGGTGAAGGTGGTCCCGCTCACGCCGGGGCCGGACCATACGCCGCCCGGCTCCGTGCCCAGGTCGTCGAACACGCCGTCCACCCAGAAGGTCGCTCCGGAAGCCACACGCCGGATGCGGATGTACCGCATGGGCACCGGCACGGTGATGGAGGTGATGGCGTAGGTGCCCTGGCCGGTCTGGTAGGTGCCGGCCGAGGTGAACGTCACGGCATCGGGCGAGACCTCGACCTGGGCGGTGGCCGTGCCGCCGCCGGTCCGCAGCCAGCGCATCAGCACGTGTTCGCCGGCAGGGATGGTGTTGCCGAAGTCGATGACGAGCTGGTCACCGTTGGTATCGAAAATGGCCTGGCCGCCGGGGTTGAGGCCGAGCGCGCCCTCGGGCGTGGCGATGCCGCTGGAGCTTTGCACCGCGATGCCCGCGCCCGCTTGTGCGGGGATGTACGTCGTGGTAAGGTCCACCGGCGCGTCCGATGCGCACAGCGGACCGAAGCCGTTCCAGCGTGAAGGGTCGCGGTAGGCGGCCACCTCGAAGTTGATGTCCGTCAACTGGGCGAGGAAGAGGTTGTTGCCGCCGTTGCCATTGAGCTCGGTGTCGAAGAGGATCCGGTCGTTCCAGGCACCGGCCACGGCGAGGTGGGCATGGCCGTCCGAGTCGATGCCGTTCGCGAGGTCATCGTGGTTGCCGGGTGCGGAAAGGCCCCATTTGAAGAGGCCGGTGCTGCCGAACTTGGCCAGGAACACCTGCGCATCGCTGGTGCCCGTGGCCGTGGTACCGTTGGGGAACTCGATGCTTGCGCGGAAGCTGCCGGTGATGCAGACGTCGCCGTTGCGGTCCACCACCAGGTCGCGGCCGGCCTGCTCATGGTCCGATCCGCCACCGCCGGTCGAGCGCATCGTCCGCACCCAGGTGGTGGAGCCGGTGTTCCTGTTCAGCCGCGCCACGTAGGCGTAGTCGTGCGGGTTTCCGGTGGCGTTCACCGTCACGCTGCCCGGGAAGGTGGTGCCGTTGTGCGAGCTGCCCGTGATGAACACGCCCGTGGGTGATGCGCCGATGCCATTGGCCCGGTAGGTCCCATCGCTTCCGGCCGCATCGCTGATCGCCACGCTCCAGGCGAAGGAGCCGTCCTGTTGCAGGGCCGCCACGAAGCCGTTGTTGTCGCGGCCGGCCGGGGTCGTCAGCGCGGTGCCGAGGGCCCCTGCGGAAGTGGACAGCCGGTACGTGGTGCCCTTGAACCGGCCGATGGCGTACACGCGATCGGCATCTGTGCAGATGCCGTTCAGCTCACTGTCGCTGGCATTGCCGCCGTCCACGCGCCAGAGCCCGGCGCCATCGCTCGCGCGGAACGCCGCGATGAACGTATTGCGGCGGGCGGGGTCCAGCCCGGTAGCGGAGGCGGCACCGGCGATGGTGGCCGTCCCGGTGAAGCTGCCGGTCACGAAGAGCTTGCCCGCTCGGAACGCGATGGAGGTGGCGAGGTCGTCGCCTGCGCCGCCTCCGCGCACCTTCCATTGCAGCGTGCCGTCGGCGGCATAACAGGCCACGAAGATGTCCTTGCCCCCCGCGGAGGTCAGGTTCGCACCGCCGCCGAAGGTGGCGTTGCCGCTGAAGTGCCCGGTGACATAGATCTTCCCGTCCGGTCCCACGCATACGCCGGTGCAGGCGTCGTCGGCGGTGCCGCCGATGAGGAAGGACCATTGGCGGATGCCGTCCGCATCGTACTTCGCGATGAAGCCGTCCAGCCCGCCGTATTGCGAACCGAGCAGCAGCGACAGCAGGATGTCCAGCAGGCCGGAGGTCTTCTCCACGTACCCGACGGTGTAGACCGCCTGGCTGGAGGTGTCGGCGGCCACGTCCAGGGCCGCATCGAGGCCCGGGGCGGATACGTCCGTGGACCATCGCCAGCCATCGGGCGCTTGCGCGTGCGCAAGGGAAGGGGCCAGCAGCAGTCCGCCCAGCACCGGGAGGAAGCGCCAACGCCCGCGCGGGACCGCACGGGCCGCTGTTCGGGCCTTCATGTCCGCCTGCAGCATCCGGTGGACGGGGGGTGCAGGTGGAGCATGGGTATGTGGCTTGGCATCGCTGGCGTGGAGCATCGCCCTCCTTCCCATCGATGGAGCTGATCGAGGGGACGAAGTGCTTCTTTCTACGGTGGGAGCGAAAAAGGGGTTTCGTCGGCCGTTCGGGCGGGTTGGTCGAAATGGGTCGGGGGCTTGAACCGCGTCCCCCATCCCTCTAGTTTGCGGTCCCCTGACAACCCTCTCCAAATGCTCCGTTTATGCTCGCGGACCCACGCGGTCCTGCTTGGCGCTGCCCTTTCATGGGCAGGCCCCACGTTCTCCCAGTTCGGCCCCCTCGACCCCGGTTTCGACCCGGGGGTAGGCACCGGGGCCGGTTCCACCCTGACCAGCATCGCGCTACAGCCCGATGGCAAGGTCCTGATCGGGGGGACCTTCACCCAGTACCGATCGGTGGCCCGTCGCGGCATCGCCCGGCTGAACGGCGACGGTACCTTGGACACCTCTTTCGATCCCGGGGCCGACTTCAACAGTGCCACGGTGGACCACATCCTGCCCCTGCCCGATGGGAAGGTGCTCATCTGCGGTGAGCTCTCGTTCCTCAACGGCACGATGCGGCGGGGTGTGGCCCGGCTGAACAGCGATGGCAGCCGGGACACCGGCTTCGACGCCGGCGCGGACTTCGGCAGCTATGCGCCGAGGGCCGTGGTGCAGCCCGATGGCAAGGTGATCGTCCCCGGCTTCAGCTTCGCGGGGGATGGCACCACCACCGTCCATCTCGCCCGCCTGGCCGGTGATGGCAGCGTCGACACCACCTTCCATCCGGGGGCCGGCTTCGATGATATACCGCTCGGCCTTGCGCTGCAGCCGGACGGCAAGATCATGGTCCACGGCATGTTCCAGGCGTTCAACGGCGTGCCGTGCGGCCGCATCGCCCGGCTGAACAGCGATGGCAGCCTCGATAACTCGTTCCATCCGGGCACCGGCTTCGCCGGCGACATCAATGCCATGGCGCTCCAGCCCGACGGCCGGATCCTGGTGGCGGGCGTGCTGGACTCCCTGGACGGTGTACCGTGCGGCCGCATCGTGCGGCTGAACAGCAACGGTGACCGGGACGTGTCCTTCCACAGCGACCCGGCCTCCGATCTGGTGGTGTTCGGTCTCGGCCTGCAGCAGAGCGGCGAGGTGATCATCGTGGGGACGCGCTACCTCCAAGGCGCTTCCACGGGCCTGGTGCGCAAGCTCGCCAGCGATGGCACCGTGCTCCCGGCGTTCGATGCGGGTGCGTTCTCCAACGGTCCCTTCTCCGTCGCGGTGGTCTATGCCTGTGCGGTCCAGCCGGACGACAAGGTGCTGCTGGCCGGCATGTTCTCGTCGGTGGGCGGCACCAGCCGCCGCAATGTCGCGCGCCTGATGAACTGCCCCGGCGTGACCTGGTATGCCGACCACGATGGCGATGGCTATGGTGATGCGAACACCACGATGGTCTCCTGCACCCGGCCGCCCGGCTATGTGGCCGATGCCGCCGACTGCAACGATGCCAGCGCGGAAGTGGCCCCCTCCGGCCCTTGCGACGACGGCGATCCGGCGACGATAAACGACATGTTCACCGAAGGCTGTATTTGTGCCGGTCAGTATACTCAGCTGACGAACATCCCGGCGCCCATCGTGAGCTGCGGTGCGTCCAATCTCCAGTTCGGTTCGTCCATGGTCTACGCGTTGGAGGTGCCGGGTGCGAATCGTTATGAGTTCAATTTCACCAACACACCCAACTGGCCCAGCTATAACCGCTTCATTTCATACACCTCGCGCTCATTCTTGCTCACGGCCTGGGCCACTTTGCCGCTCAAGTCCGGCCGTACCTATAATGTCAAAGTGCGTGCGAGCTTCGACAACGGCGCGACTTGGTCGCCCTGGGGGGCCAGCTGTATCATCCATGTCGGATACGCGGGACAGGCCCGGGAGGAGCGCGTGCAGTTCGTGGAGGAGGCCGGCGACGGGATCACCCTGTGGCCGAACCCCAATGCGGGCGATCGGTTCCAGGTGGCCCTGGATGCCGTGGAGGAAGGCCGGCCCGTGGGCGTGCATGTCGTCGATCCGGCGGGTCGCCTGGTGATCGATCGCAGCTATCCGGCGGCCCCGGTCCTGTCGGTCGAGCTGCCGGAAGGACTTTCCCCCGGCATGTACATGGTGCGCATCACCACCGGTGACCGGTCGGTGATGCAGCGCCTGGTGATCGGATAGACGGTCCGTCCTGGACCGGTGGGTGGGGCCTGGACGCTCCACCCACCGGCGGACGGATGGGGCGGAAGTTCACCAATGGCCGCCCGGCCCCGATGGCGCTTCCCCGCTGGACCGCCCGGCAGGAGCGGCCGGCCGCCGGTACGCCCGGTCGGGTACGGGCCTTGCCGAAGCGGTGCCGAACAACATCCCCGACCATGATCAAGAACATCCTTGCGACCGCCGTGGTCGCCCTCCTGTGCACCGCCGGTGCGCAGGCCCAGTCCGGCACGAAGACGATGGCCCATGATGGGACGCACCATTGCCTGCTGATGGCCGATGACAACACCTGGTCCACCCTCGGCTTGAGCGCCGACCAGCAGAAGAAGGCCAAGGACCTCCAGGCGAAATGCAAGGCCGAGGGCGCCTCGAAGACCGGCGAGGCCGGAAAGATGGATGCCGGCAAGTACGAGAAGGAGCTACAGGCCATGCTCACGCCGGAGCAGTACGACCAATGGAAGAAGTGGTGCACCGCCCAGCACGGCATGCAGGAGGAGAAGGAGAAGAAATAGGAGGGTGAGCACCCGCCGCATGGGACCCGTATCCGCGGGGTCCTGTCGTTCTGTACGGGGATGAGGTCCCGTTGCGTTACTTCCCCGCCGCATCGGCATTCCAGCCTGTACGACACGGATGACCGACCTGACGGAGACCGAGGAGATCGCGCGTGCGCAGCGGGATGCACAGGCGTTCGCGCCGCTCTATGAGCGTCATTTCACCACGGTCTTCCGCTTCATCCACCGCCGGGCCGGCTCCCGGGAGCTCACCGCGGACCTTACCCAGCAGACCTTCCTGAAGGCGCTGCTGGCCCTGGAGCGGTACCAGGCGCGCGGGCTGCCGTTCCGGGCCTGGCTTTTCCGCATCGCCCTCAACGAGCTGCGCATGCACTGGCGCAAGCGGAAGGAGGTGGTCATGGAGCTGTCGTTCGCCGAGGTGAAGGGGCTGGGGGCGGAGATCGGGCTGAAGGAGGCCGATGAGGACATGGCGCGGCTGGCCCGGGCCCTTTCGACCCTGCCGCCCGAAAAGGCACGTTTGATCGAACTGCGTTACATGGATGGTCTTTCCTTCGCGGAAGTGGGACAGGTGCTCGGCCTCGGTGAGGATGCCGCCAAGATGCGGACGCACCGTGTGCTGGCCCTGCTGCGCGAACAGATCGGTCCCCGGACATGAAACAGCGCTACCGCATAACGCCCGAGGGCCGCGAGCGCCTGAGCGACGCCGACATCGCCCGGCACCGCGACACGCGCCGCCTGCTCTACAATTACCAGCGCGCCGCCGCGCAGCTGCACCGCAAGCCGCTGTACAAGGACCGGCGCGCGTTCATCGCCCTGGTCATCATCGTGCTGCTGGCCATCTTCATCGCCGAGGTGGTGGAGGAGGAGCGCCGTGCCCGGCCCGATCCGCCGGCCCGGTCCCAGCCGTAGGCGGTCGGGCGGTGGCGGAGGCCGCCGGTATGCGGTGCGGTCTATCTTGGGCGGCATGAAGCGTTCGTTCATCCCCGTCCTGCTGTCCGCCTTGATCACCGGTCCGGCGGCCCTGGCCCATGAGGGCATGTGGCTGCCCACGCTGCTCCAGGCGATCGAGGGCGACATGCGCACCGAGGGACTGCTGATCGGTGCGGAGGACATCTACAGCATCAATCACGGCAGCCTGAAGGACGCCACGGTCCTCTTCGGCGGCGGATGCACGGCGGAGGTCATCAGCACGCAAGGGCTCATCCTGACCAACCACCACTGCGGTTTCAGCGCCATCCAGCAGCACAGCTCCCTGGAGCACGACTACCTGAAGGACGGTTTCTGGGCGGCCACCCTGGCGGATGAGCTGCCGAACCCCTCGCTCACGGCCACCTTCATCGTGCGCATGGAGGACGTCAGCGACCGTGTGCTGGCGGCGCTCACGGCGGGCATGACCGAGGCCGAGCGGCGCGACGCGGTGGGCAAGGTAGGCGATGCCATCGCGAAGGAGGCCACGGCCGGCACCGGCTACAGCGGCGTGGTCCGCGCCTTCAATTACGGCAACAGCTACTACCTCATCGTCAGCGAGACCTTCCGCGACGTGCGCCTGGTGGGCGCGCCGCCCGGCGCCATCGGCAAGTTCGGCGGTGATACCGACAACTGGATGTGGCCCCGCCACACGGGCGACTTCAGCCTCTTCCGCATCTACATGGGCACAGACGGCAAGCCGGCGGACTTCGCCCTCACCAACGTGCCCTATGCGCCCAAGCGCAGCCTGGCGATCAACATGGACGGCGTGCAGGCCGGCGACTTCGACATGATCTACGGGTTCCCCGGCAGCACGCAGCGCTACCTCTCCAGCTACGCCGTGGACTACGTGATGAACGTGAGCGATCCCCTGCGCATCCGCATGCGCGAGGCCAGCCTGAACGTGATCGATGCGGCGATGCGCGCGAGCGACCGTACGCGCATCCAGTACGCGAGCAAGCAGAGCGGCATCAGCAACAGCTACAAGAAGTGGATCGGCGAGGTGCGCGGGCTGAAGGAGCTGCAGGCCACGGACCGGAAGCGCGTGCTGGAGGAGGAGTACGTGAAGCGGTCGGCCGGCCAGGCCCCCTACGCGCAGGTGCTGGACGAGCTCAAGGGGCTCTATGCCGCATACACGCCCTATGCGAAGGCGCGTGACCTCTTCACCGAGTTCATGTACGTGGGGCCGGAGGTGCTCCGCTTCGCGGACAACTTCAGCAAGCTGGTCACCACCCACGAGCAGCTGGCCCAGGGCGGGAAGCTGCAGGAGGAGCTCGACCGGCTGAAGCGTTCGAGCGAGGGCTTCTTCAAGAACTACGATGCCACCGTGGACCGGAACGTGTTCAAGGCCCAGCTGCCCATCTACCGCGCCAATGTGGACGCCGCGCTCGCCCCCGACGCGCTGCGCGAGGTCGACACGAAGCATGCGGGCAGCACGGACGCCTATACCGATGCGCTCTATGCGAAGACCGTCTTCGCCGATGAGGCCCGGGTGCGCGAGCTGCTGGACCATTTCAGTGCGAAGGCGGCGAAGAAGATCACCGCGGACCCGGCCTACCGCCTGTCGCAGGCCTTCATCCAAAGCTTCCAGGAGAAGGTGCGTCCCAAGCAGGCCGAGCTGGGCGAACGGATCGAGGTGGGCATGCGTTCCTACGTCAAAGGCCTGATGACGCTGTTCCCCGAACGCACCTGGTGGCCCGACGCCAACAGCACCCTCCGCCTGAGCTACGGCCGCGTGGAGGGCAGCGACCCGCGCGACGGCGTCACCTACAAGCCCTTCACCACCTTGAGCGGCATCCTGGAGAAGTACCGGCCCGACGACCCCGAGTTCGACGTGCCGAAGAAGCTGCGCGACCTCTATGCCGCGAAGGACTTCGGCCCGTATGGCCAGGGCGACGACATCCGGGTGTGCTTCACCTCATCGCTGCACACCACGGGCGGCAATAGCGGCAGCCCGGTGTTCAATGGGCGCGGCGAGCTCGTCGGCCTCAACTTCGACCGCACGTGGGAGAGCACCATGAGCGACATCCTCTTCGATCCCGCCAAGTGCCGCAACATCGCCGTGGACATCCGCTATGTGCTCTTCGTGATCGACAAGGTCTGCGGTGCGCGCCGCCTCATCGAGGAGATGCAGCTGGTCTCGCACGCCGCCGATCCGCACGTCATCCCCCTGCCCATACACCGTTGAGCCATGTGGGAAGAGACCGACAACAAGCTGCGCCGCACCTTCACCTTCGCCGATTTCAGCGAGGCCTTCGCGTTCATGGCGCGGGTGGCGCTGGTGGCCGAGAAGATGGGCCATCACCCCGAGTGGACCAACGTCTACAACAAGGTGACCATCGCGCTGAGCACGCATGACGCCGGCGACGTGGTGACCGACAAGGACCGGAAGCTGGCCGCCGCCATCGATAAGCTGGTGCGGTGAACTGGTCGTGGAAGAACGATCTGGTCATGTTGATCGGATCATTGGTCCTGCTGTTCTGCGCGCTCAGTTACCGGGAAGCGGGCGATATGGGTGTGGTGGTCCTTGGAGTATTCCTCTACTGCCCATATGCCCTGATTCTTGTTCTGTACAATGGTGTCGTCATGCGGTTGAGCATGGCATATTTGAAAGTGCTGGGCGCTTTCATCGGAGTTCTGCCGGCGATTCCTTTGTCGATCTGGCTTGCGATATCCGGCGGTGTCATCACGCTCAGGTACTGGAAGCTCCACGTGAACGAGTGGACCATCATGCTGACGGTGCTGATCGCACTGGACCTGATGAACCTTTTCTTCATCAGGGAACGCCGAGCCTCCCATAGCGAAGAGGGGAAATAACAAAGCCGTCCACGGCGCTGTGGACGGCTTTGTTCAGGTATCCGGCCGATCCGACCGATGGGCCGATCGGCGGGTCTCAGTTCACCTTCTGCACGTCGGCCTTGATGCGCAGGATGGTCTGGGCGGGTTCCGTATTGGCGGTCACCGTCACGGTCTTCTGCTGGTTGCCTTCCTGCTTGCCGGGCTTGTACTCCACCTTGATCTCGCTGGTAGCACCGGGGGCGATGGGCTCCTTGGGATACTCCGGCACGGTGCAGCCGCAGCTGCCCTGGGCGTTGCTGATCATCAGCGGCTCCTTGCCGGTGTTGGTGAACTTGAAGACGAAGCGGTTCTCGCTGTCCTGCTTCACCTGGCCGAAGTCATGCTCCATCACGGGGAAGGAGATGGCCGTCTTCGGGCTGTTGTCCACCGGGGGGGCGGTGGGGGGCGTCAGCGGGTCGAAGGTGTTCTTGTTGGCCTCGGGGAAGGCGTTGGGGGTGGTGGCCGGCTTCGCAGTGGAGGCCATCGGCCCGGACGCGGGGAAGGTGGTGATGGAGCTGCTCTGCTGCTTCACCGTCTGGAACACGAGGGTGCCGGCGATGATCACGAGCAGCGCGATCTTGATGTTTTCCTTCATGGCAGTGGGGATATCGGTTCAGTGGCCCGCGAAAATAGGGCCTGGTCCGGTGCTCCTGCAGCGGCCTTGACAAAGCGTTAACAGCTCCCGGGGCCTACTGGGCGGCCAGGCGCATGCGTTGGAACGTATCGTCGTTGAGCACCTGGAGGGCCCGCTGGTAGCTCTGGTCCACCGGGTTGTCGGGATTGATCACCTGCCAGTAGGCCGAGGTGTCCCACACGTCGCGGGCGATGAGGGCCTTCAGCCGCAGGTCGACAAGGCTCTTGGACACCGCCAGGCCGGCGGGGTCGGGCTTCACGCCGTCCTTCTCGGCCTGGGCCACCAGCGCGTCGGTGAGGGCCTGGTCCACGCGGAACTCGCGGCGGAACTGCTCCACGTTCTTGAAGCGCTGCAGCAGCTCGGTGCGGTGCTTGTCCACATAGCTGATGGCGGTGTTGTTGATCACGCCCTTGCGCACCAGCTGGCCGAAGTACTCCGAGCTCAGCGTGGTGTCGATCGGCACGAACACGTCCGGCATGATGCCGCCGCCGCCGTACACCACGCGCTTGTTCATGGTGTAATAGCGCACCGTGTCCTGGAAATGGATGCTGTCCGCGGAGGTGAGCTCGCCCTTCTTCAGGCGGTCGGCCCGTTCGTGGGCATAGGCTTCGGCGCCGTTGGCGTACGACTTCTGGATGCAGCGGCCCGAGGGCGTGTAGTAGCGCGAGACGGTGAGGCGCACGGCGGAGCCATCGGGCAGCATCACCGGGCGCTGCACCAATCCCTTGCCGAAGGAGCGGCGGCCCACCACGAGGCCGCGGTCCCAGTCCTGCATGGCGCCGGTGACGATCTCGCTCGCGGAGGCGCTGCCCTCGTCCACCATCACCACCAGGCGGCCCCGCTCGAACCGTCCGTCGCTCGTGGCATAGGTGTCCTCGCGCGGCGTGGAACGGCCCTCGGTGTATACGATCAGCTTGCGATCGCCCAGGAACTCATCGGCCATCTCGATGGCCGAGCGCAGGTAGCCGCCGCCGTTGCCCTGAAGGTCCAGCACCAGGTCCTGCATGCCTTCCTTCTTCAGCAGCTCCAGCTTCTCGCGGAACTCCTTCGTGGTGGTGGCGCTGAAGCGGCTCACCTTGATGTAGCCCACGCCCGGCGCGGCCATGTAGGCGGCCTCCACGCTGTAGATGGGGATCTTGTCCCGCGTGATGGTGAAGTCCAGCGGGGCGTGCTCGCCCTGGCGCACCACCGACACGTTCACCTTGGTGCCTTTCTTGCCGCGCAGGCGTTTCATCACGTCGGCGTTCTTGATGCCGGTGCCGGCGATGTTCTCCCCGTCGATCGTCACGATGCGGTCGCCGGAGCGGATGCCGATGCGCTCGCTGGGCCCGCCGGCGATGGCGTCCACCACGTAGATGGTATCGCGCACGATGTTGAACTGGATGCCCACCCCCTCGAAGTTGCCTTTCAGCGGTTCGTTCACCTCCTCCAGCTCTTCCTTGGGGATGTAGACGCTGTGCGGGTCCAGCTCCTCCAGCATGCTTACGATGGCCTTGTCCACCAGCTTGTTGTCGTCCACGCTGTCCACGTACATGTGGTCGATCTGGTACAGGAGCGCCTGCAGTTTGCTCACGGCGGCGGCATCCTGTGCGCGAAGGGGAGCGAGCGGAAGGAGGCCCGCAAGCGAACACGCGAGCAGGAAGGAGGTCTTCGTGGTCATGATGGGGGAAGGGGGCCGGACGATGTGAATGTAACGGGGGACCCGGGGGCAGGGTTCGTGCGCTTCGTTAACGAACGTTAAGCGGGATCAGCGGCCGAAGAAGAAGCGGGAGCCGGTCTGCAGCTTGTCGTTGCGGTACTTCTCCACGCGGGAGACCCGCCCGTTCTCGTAGTATTTCCACTTGCCGTGCTTCTTGCCGTCCTTGTAATGGCCCACGATGCCTTCGGACCGGAAGGCCCAGGTGCCGTCGCGCTTGCCTTCGCGGTATTTGCCTTTTACGGTGATGCTGCCGAAAGGATCGTACTCCGCCCAGTCACCGTGGAGCCAGCCCCAGCCGTACACGGCGAAGATCAGGGGCCGCCCGTCGGGGTAGTAGGCGCGGTAGATGCCGCAGGGCTTGCCGCGCTTGTAGTCCAGCCGCACGGCCACCCGCGTGGTATCGAAGGCGTAGTGCCCATAGCGGGCATAGCGCTCCACGTTCTGCAGGGGGGCATAGGTCACGGCATAGGCCGTCACCGCGCCGTTCTCGGTGATGTAGAGCGAATCGGGCTGGGCGTGGAGCAGCGGGCCGGCGCACAGGCCGGCACAGAGGAGGAGGCTACGGAACATGCGGAAGGGAAGCGTCGTGGTCGGCGCTGACGACCGTGAATGCGTGGCGCAGGATGCGGCCGTCGCCGTCGGTCAAAGTTAGCCGGTGGGGGCCGTCGGGCGGTGAGAGCGCCATGCGGTGCTCGCCGATGGTGCTGCCCAGGTAGGTGCCGTCCAGGTCCCAGTGCACGATGGCACGGATGTCGCGGTGCGCGGCCTCCACCACCGCGCTGCCCCGCTGTCCATCGAGCCGGAGCGGGATCAGCAGGCGCGTGCCGTAGGGCGGGTACAGCACTTCCATCGGCAGGTCGTCGCTGCCGGTGGTGCCATCGGCCCAGGGGGGCAAGGGGGCATAGCCGGGCACGCGCGGGGCGTAATAGAGCTCCATCGCCGGCGGCAGCACGAACCAGGCGACGAGCTCGCCGTTCCCCGCCGGCACGCGGTGGCGGTGCGCGGCGTCCACCAGGATGCGGCGGTGGTAGGGGCAGGCCGGGGTGCGCAGCCCTTCGCGCGGGACCCAGGTGGTGTCGGCGCGGGGGCAGTCCGCCGAGGCGCGATGGCCGCTCATCGGGCAGAGGGGCGCACGCACCAGGTCGTCATAGGGCATGTCGAAGCCCCGGCCATCGGGCAGCAGGCCGAAGAGGTCGAACAGCAGGGGAGCGGCGGCCAGGGTGCCGGTGAGCCCCGGGCGCCCTTCGCCGCTCGCGTTGCCGGTCCATACGCCCACGCAGTAGCGGTCGGTGACGCCGATGGCCCAGGCGTCGCGGTGGCCATAGCTGGTGCCGGTCTTCCAGGCGATGCGCTCCTGCCCGGCGAACTGCGTCCAGCCTTGCTCGTCCGCGGGCCGGTTCACGTCGCGCAGCGCCTTCAGGGTGAAGTGCACGGCGCCGGCGCTCAAGGGCAACGGCCCGGCGTCGGTCCCGGCGGCCTGTAGCGTATCGGCCTGTACCACCACCGGCCCATGCACGGGGAAGGGAAGCCCGCCGCGGCCGTGGAACAGCAGGGTGCGGCCCAGGCTGGCATATGCCCCGCTCAGTTCCCACAGCGTGGATTCCGCGCCGCCCACGATGAGCGAGAGGCCATAGCTGTCGGGCGTGCGGTCGATGCTGCGGAGGCCGAGGGCGTGCAGGGTGCGCAGGGTGCGGTCCACCCCGTGCTTGCGCAGGGCGCGCACCGCGGGCACGTTCAGCGAGCGTGCCAGGGCCTCGGAGGCCGGCACGGCACCGTTGAAGTGCTCGTCGAAGTTGCGCGGAGCGAAGCCCTCGTACTGCGTGGGCACGTCGGCCACCAGCATGTCCGGCAACAGCTCGCCGCTCTGCAGCATGTCCGCATAGAGGAAGGGCTTCAGCACGCTGCCGGTGCTGCGGCGCGCGCGGATGATGTCCACATCGCCCGCATGGTCGCGCCCGGCGGAGGAGAGGTTCCCCACATAGGCCAGCACCTCGCCCGTGCGCGTGTCCAGTACGATGGCGGCGGCGTTGTGCACCTCATTGGCCTGCAGGCGGGAAGCGTAGCGGTCGGTGGCGGCCACGGCGCGTTCCTGCAGGTGCGCGTCGATGGTGGTGCGCACGCGCCGGCCGGCGTGGCCCGTCCGCTTCAAGGTGGTGAGCAGGTGCGGCGCCAGCTGCGGGAGCGGCCGGGCGCGGTCGGGCAGGGGCTCTTCCTGGGCGAGCGACCATTCCAGGCTGTCGATGGCGTGCACCGCGAGCAGGCGGTCCAGCAGGCGGTCGCGCTTGGCGCGCAAGGCCTCCTGGCCCTTGCCCGGGTAGAGCGTGGAAGGGGCGTTGGGCAGCACGGCGAGCGTGGCGCTCTCGCTCCAGCTGAGCTGTTCCGCGGGCCGCCCGAAGTAGCGCCAGGCGGCGGCATCGAGCCCCACCACATTGCCGCCGAAGGGGGCGTTGGCGGCGAAGAGCGTAAGGATGTCCGATTTCTCCGTGCGCAGCTCGATGCGGAGGGCCATCAGCGCTTCCACCACCTTCGAGCCGTAGCTGCGCGCCGCGCCGCGCCGGCTGAGGCGGGCCACCTGCATGGTGAGGGTGCTGCCGCCGCTGACCACCCGGCCCGCGCGGCGGTTCTGCCGGAAGGCCCGCGCCAGCGACTGCACGCGGACCCCGTGGTGCTCCAGGAAGTGGCGGTCCTCGAACTGGATCAGGCAGGTGGCGAAGCGCTCCGGCACACGGTCCGGCGGCGGGAAGCGCCACTGGCCATCGTCGGCCACCGAAGCGCCCAGCAGGCGGCCGTCCCGGTCATAGAGCACGGTGGAGCAAGGCGCCCGGAAGAGCGGGTCCATGGGGCCCCAGCGCGCCCAGGCATAGAGGAGCGCCAGCGCCCCGGCGAGGGCCAGGAGCACGCGCTTCCGCCGCCTCACCCAACGCACGAACGCGGACCCCATCGCTCATCAACGGGGAAGGCGCGGCCGCTGTTGTGATGGACGGGGAGGGCCTCCATCGTCCGGTATGCGCTTCCCATCGTGCCGGTAAAGATGGTCATCGGCAGGCGGGGCGGCCGGTGTGACGGGCGGTTATCTTGCGCCCGACCTCTTACGATACGAACCTGATGAAACGCTCCCTCTCGATCGCCACCCTGGTGGCGGCGACCTCGTTGTCCGTGTCCGCGCAGATCAGCGTGGGTGGCACGCCCTTCGGCCTGCGCAACGGCCTCTCGCGCACCGAGGTCCCCACGGTGCATGCCGCGCCGTTCGATGCGGAGGCCGCCGCCGCCGAGGACGCCCAGCGCGACCAGCAGCACAAGCTGCGCCTGTACGGGCGCACCCTTGCAGTGAACGCCGACCTCGCCACCAACGGCCGGTGGACCTTGCTGCCGAACGGCGACCGCCTGTGGCGCCTGCGCGTGGTGAGCGATGGGGCCCTCGCGACGGAGCTCTACTTCGAGGACCTGTACCTGCCCGATGGCGCGCAGCTCTACCTCTATGACGATAACGGTGAGCAGGTCCTGGGCGGCTTCACGTCCTACAACAACCGCCCGTCGGGCCGCTTCAGCACGGCCCAGCTGCTGGGCGAGTCCTGCATCCTGGAGTACTACGAGCCCGCCGCGGTGACCGGCACCGGCAGCCTGCGTGTCGTTTCGGTGGGCCACGC
>JAFDZF010000166.1 GCA_018267055.1 Bacteroidota bacterium
AAGAGCAGAAAATAAGGAGCAACGAACTCCTTTATCGCGATCACATGAGCATGAGCAGTACCACTATTCACCCGATTTGCCTAGTTCTACTTCAGATTCACACCCATGCCACCGGCCGCACGCTCCGCACCGGTGTGCTCACCAGCGACCGCACCGTGCTCGGCACCGAAGGCCTTGTCAACGGCACCTACCACCTCACCCTGCGCAGCGCGGAACTGCTGAAGAGCATCGCCGTGCAGGTGGTGCGGTAGACCGACGGCTCCACCGAACGGTCCAGAAGGCCGATCCGCGATCGCGGGTCGGCCTTCTGCATTGATCCGGGAGCCCCTCAAGCGGCCGAGCGGGTCCCGCAAGCACGCAAGGCTTCCACCACCTCTTCATCCGTCACGCTCTGGAACTCCTCATAGGAAGCGCCGACACCGGCGAAGTGCGCCGGCGCCTCCAGGTAGATGAACTCACTGACCGCGCGGGCAAAGTCCGCCAGACGGTCCTTGGGAACGACGGGCACGGCCAGGACGATCCGTTGGACGCGGGACCGGGCCAGCAGATCGATGGTGGCGTGCAGGGTATGGCCGGTGGCGATGCCATCGTCCACCAGGATCACCGTACGGCCCCTGAGCGACAGGGCGGGTCGCCCCTCGCGGTACAGCCCGGCCTGCTCACGCAGGCGTGCCCGGATGCGCCGGACCTCCTGATCCACATAGGCCCTGGGCAGCGGATACCGGCGGTCGAGGGCCACGGCGTCCGCTGAGACGGCGCCCACGGCGACCTCCGGGTTCCGGGGATGGCCCAGTTTCTTCACCAGGATGATATCCAGGGGAAGGCCGAGCCTCAGGGCGATCGCGTGCCCCACGATCACTCCGCCGCGCGGCACGGCCAATACGATGGCATCACTGCGGTGGTAATGCTCCAGATGCAATGCGAGCTGGATGCCCGCATCCGTTCGGTCGATGAACATGATGGTCCATTTTGCGATCCGAAATACCGGACGTCCGGGGGCGTCATCCCTGATCGCCGTCAATGCAGCACCTGATCGTTCCGTGGCGCACCGCCCCCCTTGAAGAGGCGATCGCCGCTCATTGCCGCACTTCTCGGGCCGCCTTGTCGAACCGCAGCCCCAGGAAGACGGGGTGGCGCAGCTCGCCATCCTGCGTCCATTCGGTGAACTTCACGTTGCAGACGAGCCGGGGCGCAAGCCAGGTGATGTGCTCCTGCCCGAGCACGTGCCCATCGAACGGGCTCGTGCTGCGCACCAAAGGGCCCATCCGTGCATGAAGATCGGCCAGCGAATCACGATCGAACCCGGTGCCCACGCGCCCCGCATAGTGCAGTTGGCCGTCGGCGAACCGGCCCAGCAGCAACGCGCCGAAGTGGTCGCGGTGGCCCTTGGGCGCGGTGTAGCCCCCGATCACCATCTCCTCGCTCAGCTGGTGCTTGACCTTGAGCCAGTCGCCGCTGCGGGTGCCATCCCGGTAGATGCTGTTCGCGCGCTTGGCCATCATGCCTTCATACCCCTCCCGGCCCATGCGCTCGAAATAGGAGCCGCCCGCTCCCGCCACATGGCCGCAGTAGCGCACATGCGGGCCGTCCTTGAGCGTATGCCGCAGCAGCCGTTTCCGTTCGATGAGCGGGAGGTCGCGCACGTCGCGTCCATACAGCTCGAGCAGATCGAAGACGAAGTAGACCAACGTCGCCCGCGGGTGGCTGGCGATGTTCTGCAACAGCTGGAACTCCGGCCGGCCCTTCCTGTTCAAGGCCACCACTTCCCCGTCAAGCACCATCGGCCGCCGGATCCCCCGGAGCTCCCCGACGATCGGCGGATACAGCTCCAACAGGGAAAGCCCGTTGCGCGAATAGAACCGTACACGATCCCCGCCCACTTCAGCGATGGCCCGGTTGCCGTCCCATTTGGTCTCGAAGATCCAGGCCGGGTCATCGAACGGCTCGGGCCGGACCTTGGCCAGCATGGGGTGGATGAAGCGGGCAAGCTTCCGCATGGACCCAAGTTGGACCGGCCGATGGCCCCGGGCGATGACGTTCATCAGGCGGCCGGCCGCCGGTGATGATGCTTCTCAGGGGAACAGCTGATGATGGTCACAAGCGGTGGCCCGCAGGTCGGCTTGCTTCGAAGCATGAGCCACCCGACCATGCCCAAGATCATCCTTGCCACGGACCTGAGCGCGAACGCGCTCAATGCGGCCTTGTACGCCATGGAACTGTACGGATGGGAGGACGCCACCTATACCCTATTGCATGGCTATGAATACCTCGTGACCGTCGGAACGTCCAGTGAGGAGGATTTCGCCCGCTCATCCAGGGCCCGCACGGAACGTTTCAAGGAAGCGCTGCTGGCGAAGCTGCCGGGTCGGAACTGGCGCATCGACGTGGAGGTGAGGCCGGGCGACCTGCCCACGGTGCTGGGATCGTACGGCGAACATGCCACCCCGCCGCTCATCGTGGTCATGGGCGCGGAAGAGGAACAAGAAGTGCCCGCCGGGCACCGCGGCCCGTCGCCCACGGTGATCCAGCAGTCCCGGCTCCCTGTATTGGCCGTTCCGCCCGGAACGTACTACAAGGGGATCGACAACATCCTCCTGGCCGATGACGGAGGGCCGGTGGAGAAAGCGGAACTGGCGGCCCTGGCGGACGTGCTTCGGCGGACCCATGCCCGGGTGCACGTGCTTCGCATGGAGAACGAAGGGGCACCACTGACCATGGGGACCGGACCGAGCCCCGTGGAGCAGGCGATCGGGCATGTGCCGCACACCTACCTGCACGAACGCGGCGATGATCTGCTCACCATGATGACCGAAGCCGTTTCCGAGACGCGGGCCGACCTGGTAGTGCTGATCCATCGCGATCGATCGCTGCTTCGCCGGATCCTCCATCCGAGCGTTTCGGTCCGCTTGTCCCTCCATGCCCATGTCCCCTTGCTGATCCTGCAGCAGGGCGCCTGATGGTCCAGGCCCGCATATCCATGGATATCCCTCCTCCGATCGCCCCCGTCATGTCCAGGATCCTTCTCGCCACCGACCTGAGCGCGAACGCGCTGAACGCCGCACTGTACGCCATGGAACTGTATGGGCGTGATGGTCCCGCGTTCCTGCTCGTCCACTGCTACCAGTATCCGGCCCCCCGGATAGCCTACCCGTTCAACATCGACGACATCGCACGCGGATCGGAGGCAGGACTGGAACGGTCCAGGGGCTCCTTGGAAGCCGCATTGCCCGGAAAACCTTGGCCATTGGTCACGGAGTGCAAGGAAGGAAGCCTGACGGCCGTTCTGAAGGCCTACAAGGAAGGGCCCGATCCTCCGCGCCTGGTGGTGATGGGCGCCCGCAACACGGAGGGCTTTCCGCATTTCGTGCCCGGGAGCCTGACGGCGGAGGTGATCAAGCGATCGGACCTGCCGGTATTGGCCGTTCCCGAGGGGGCCGGCTACCACGGCCTGTCCGATGTCCTGTTGACCGATGACGGCCAAGCCGTCGGGCAGGAGACCATGGCCGTATTGTCCGACCTGCTCCAGCGCACCGGTGCGCGGCTCCATGTGCTCCGGATGGTGAACGAAGCGGTCCCGGCGAACGCGGGCCCAAAGGGGCCGAGCGCTTTGGAAAAGGCCGTGGGACATGTGCCGCATTCCTATCTGCACAAGAGCGGCGAAGACCTGGTACCCCTAGTGAACGAAGCCTTGGAAGAGACCGGGGCCGAACTGGTGGTCGCGGTGCATCATGAACGATCGTTCCTCGAACGGCTCTTCCACCGAAGCACGACCGCGCGACTGGCGGTATACACGCCCGTCCCCCTGCTCGTCCTGCAGCAGCGGAGCTGAAGGACCATCCTGCCGATACACCGACCCAGGGGGAGGGCGCCTCCCTCAGTAGCGCAGCTTCAGCACGAGGCCATCCTGGCCATGCATCGATCCGTTCGGCAGGATCCGGATGTCGCCCCCATGCCGGAGCTGTTCGTCCAGGATGGCATCCACCAGGTCTTCGCCCGAGATGGCGTCCGGCCGATCCTCGAGCAGGGTGACCTGGTCGTCATCGATCAGCGCGGGCTGATGCTTGTCACGCTCGACGAAGAGGATATGGCCCCGGCCCTCCCGGACCTGCCGCCAGATCTCCAGGATGGAAGAGCGGCCGCGCATGGTCGCGATCGCCTGCTCCAGTTCCTCCATGCGTTCCTGCTTCTGCGCGGCATGCACCAGCTCCCAGGCTTCGCCGACCAAGGCCTTCATGGGCACATGATCGAAGCTGCCCTTCAGGTGGCCGGCATAGAGGTGCCGGTCGCGCACATCCTGCAGGAACCGGCCGTACAGGTCGGCCACGCAGGCCACGACGACCCGGCCACCGGTGCCGACGGCGTTCCGGACGGCATCGTCCACTTCCTTGTGGAAGCTGCGCTCCTGGTGTTCCTGTCCGCGCGGGGTGGTGATGGCGATCACGTCGGTGGTGTAATGGCGGTTCCTGAGCGGGAACGGACCGGGCACCCTGCGGACGAGCCGGTCATCATCAGCCTCGTACAGGTCCGCGTGGTCGCTGGCGAGCAGGAGCACCTGGTAGCGCACACGGTCCAGTTCCGCCCGCAGCAGGTCGCGGAGGAAGAAAGCGCCGCCCACGATGATCCGCGGCTGAACGGGGAACGGAAGATGGACCATCTGGGCGCCCTTCGCACTGGCGAACACGACGATGCCCGGCCGCTCATCCACGGCCCGGAGCGCCGTGCGGATGTCGCGAAGGTGCTGGATCACCGGCGCCGCCCCGTGCTTGTCATACCGCTCCAGGAGATGCCGCTCCGCGCGCTCGAACGCCCCCTTCAGCTCGTCCCGCACCCGCGCGGCATCGGTGGGTGCATCCCCGGCATTGGCAGTGATGGTGACGCAGACCCCCGATCGCATCTCCCGGAGGTCGTTCATGGTGCGTTGCAGGTCCATGGGAATAGCCTTGGATATCGAACCTAGCCGGAACCTCCTGTCCCATCACTGATGAAGATCAGGGCCCGGTCGATGCCGGTCAGGAACGAGGACCGCTTCCCTGGAAGCGTCCGGCCCACCGTTCATCCTTCCGCCCGCCGGCCGGCCAGGATGTGCCACACATCAGGCCCCCTCCGGCGGAACGACCTCCACGGGTGCCTGGCCCAACTTCCGGTAGATCCGGCTGCGTCGCTTCAACGGCCACCAGTCATAGAGGTAGAGCTGCATCGGCCGCCACATGGCCACCCATCCCGCTATCGTCAGGCTTTCGCGCAAGAGGCCGCCCCAGGTCCCCAGCTCCGCCGAGAGCAGATAGCGGCTGGCGAAGAAGCAGCCGGCCAGGAACGAAAGCCCGATCAAGAGGCTCGTGCGCGCCTGCCTCATCAGCTGCCTGAGATCCATTTCGATCAGGCGCGCACGATAGCCGAAGTAATTGTGGATCGACTCGGCGATCATCGGCGTCGGGTCGTTCGCCGGGTACTCCTTCAGGTGGATGCGCAGCGCGGGCTGCGCGTCCGGCGGGAACTCCCGGGCCCAGCCGACGATGAACTCCTCGGCGTCATCGTCCAGGTCCTTCTCCTTGAAGGGCGAGGGGTCGAGCGTATTGAACAGGGCATGCGTATCCCGGACCATCAGCTCGATGTACCGGACGGATCGACCGCCGCTCCTGGATCGCTGTTCCATGATCATGCTCCGTTCCCAACAAGGCCAAGCCCTCTTCGTTCAGCCGGGGTCCGCAGCGGCCATCGGCCCAGGTGGACGAAAAATAGGGCGGCGGAGCACGGTGATGCCCCGCCGCGGTCCGGTATCCCGGCGAGATGCCCGGCCGGTCCCTATGTCGCTGATCACCGCCGGGCAGCTTCCATCAGGCGATCCGGACCTCTTTGCCATGCTTCTCCGGCAAGGCTTTCGTCTTCGGGATCGAGAGCTTCAGGACCCCGTTCTCATAGCTCGCCTTCACCTGGTCGCCGTCCGCGTTCTCCGGCAAGGTGAAGGAGCGGCTGAACGAGCGGTAGCTGTACTCGCGCCGGGTATAGCCTTTCTTCTCCTCCTCGGTCTCGCTCTTCTTCTCCGAGGAGATGGTGAGGACATCGCCCTCCACGTTCACCTTCAGGTCCTCCTTCTTGTAGCCGGGAACGGCCAGCTCGAGATCGAAGCTCTTGGTGTTGTCCTTGATATTCACCGCGGGCAAGTTGCCGCCATCGCGGTAGAACGGCTCATTGAACACATCGGGCCAGGCCAGGCGCGGGAACCGGAGCGCGTCATCGTCGAAGAACGAGGGAAGGAGCCGGGAGGGGGAAAGCAGGGTGTTCATGGTCGTTGGGGTTTATGGTTGACCTGCTGCGAAACAAGGCCCGCCGGTCCGGCGATGCCCTGATCGGCCTCACGGCAGGAAATGACCTTTCTCACCACCACGCGAAGGAGGGGCCGGCCCGAAGGATCCCCATCCCCGATCGGATCGGTGACCCTGTTGTCCACCGGGGGCATTATCTTATCGGGTCCTGATCGCGTCGCGCTCCGAACACGAACGGGGAACGGCCATGTCCAGGTCCACCGATCGACACCGCCATGGAACGCACCGACCCCTCTCCCGCATTCGCCCGGACCGATGATCCACCAAGCCCGGGCACCGATGATTGGTACGACATCCTGTTCGGCCAGGCCACGCTGGGCATGGTGCTGGTGGGGCCGGACGGCTCCATCCTGCGGGCCAACCCTTTCGCTGAGCGGCTGTTCGGCTACGATCCCGGCGAGCTTTCCGGACGCTCGCTGGACATCCTGGTCCCGGAAGCCTTGTGCGCGCGGCATGCGGAGCATATGCGCACCTATTTCGAGCACCCGCGGAACCGGCCCATGGGCCTCGGCAACGAGCTGTTCGCCCGCCGCAAGAACGGCGATCCGTTCCCCGTGGAGATCAGCCTGACCCATCACCGGACGGCACAGGGACCGATCGCGGTGGCGTTCATCACCGACATCACCGCCCGATGGACCGCTGAGCTGGAGCTGAAGGAAAGCGAGCAGCGGTTCCGGTCGATGGCCGACACGGCACCGGTGATGATCTGGGTGAGCGGCATCGATGGCGGGTGCACCTGGTTCAATCGCACGTGGCTGGAGTTCGTTGGCTCCGCCATGGAAGAACAGGTCGCGGACGGCTGGACACGGAACGTACACCCCCAGGACCTGGACGGCTGCCTTCAGGCCTACCGCTCGGCCTTCGATGCGAGACGCCCCTTTTCCATCACTTACCGGCTGCGGCACAGCGGAGGGCAGTACCGATGGATCCTGGACAATGGCGCGCCGCGCTATTCGGGCGACGACCATTTCGCCGGCTACATCGGATCGGCCGTCGACATCACGGAGCGGGTGCAGGCGGAAGAGGGATTGCGTGACCTGACGACGCACTTGGAGGAGCGCGTGCGGGACCGGACCAACGAGCTCCAGGCGACCCTGGCACAGGCCAGCGAACTGAGCGAACGGAAAAGCCGGTTCGTGTCCATGGCCTCGCACGAGCTGCGGACACCCCTTGGCGCCATCCTGCTGAGCACCCAGCTGATGGAGACCTACGCGTCCACCGGTGACGTCGAACGCTGCCAGCGGCACCTCCGGAGGGTCAAGGTCCTGGTGAAAGGCATGACCGAGGTCCTCAATGATTTCCTGTCCCTCGAGAAACTGGAGCAAGGCCAGGTGGACATCGTGCCCGTACGGTTCGACCTCCCCGGGGAGCTATTGGCCCTGATCGAGCAGTTCGAGCTGGTCCTGAAGCCGGGCCAATGCATCGCCTACGAGCATGCCGGCGAAGCGGACGTGACGCTGGACCGGAAGCTGTTGCACAATGTGCTGCTCAATCTGTTGTCCAATGCGATCAAGTATTCCGAGCTGGAGATCGGCGTCAAGAGCGAAGTGCGGGGATCGAGCGTCATGGTCCGTGTGGAGGACCACGGGATCGGCATTCCCCAAGCCGAGCAAGGCCGGCTGTTCGGCCGGTTCTTCCGGGCCAGCAACGTGGGCGACGTGCGGGGCACGGGGCTGGGATTGACCATCGTGCAACGCTATGTGCAGCTGATGGGCGGGACCATCGAGGTGGCCAGCACCGAGGGCGTGGGCACCAACATCACGGTGCGCGTGCCGGAGGCCGCACCGGCCGATGCCCAAGACCGATCGATCGGTGCCTAGTGCTCGATCTCGAACGTCACCTTGGCATTGATGCGGTACTCCACGATCTTCCCCTTGTTCACATGGACGCTCTGGTCCTGGATGTAGATCGATCGGATGTTCTTCAGGGTCCGGGAGGCTTCCTTCAAGGCCAGGCGTGCGGCGTCCTCCCAGCCCACTTTGGAATTGGCGAGGACCTCGATCACTTTCATCGTGCTCATGGCGGGATCGTTTTGGATGCGTGAAGGTGCCGCCCGGCATGGCACGGGAAGTATGACCATCGGCATGCCCGAAGCTGATATCGCTCATGGCCCCGATCGCTCCGCATCGGTCGTTTTGGACCGATGGATCGGAAGGTCATACTGATCACCGGCGGAAGCAGCGGGCTGGGGAACGCGTTCTGCTGGCGCTCTGCGCTCGAAGGGCATACCGTCGTGGGCACCAGCCGCGATCCACGGTTCCAGCCCGCCGCATGGGAGCTGATCCCGCTGGACGTCATGGACCAGGGAAGCGTGGACCGCGCGGTGGAGCGGGTCATCGCCCGCCATGGCCGGATCGATGTGCTGGTGAACAATGCCGGCATCGGGATCCAAGGCGCGGCCGAGGACGTGGACCCATCCATGGCCATGCGCGCCTTCGACACGAACTTCTTCGGCCTGCACCGGATGTGCCGGGCCGTTCTGCCGCACATGCGCGACCAGGGTTCCGGCCTCATCATCAATATCGGCAGCATCATCGGCAACTACGGCATGCCTTTCCGGGGGTTCTACAGCGCCACCAAGGCCGCGGTGGACCGCTACAGCGAGGCCTTGCGGATGGAGGTCCGCCCCTTCGGCATCCATGTCGTGGTGGTCGAGCCCGGCGGGTACCGCACCAACATCGCGCGGTCGCGCCTGCGGCCTGCCCGGCGCGGCGGTGCCTACGCGGCGGGCTATGCGCGATCGATGCGCGCGCTGGACAGGGACCAGGCCTACTGCCAGGACCCGGACGAATGCGCCGCATTGGTGCACCGCATCATCCGCAGCGACGGACCGGGACCCACGTACCGGCCCGGCCAGTTCATGGCGCGGCTGAGCGTGCTTCTGAAGAAGGTCGTGCCCGAGCGCCTGTTCGAGCATTTCCTCTCGATGCGGTATGGATGGGGCGCGGCCGCCGGCCCGGAGAGGACCGCTCCCGCTGTTCCTGAACGGCGGCCCCGCGCCGAGGAGGCCTTACAGCCGTACCACGACCTTTCCCATGGTCGTTCCGGAGCTTAGCGCCTCCAGCGCCTCGGGCGTCCGGTCCACCGGGAACTCCTGGTGCACATAGGGCTTCAGCCATCCGGCGGCATGCGCCTCCACCACCTTGCCCAGGCACTCGGCGATGAGCTCCGGCCTGTCCTCGCTCAGGCGCAGCATGTTCACGCCGATCAGGCTGCGGCTCTTCATCATCAAGGAGATCGGCACCACCAGCCCCATGTTCCAGACGAACCGCAGCGTGGCGATCAGGCCGGCCCCCTCACCCCGCTCCGACCCGCCGAACATCACCTGTGCACCTCCGCTGCCCAGCAGGGCCATGTCCTGGCGGAAAGTGCTGCCCCCCACCGCGTTGAAGCTGACGTCCAGGCGCGCGCCGCCGAGCGCGCGCCGCACTTGCGCGGCGTAGTCCTCCCTGGACCGATCGATGACGTGCTGCGCACCCAGCTGCGCCAGCCGCTCCATCTTGCGCGCGCCCGAAGCCACGGCATGGACGATGCAGCCTTGCCGCAACGCGATCTGCACGAGCAACTGCCCCACGCCACCGGCGGCCCCATGCACAAGCACATGCTGGCCCCGACGCAAAGGCCGGGCGATCATGGCCATGTACCAGGCCGTGCACCCCTGGGTGGCCAATGCGGCGGCTTCGCCCAGGGGCATCGGATCAGGAATGATGGCGATCGCTTGCGCGTCGGTGGTGACCAGCTCCGCATAGCTCCCGAACCGCGTCATCGCCACCACGCGCTTGCCGCGGAGGTCCGTGGGAACGCCGGCACCGATGCCCTCCACCCGGCCGACCGCCTCATAGCCGAGCACGCACGGGGGCGGCGGGGCTTCGCGATACAGCCCCTTCACGGCCATCACATCGGCATAGTTCACGCCGAAGCCCTCGCAGCGGATGCGTACCTGCCCCGGTCCCGGCACGGGATCGGGCCATGGCCTCCACTTCAGCACGGAACGCGGAGCGCCGTGCCCTTCAAGCACCCAGGCATGCATGATGATCGACGGTACGGGTCCTGCCCTCCATGGATCCGGCGGGTCCGATGCGGTGGCCGCCTTGGATCGAACAGCGGTCCGCTCCCTCCAGAAAGACGTGGACATCCAGGAACTCGATGTTCCCCTTCACGCCCCCTTCGTGCAACAGGCGCTTGACGACGGCCATGACGTCCGCCTTCTCCGATGCAGCGACATGCTGCAAGCGCATGACGATGATCCCGGTGGCGGTGCAGGAATATTCCACATCCACCTTGTCCTCGGCGGAGATCCGCGCGGCCACTGCGGCCCACACGGCTTCGCTCAAGGAGCCCACGCGCACGGTCACGATGGCGTTCACCGTCACTGTTCCGGGATCGGTCTGTGCGGCGGACAACAGGGCCTGCACGGACAAGCACATCAGGATCATCAGGCGCATGGGGAAGGATGTTCAGGTGGCTCGCTGCATCCGGCCGATCGCTCCTCTTCACCCCGGACCGGCCGCTGTGCCGAAGGTCGATCCATCCCACTCCGGCCGCACTGACGATCGTCAGCCTGCCGTCCGATCGGGATCGCGTACTTCATTCCTCCATCGTTCGCCATGCCAGTGGAAACGCCCGATGACGGCCCCCGCGGACCCTGGCGGCCGATCGGCTGGATCTTCGGTCTGGCCGTGCTGGGCACCGTGATAACGGTAGCCCTGCACTTCACGGAAGAAGGGCGGATCGTCGCCTTGGCCGAAGCGGCAAGGCCGTCCTGGCTGCTGGTCGCACTGGCCCTGCAGCTCGTCACCTACTTCCTGCAAGGCGAAGTGTTCCGGGTGGTGGGCACCGCATCGGGCCACCGCATCGGCCGTGGCGTGCTCTATCGGCTGAGCCTGGCCAAGCTTTTCATCGACCAGGCGATCCCCTCGACCGGCCTGAGCGGTACCTACGTGTTCGCAGAAGGCCTGCAGGCGAAGGGTACGCCCCGGCGCGTGGTGATGAGCGGTGTGGTGGTGGACCTGGTCTCCTACTATGCGGCCTATGTATCGTGCATCGCCGTTGCGCTGGTGCTGGCGATCCGCCATCGGCACGCCAGCGAGCTGGTGATCGCCATCACGGTCGTCTTCGTGTTCTATGCGACCGCGCTCTCGTCGGCCTTGCTCCGCATGCCGGGAAGGGCGATGGCCCGTCCACCGGAGGGGATCATGCGGTGGAAGGTGATCCGCCGGTTGAGCGCCTTCCCGGCGGACGCCGACCCGGCCATCACGCATCGCGCATCCACGCTGTCGCGTGCCTTCCTCTGCCAAACGGGCATCATGGTGAGCGATGCCGCCACGATGTGGGTCTTGCTCCATGCCCTTGGCCAGGAGGCGGCGATCGCCGGCGTGTTCGCGAGCTTCATGACCGCGAACCTGCTCCGCACGTTCGGGATCGTGCCGGGCGGCCTCGGGGTGTTCGAGGCGGGGTCGGTACTGGCCCTTCGGCTGGCCGGGGTGCCATTGGCCGCCGCGCTCGGGGCCACGTTGCTGTTCCGGGCACTGAGCTTCTGGGCGCCCATGGTACCGGGGCTGGTGTTCGCCCGCCAGGTGCGCCGAACGATGCGGAAGGCCGGGCCCGTGCCGGAGGATGCTTCGTTCTGGTCCCGCATGCCGGCCGACCTCTTCCAGGTCATCGGCTGTCGCGACCAGGGCCTCACCGCTGCGGAGGCCGCACAACGCCTGATCGACCTCGGCCCCAATGCCTTGAGCGTCCACCCCTACCTCACCCGCTCGCATGTGCTCCTGGACCAGCTGCGCAACCCGCTCCTGCTGGTCCTTTTCTTCGCCGCCGCGGTATCCGCGTTCACCGGCGAGTGGTCCGATGCGGCGATCGTGATCACCATCCTGCTTGCGAGCGTGGGGATCGGCTATGCCCGCGAGTACAAGGCGCGCGCGGCGGCGGAGGCCCTGCGCTCACGCATCGCGATCCGGTCCACCGTATGGCGCGATGGGCATGCCGCACAAGTGCCGAGCTCGACGGTCGTGCCCGGGGATGTCGTGCTGCTTTCCGCGGGCAGCCTGATCCCGGCGGACGGCATCCTGCTGGAAAGCACCGACCTCTTCGTGAGCGAGGCCGCCCTTACCGGGGAGAGCTTCCCCGTGGAGAAAGCACCGGGGCTCTCCGCGGCGGATGCCCCGCTCGCGCAGCGCCGCAACGCCCTGTTCCTCGGCTCCAATGTCCGCAGCGGCTCGGCCCGCATGCTGGTGGTGCGGACCGGCATGCGCACCGAATACGGGAACATCGCCCGGCACCTGCTGCTGAAGCCCAAGCCCACGGCCTTCGAACAGGGGATCAAGCGCTTCGGCTACATGCTCACCATCGTCATGCTCATCCTGGTGGCCGTGGTCTTCATCGCGCACATGCTGGCCGGGCGGCCATTGGTGGAGACGCTGTTGTTCGCCGTGGCCCTTGCCGTCGGGCTCAGCCCTGAGCTCCTGCCGGCCATTCTCAGTGTCAACCTATCGCGTGGTGCGCACCTCCTGTCGCAATGCGGCGTGCTGGTCCGCCGCCTGAACGCGATCGAGAACCTGGGAAGCATGGACGTGCTGTGCACGGACAAGACCGGAACGCTCACGGAGGGCATGCTCCGGCTGGATGGCGCGTTCGATCCGGAGGGGGTCTCTTCCGCGCCGGTCCTCCGGCTGGCGGCCATGAACGCCGGCCTCGCGAGCGGCTTCGACAATCCGCTCGACCAGGCGATCGTGGAAGGCACCACGATCGATCGATCACAGGTGCGCAAGCTGGGCGAGGTCCCGTTCGACTTCCAGCGGAAACGCCTGGCTGTCGCCGTGGCGGGCGAAGGTGGCCCGAAGCTCATCGTGAAGGGCGCCTTCCACCACGTGCTCGAGGTGTGCACCAGGCTGCCCGACGGCAGGCCGTTGGACGAGGCGGCGCGGATGGCGCTGGAAGAGCGGTACGCGGACTGGAGCAACAAGGGGGTCCGCGTCCTGGCCGTGGCCGATCGTCCCCTGGATGTCGGTGGCGGCATCGACAGGGAGTGCGAGAAGGACCTTGCGTTCCAAGGCTTCATCACGTTCCTCGACCGGCCGAAGGAGGGCGTGGCCGAAGCCATCGATGACCTGGCGCGGCTGGGGGTCAAGGTGAAGCTCATCAGCGGCGACAACAAGCTCGTGAGCGCGCAGGTGGCGGGCCTGGTGGGCCTGGATGCGAGCACCGTCCTGACGGGCACGGAACTGGACCGGCTCAGCGATGCGCAGCTCAAGGAGGCCGTGGGAAACGTCGCGCTGTTCGCCGAGGTGGACCCGGACCAGAAGGAGAAGATCATCCGCGCCTTGCAGGATGCCGGGCACGTGGTCGGCTTCCTGGGCGATGGCGTGAACGACGCTCCCGCGCTGTACGCGGCGGATGTCGGCCTTTCCGTGGACAGCGCCGTGGACGTGGCGCGCGAGGCGGCCGATCTGGTCCTGCTCCAGCGCGACCTGCATGTGATACGGCGCGGCATCGAAGAGGGCCGCAGGACGTTCGTGAACACGTTGAAATACGTGCTGATCACCATGAGCGCCAACCTGGGCAATATGCTCAGCATGGCGTTCGCCTCGCTTTTCCTTCCGTTCCTTCCCTTGCTCGCCGGCCAGATCCTGCTCAACAACTTCCTGTCCAGCATCCCGGACGTGGGCATAGCCGACGACCATGTGGATCCGGAGGATGTGGCCGCACCGCACCGCTGGGACATCCGTTCGATCGTGCGCTTCATGATCAGCTTCGGCGCGCTCAGCTCGGTGTTCGACCTGCTCACCTTCATCGTCCTCCTCCATGGCCTGCACGCCGGCCCCGACCTCTTCCGGACCGGATGGTTCATGGAATCACTGCTGACGGAACTGGTGGTCGCCTTCGTGGTGCGCACCCGCCGCCGCTTTTGGAAGAGCCGCCCGGGCGCCTTGCTGCTCGATACGAGCATCGGCCTGATCGTCCTGGCGCCCCTCATCCCGGTCTTCCCGGGGGCCCGGATCCTGGGCTTCACCCCCCTGCCCGGGCAGCTCTATCTCCTGATCGCCGGCATCGTCGTGCTCTACGCCCTATCCACCGAGCTGCTGAAAGGATGGTACCATGGCCGTCGCTCCGCGGGGATCGCGGGGTAATGGCCCGGGCCGGGCGATACCCCCGGCCACCATCAGCGCTCCACCTGACCACCGTCAATGCCAAACCGCACGGACAGGCCTAGGTTGCGAACCAATGCCTCCCGGACATGATGCGCATACTCCTTCCCACCGACCTCAGCGAGGATTCATACTCCACGGCCGGGACCGTCGTCCAGCTGTTGGGGACCGACCGGATGCACTATGTGCTGGTGCATACCTATTACACCGGCGATCTCGATGATCCGCTCCATCCATCGCTCCTGGTGGAGGTCAAGAAAGAGGCGGAGCAGCGCATGCAAGCGCTCGAGAAGAGGCTGCTGGCGCGGTTCCGCGGCCTTGACGTACGGCACGTGATCGACCAAGGCCCCTTGTACGTGGTCGTCGACAAGGAGGTCCGGAAGAGCGGGGCCGACCTGGTGGCGGTGCACGCACGACAGCCTGTGCGGCCGCTCCTGATCGCTCATGCGACGAGCCTGATGCGCTCATCGTCCGTTCCCGTGCTGGAACTTCCCATCGGCGCGAAGGACCTGAAGATCCGGAAGATCCTCTTTGCGGATGATGGCCTGCCGATCGAGCGTTCGGCCTTGGGCGTGCTGGCGACGTTGGCCGCACATGCCCGGGCGGAGATCATCGTGGCCCACGTGGCCACCGGCAGGCCGATGGGCGAACGGACCGATCATCGCCCGCTCTTCGAGGCCACGTTCAAAGGGTCGGCCGTGCGCGATGTCGTCGTGGAACATGATGACGTCATCGAGGGGTTGTTGCAGGCCGCGGACCGCGAACAGGCCGACCTCGTCGCCGTGCTGCACCGCCATGGCAGCGTGATGCACGATCTTTTCCATCGCAGCACGGCCCATGGCCTTGAAAAGGCCTGGCAGCTGCCCCTGCTGGTCCTTGAACAGTGAGCAGTGGCCGGCCGGGCTTATCCGCATCGCAGCACCTTGGCTCCCACGCCTTCGCCGGCGGCCAGGTCCGCCAGCGCCTCCAGGGCGCGTTCGAACGGATAGGCCGTGCAGGCCGGGAGCAGCCGGTGCTTGTCCGCCAGGACCAGGAAGTCGCGCACGTCCTGGCGCGTGATGTTCGCCACGCTCTTGATCTCCTTCTCCAGCCACAGGTGGCGCGCATAATCCAGGTCCAGCAATGACCGCTGGTCGTCACGCTCCTTGCGGATGGCATTGATGACCAGCCTGCCTTTCGGCGCCAAGGCCTCCAAGGCGCGGATGACGGGCATCCAGGCCGGCGTGGTATCGATGATGGCGCTGCATGGGAACGGCGGTCTTTCCGCGATGTCCCCCGTCCAGGTAGCGCCCAATGCACGGGCCAGCTCGCGCTCCGATCCCCGCCGCGCGAACACCGCGACCGGGCTGTCCGGCAATAGCACGCGGGCAAGTTGCAGCACTTGGTGGCCGGACGCACCGAAGCCCATGAGCCCCAGCGCAGCACCGTTCCGGACCCCGGCCAGCAGGAGGCTGCGGTATCCGATGGCGCCGCCGCACAGCAATGGTGCGGCTTGAAGGTCGCTGATGCGCTCCGGGACAGGATGGGCGAAAGCCGCCGCCACCGTCATCCGCTCGGCATAGCCGCCCTGGATATCGCGTCCGGTGGCCTTGAACGCCGGGCACAGGTTCTCCGCACCCGTCCGGCAATAGGGGCAATCCCCGCAAGCCCCACCGATCCAGGCGACACCCACGCGCTGTCCAAGCCATCCTTCATCGGTCCCGCGCCCGACCCCGATCACCCGGCCGACCACCTGGTGGCCGGGCACCACCGGGTAGCTGGGCGGAGGCAAGCGTCCGGACAGCTCATCCAGCTCCGTATGGCATATGCCGCACACATGCACGCGCAGGAGGAGCTCCCCTTCCCCGGGCTCCGGTTCCGGCATGCCCACCAACCGGAGGGGCGGCACGCTGCTCCCCGGATCCGCCACGCCCGTGATCGTCCAGGCCTTCATGCCGCACCGGGTCCGGCGGAACGCAGCTCCTGGTATTCCGCCAGGTTGTCCGGCTCGACCACACCGACAACGCGGCCATTTTCCAGGACAGGGATCCACACCGACGGGCCGCCGAGGAGCTGGTCATAGGCGGACCTCGCCGCCTGGTCG
This sequence comes from Bacteroidota bacterium, assembly GCA_018267055.1. Taxonomy (GTDB): domain Bacteria; phylum Bacteroidota; class Bacteroidia; order Flavobacteriales_F; family PHOS-HE28; genus PHOS-HE28. The sequence continues at coordinate 16,554 of JAFDZF010000166.1, forward strand.
GGTGTCAGTGGCCTGGGTTCCTGTCCCTCCAGCTCGCCCACGGGCCGGGTCGGGTCCCCTTCCTTCATCGCCGCGATGATCGCCGCACGCGCCACGATCTTCGGGGAACGGCCATCATCGGTGACGACGAGCACATGATCGCCGCCGGCCAGCAGCCCATCCGCGGCCTCCCGCACCGTTGCCTGGTATGGCAGGGACCAGAAACGCGTGCGCATCACGTCCCTGACCAGCGATCCGGTCAACGCGCTCCGGGCTTTCACCATGTCCAGTTCCGCGGAGGCGCCTGCGAACACGAAGAGCCCGATCAGGAACAGGAAGGGTTGCTGCTGAAGCAGACCGATGACCGCGAAAATGACGGCGAAGATCCGGCCCGTGATGGACGCGATCCGGGTGGCGCGCACCCGGTCCATGCGCCACGCCAGCAAGGCGCGCAATACGCGGCCGCCATCCATCGGGAAGGCCGGTATGAGATTGAAAAGGAACAAGGCCAGGTTCGCGATGAACACGAAGCGGACGAAGGGTCCCGGTCCGGTATCATGCGCAAGCACGACCAAGGGTGTGCTTGTCCCCAGGACCAATGTGCACAGGAGGACCAGGCCCGCGATCACCAGATTGACCATCGGCCCCGCCAGCGCGATGAACAGCTCCTCACGCGGCGCTTCGGGGATCCGCTCAAGGCGCGCCACGCCGCCTACCGGCAACAAGGTGATGTCGCGGGTACGGATCCCATACCGCATGGCCATGAGCGCATGACCGTACTCGTGCAGGACCACGCAGCAGAAGATCGCGATCACGTACAGCAGCTGCTGCAGCACTTGGGCGGCCGTCAGTCCCTGGGCGATCGTGCTGAACAGCACCCAGCCCACCAGCAGGTAGAAGCTCCAATGGATACGAAGAGCGATGCCCTTGTACCGGAGAAGAACGAGGGAGCGACGGGCAGCGGCAGCCATGCGATCGGGTGTGGGATGGACCCGAATGTCCGCCTGGTCGGGCCCCTGGGGACTGATCAAGATCATCCCCTCGGCCGGGAAAGATCAGGGCGCCACCTCCAGGCAAGGCGTTGGTTCGCATCCGTGCGAACGATGATCGATAAAAAGCCATGGGAACACCGCAAGCCGATCCGAACGGGCCGCTGCTCGATGTGAGCATCACTTCGCTCCGGCAGCAATGCGAAGACTGGTCGAGCGCCCTCGCGTTCGAACGCGATGAACTGGCCGTTCTCGCCGGGCTTCTCCGAAACAAGAGCAGCATAGCGACCATCGACAGGGTCATCGACGAGCTGATCGCCATGATCGCGGAGTTGCAGGCACGGCAGCAGGACGTGGTGCACGTGCGATCGCTGCTCGACGAGGTCCTGACCGATGGCACCATGGACGATCGTCCGGCGCGCGAGGCGTTCCACCGGACCGCTGGTCCGGTCACCTCCGCCATGGAGCACGAAACAGCGCTCAAGCACAGGATCATGGACCTCGTACGCAGCGAGCGGAGCGGCATCGGCCATGTGGTCCTTCAGGCCATCCAGGAACGGCGCTCCGTGCGCTCCTATCGGTCCGACCCCGTCCCGATGGACCTCATCGAGCGCATCATCGATGCCGGGCGTGCGGCGCCCAGCGCCCTGGACCGTCAGCCGTGGCGTTTCCATGTCACCGATGACAGGTCGCTCATCCGCGACATGGACAAGGCGATAAGCGAAGCGATGCACGCGCTTCCTCCCCTGCCGCACGCCATGCAACGGAGCGGGCGCACGGACACGATCTTCCATGGCGCACCCGTCGTCGTCTTCCTATCGGCCCCGGAGAACGATCCCTGGGCCGACCTGGATATGGGGGCATGCGCGCAGAACATGATGCTGGCTGCGCATGCCCTGGGGTTGAGCACCTGTCCCGTCGGCCTGGGCCGCTTCGTTGCGCATACCCGTTTCCGTTCGCTGTTGCGGTCGGGCCCCGGCGAGGAGGTCAAGCTGGCCCTTGTCATCGGCATCGGTGCGGAGCATCCGGCCATGCCTGCTCGCAAACGGGACAATCTGTTCAGGATCGGTGCGCCGGCCGCATAGGCTTGCGGGAACGATCACGAGGGGATGCCTCCCCGAGCAACGCAGAGCCCCTCAGCCCTCCCGGCGATAAAGGAGCAGGGTGTACGACCGGCCCTCGATGCACTGGACGATGCGGAAGCCATCGCGAGCGACCGAGGTGGGAGATGCGCCCAGCACGCAGACCAGCGCATACCGGCACGCATACTTGGTGAACGGGCCCAGGCGTTCCCGCAGCGCATCGAACCAGGGCTCCCCCGGCACTTCATCGATCCCGCAGGCGATCTCGATGACCGTGTTCGGCAACGTGATGTCCGCGTACCGCTCGCCCCCCATCAGCGACCGCTCATGGTCCTCGATGCGGATGCCCTCGATGCCCGCCTCCAAAAGCTGCCCCACCACCTCCACCCGGAGCCATCCCTCACAGCGATGATAGGTGCGGGCGTGATGATGGAAACCCGGGCTTCCATCCATCCGGCGCGCCAGCCCATGCAGAGCGCGGTCCATCTTGTTGTCCATGGCCAGATCGGTCCAATGTCCGATGGGAACTTCGGCGTGGGTCCGTCCCGCCGCAGGACCACCATGATCCCATCGGACCCCGCAATGTGGGGAACGATGGACGGCAAGGGAGGTGATGAAGATCAGCCGGGGCCCTGAAGGGGATCATCCAACCCGCGGATCGGTCCATCCCCCGCCTTCCGGAGCTCCTCAAGTGGTGCCACGGAAATGCCGAACAGGCCGTGATACTCCGAACAAAAAGTGCGCGCCCCGGACGACCGAGGCGCGCACTTCCAAGGGCGGAGCGTCAGTGCACCACGGTCATCCGCTTGCTGGAAACGGTGGAGCCGGTGGTGAGGGTGTAGAAGTACACGCCGACCTCCAGGTCGGCGGTGTCCACGTCCACCCGGTGCAGGCCCTGCGCCATGTTGCCTTGCAGCAGCGTGCGCACCAGCTTGCCGCTCACGTCGCGCAGGTCCAGGGTCACCTGGGCGGCCTGCTCCAGGCTGAGGTCGATGCGGGTGGAGCCGGTGCCGGCGGGGTTCGGGTAGTTCTGCCCCAGGCCGATGCCGTTGTTGAAGTCGTTCTCCGCGATGCCCACGGTGGCATTGAAGTTCATGCGGACCATCGCCGTATGCGGCACCTGGTAGGCATCGCTCCCGTCGAGATCGCTCATGATCAGCGTGGTGCCGGCGGGGCTGTTGCCGCTGGCGCCCACCAGCACGTTGGGCCCTCCGAAATGGCGCACGCCGATGAAGTAGTCGGTGCCCGCGCTCAAGGCCTGCGGGTCCTCGAAGAGGAAGTGGACGAAGTTCGCCTCGCCGCCGGCGCTCAGGTCCTCGTCCACCAGTTCATGCTCCAGCGTCTCCGCGATGGGCTGCAGGTCCGTGTCCAGCAACACGGCGGTCACCTGTGCCAGTTCCGAGGTGTTCGGGAATGCCGCATCGATGGCATAGAGCACCTCGTCCTGCACCACGTGGAAGGCGTTCACGATGATGAACTGGTCGCCATCGCCGGACTGGTTGTTGTAGGCATCGCTGAGGGCCCCCGCATCGCGCGCGTACTCGTGCTCGGTGACCCGGATGGTGACCGTGGCATCATTGTCCTCGGGCAGGCCGTCGGGCTCATCGGAAGTGAGCGAATAGTGGATGTCATGAGCGCCCAGGGCATTGGTGGGCGTGTAGGCGGGAGCGACGAACTGCGTGGGGCTGAGGGGAGCGACCGAGGGATAGGTCTGGCTTTCGTCGTAACCGTCCGAGGTGGAGATGCGGGCCACCACATCGGTGGCGGCCAGGTAGCCGTTGTTCGTGAAGGTCATGTTGAGGCCAAGGGGGCGCAGCTCGGAGACCGGGAACACGGTGTACGGCAGTGAATCGTAGGTGGCCGTGTTCACATATTCCCACATGGTCGTCTCGGCCAGCACGCTGTGCATGTCGACCTCGGGCTGGTCCACCAGCGCCACATCGTCCACCATCCACCAATAGTCGCAATCGCCACCATAGAGGAAGCGGATCCATACGGTGGCGTGCCCGCCCACCAGGGAGCCCATGGGCACGCTCACCAGCGTGGGGTTGTCGGTGGCGTCATTGCGCACCACGTCCTGGTTCACCGTGATGGTGGTCCAGTCGGTGCCGTTGGTGCTCACCTGCACATGGGTGCGTCCGGTGTAATTGCGGTAGTACTCCTCGAACTGGAGGGTGGCGCCGGGATGGAGGGTGAGGTCGATGGGATCGGCGTTCTGGATGTAGGCGCTGTCGGCATCGCAGTGCGTATCCGAATCATACAGCGCGAAGCCGTTGGCCGCGGTGGCGGAAGCGATGGGATCCTCGGCGAAAGGCCCGCTGGGGCCGGCGGTGCCGATGGCCCACTGGCCCGTGGTGCCGCCGAGGTTGCCCATGGTCCAATGGGAGGGCACGGAGAAGTCGTCCTCCCAGAAAGCGTCGGCACGCTGGGCCTGGGCAGGGTGGACAGGATGCGTGATCGGCCTGCTCTTCCGGGCCATGGCATGGGGCGCATGCTGGGCCGTGGCGGTGCCGACCACCAGCAAAGCCGTGCAGAGCAAGAAGGGGACGTGTTTTTCCATGATGTCGTATCGTGGGCCCATTAGAGGGCCAAAGACAAAACTCTTGTGGTGGTGCACGAACGGCCGTGCTCTTCCGCACGTGAACCGAGCAGACCCACCCGTCCCGGTGACGGACCGTTCGTTTCGTCCACCATCAAGGGAACCGATGGTCCCCGCATGCTGTCCCCGATCATGGCAGGCGCATGTGGCCCGGGAACGGGCTCCCGCTCGGGGGATCGGCCCTGAAGGTTCCAGGGGCACCGCGCTATGCGAACGGTCCGCCCCTTCCCGGATGCCGTCACAACATCTCTCGGACCGGCCCGGAATAGCGGGCGCGGTCCTCCCGAAAAAAGAACGCGCCCCGGTCTCCCGAGGCGCGTTCCCCCTTTTGACCCAACCCTACAGTCCTACTTCGATAGCACCTTGAACTCGGTGCGGCGGTTCCGCTGGTGCTGGTCCTCGGTGCATTTGGTGCACTCGCAGGTCTCCACCGGCTTCGTTTCGCCATAGCCTTTGCTGACGATGCGCTCCTTGGCGATGCCATGCTTGATCACGTACTCCACGGCGCTCTTGGCGCGCTTCTGGGAGAGGTCCATGTTGTAGGCGTCCTTGCCGCGGCAGTCGGTGTGGGAGCTCAGCTCGATCTTCACCGTGGGGTTGTCCTGCAGCGTCTGCACCAGCTTGTCCAGCTCGACGGCGGCATCCGGGCGGATGTTCCACTTCGCCAGGTCGTAGTAGATGTTGTCCAGGCGCACCACCTGGTCCACTTCGAGCGGGAAGAGTTTGAAGTCCGTGCGGATGATGGCGTTGTTGCCGCGCCCCTTGGTGGTGATGCGCGCGCTCTGCCGGAAGAAGCCCTCCTTGTCCACCTTCAGGCGGTAATCGGTCTCGGGCTGGAGCGCGAAGCTGTACTTGCCGTCGGCCGCTGTGGTGACGCTCTCCAGCACGTTGTTGCTCGCGTCGCAGAGGTCCACCTTCGCTCCGGCGATGGGGGCGAGCGTTTCGCCGTGCATCACGATGCCCTCGGCGCCGTAGTCGTACTTCTCCAGCTGGATGATGACATCGTCCAGCGGGTCGGTCTCGGTGTTGAGCGTGATGGTGCCCTGTTTGTAGCCGTTCTTGGTGGCGGTGAGCACGTACTGCTCGCTGTAGGGGGCTTCGATCACGAAGCGGCCGCCGTCGAGGTACTGGACCTTCGCCCGCTCGATGGGCTCGCCCTTGCCGTTGCGCACGTCGATCAGCGTGCCGTCCACCGCGTCCTGTGAGCGCTTGTCGAGCACCCTGCCCGTGATGCGCGTGACCGGCGGATGGACCGTGCAACCGTAGATGTCGTCGCTGCCCATGCCGCCCGGGCGGTCGCTCACGAAGAAGCCGGTGCTGTCGTTGCGCAGGAGGACCAGGCCGCGATCGTCCGAGCTGGTGTTGATGGGGTAGCCGATGTTGAACACCTTGCCCGGTCCGGCGGCGGTGAGGCGCGTGAAGAAGATGTCATAGCCGCCCAGGCCCGGGTGGCCGGTGCTGCTGAAATAGAGCACGCTGTCGCGGCTCAGGAAGGGGTACATCTCATTGCCGGGCGTGTTCACCGGGGCGCCCATGTTCTGCGGCGTGCTCCAGGTATCGCCGCCCGTATGGTCGCAGTACCAGATGTCGGTGCCGCCCACGCCGCCGGGGCGATCGCTCACGAAATAGAGGCGGCGTCCGTCGGGCGAGATGCAGGGATGGCCGTTGTTGACCTCGGGGTCGTTGTACTGGAACTCCACCAGCGAGCCCCATTCCGGCTGGCCGAACTCGCCCGGCACCACGTCGGTGTAGAAGATCCCCAGCTTCAGCTCGCCGCTCTTCGACTTCCGGAGCGAGCCGTAGAAGAAGTTGTCGCGCGTGAAGTACAGGCGGTGCTTGGTGGAGTCGTAGCTCGCGGTACCATCGTGGTAGCGGCTGTTCACGTCGCGGCGCATCACCAGGGCGTCCACCGCATCCTCTCCTTTCAGCTCGGCGGAGTACAGGTTGAGGAAGGGTTGGTCGTCCCACTTGTACACCGAGCGGCCGCCGGCCCCTTCGCCCCGCGCACTGCTGAAGAGGAGCAGCTCCTCCATGACGGTGACGCCAAGGTCGGCCTCGGGCGAGTTGATCGACAGCTTGCGCACGGGGTTGCGGGTGCTGTCCTGCTTCAGGCGCTTCACCAGCTCGCCGAGCCGCACATAGGCCTGGGCATCGGCGTCGGCGGGCACCTCCTGCGCGATGCGCTGGTACCAGGTAAGGGCTTCGTCGTAGCGGCCCATCGAGCGCAGCACCTCGGCATTGTCGCGCATGTCCTGCACGCTGGGCGTGCCCATGCCGATCAGCTTGGTGTAGGTATCGGTGGCCTTCTGCAGCTCGCCCATGTTGCGGTAGGCGAAGGCGAGCTTGCGGTAGTCGTCGGGCGTGCCGTGGCCGCTGGCGATGATGTCCTCGTAGATCACGGACATGCGGCGGTAGTCGAACACCTCGGCATAGCGGTCGGCCATGCGCTCCTTCAGCTTCTGGGCCTGTGCGGCGGGCGCGGCCCCGAGCAGGACGGCGAGCGCCAGGACGAACGTGCGGGTGGGCCTCATCGGTTCCAGGTGCATGGGATCAGAAGTAGCGCGGTGAACGGATGCCTTTCAGCTTTTTGCCGAACTCGAAGCCCAGCATGAACTCGTGCGAGCCGCCGCTGTGGTCGCGGAGCGGCGACAGCGGGTAGTCATAGGCGTAGCCCACCGTGAGGTCGTTGGTGATGTAGTACTGCACCAGGGCGCCCACGGCGTCGGTGTGGCGGTACATGGCCCCCAGCCAGAGCTTCTCGTAGAGCAGGAAGTTGGCGCTGAGGTCGAAGCTCATCGGCGCGCCTTCCACGGCCTTCACCAGGAAAGTGGGCTTGAACTTGGTGTAGGGGCTGAGGTCGAACACGTAGCCGCCGGAGAGGAAGTAGTGCGCGCGCTGGCCCGGGTCGCTCACCAGCTTCAGCGAGTCGGTGTCGAAGAAGTCGGTGCGCAGCATCTTCGGCGTGCTCACGCCCAGGTAGAAGCGGTCGCTGTACCACATCATCCCGAAGCCGAACTGCGGGTCCATCTTCTGGCTCACGTTCTGCTGGAAGACCTGGTCGTTGGCCTCGAGCGGATGCAGGCTGGCGAAGTCGCCCTGGAAGAGGTTCATGCCGCCCTTGATGCCGAAGGCGAGCTTCTGGCCGCGGCCCATGAAGATGCGGTAGGCCACGTCCACCATCAGGCCGTACTGGGTCACCGGTCCGTGCTGGTCACGCATCACCGTGCCGCCCAGGCCCAGGCTTTCCAGCAGGAAGGGGCTGTGCACCGTGAGCGTCTGCGTGGTGGGCGCCCCTTCGAACCCCACCCATTGGTGGCGGCTGAGCGCCTTCAGGCTCACGCGCTCCGCGCTGCCGGCATAGGCGGGGTTGATCGCCAGCAGGTTGAACATGTACTGGGTGAACTGCGGGTCCTGCTGGGCCCTGGCCTCCTGGCGGACCAGCAGGACGGCGAGCAGCAGGGCGAGCGTCGCGCCCTTCCAGCGGAAAGCGGTGCGGGCCATCGGCATCGGATGTTTCGTGGAAGCGTTCATGGTCAGCGGCGCAGATAGATGTAACCCGTGATGACCTCCTTGTCATTGCCCGGATCGAGGATGAAGTAGTAGGTGCTCTCGGGCAGGTCCTCGCCCCAGTTCATGCTCCCCTCGCTGCGGCCGTCCCAGTTGTTGGTGTAGGGGCTGCGGTCGAGGACCTTGCTGCCCCAGCGGTTGAACACCTGGAGCGTATTGTCCGGGTAGTACTCCAGCCCGCGGATCACATAGGTGTCGTTCACCCCGTCCCGGTTGGGCGAGAAGGCGTCGGGCACCACCAGCGTGCTGCAGTCGATCAGCATGACCACCACGCTGTCGCCGGTGCTGCCGCAGGCGCCGTTGTTGATCGTCCACACGAACACGTTGTCGCCGGGGCGCAGGCCCGTGATGGAGCTCGTCGCCGATCCCGGCGAGGTGATGTCGCCGGAGCCGGACAGCAGGCTCCATACGCCGCTGGCCGTGCTCGTGGCCGGTACCGCGTGCATCTGCGTGCTGGTGGTGTCCTGGCAGTAGTCCTGGTCCGGGCCACCGTCCGCCGGCGGCACGTTGGCGTCGAACACCGACACCGCCACCTCATCGCTGGAAGTGCCGCAGACCCCGTTGTCGATCGTCCACACGAACACGCTCGTGCCGAAGCCCACACCGGTGATCACCGTGTTGCGGTCCGTCGGGTCCGCGATGGTGCCGCTGCCGCTGGCCACGGTCCACAGGCCCGTGGCGGGGGACGCCACCTCGTTCGCGAACATGTCCACGCTCGTCGCACCCGGCTCGCACAGCTGCTGGTCCGGACCCGCGTCGGCGGGCTGCTGGGTGTTGCCGTAGATCGTCACCTGCACGGTGTCGCTCAGGGCCGTCGGGCAGGGGCCGTTATCGATCGTCCATACGAGCACCGTCTCCCCGGGCGTCAGGCCCGTAAGGGTCGCGGTGGGCGAGCTCGGGTCCGAAAGGGTGCCCGGGCCGCTGAGGATGCTCCACGAGCCGGTGGCCGGGGCTTCCACGCCCGAGGCCGCCAGAATGGCGCTCGTCGCACCGCACAGCGCCTGGTCCGGGCCCGCGTCGGGCGGTGCCAGCGTGCCGTCGAAGACCACGATCGTCACGTCATCGCTCGTGGTGCCGCAGGGGCCGTTGTCGATCGTCCAACGGAACACGTTGATGCCGGCGCCCAGGCCCGTCACCGCCGAGGTGGGGTCGTTCGGCGCGGTCACCGCACCCGGACCCGTGATCACGCTCCAGGAGGCCGTGGCGGGGAACTCGGGCGCATTGGCCGAGAGCGTGGTGGAGGTCTCCGAACAGAGCTCCTTGTCCAGGCCGGCATCCGCATCGGGCGCATCGTCGTTGTAGATCAGGATGTGCAGCGTGTCCGTCGTAGTGCCGCATGCCCCGTTGTCGATCGTCCACACGAACACATTGTCGCCCACGGCAATGCTGCTGACCGCCGTGGCGGGGTCGTTCGGTGAGGCGATGGTGGCGGTGCCGCTGATGAGCGTCCAGGTGCCTTCACCGGGGAAGGTCGCGCTGTTGGCCGCCAGGGTAGTGCTGGTGTTCGGCGTGCAGAACGCCTGGTCCTCACCGGCCGCAGCGGGCGGCGCACCGGCATCGAAGACCGAGACGACCACGGTATCGCGCGAGGGCGGTCCGAAGCCGCAATCACCGTAGTACACCAGCCATTCGAAGACGTTCTCGCCGATCGTCAGGCCGGTGATCGCCGTGGCGGGATCATGGATGTCCGCGATGGTGCCCGTGCCGCTCACCAACGTCCAGGTGCCATAGCCTGGGAAATCGGGGATGCTGCCCGCCATCGTCGTGTTGTCGTCCGGTGTACAGAGCTCCTGGTCCGGTCCGGCATTGGCCGGCAGGCCGAAGGGGTTGTACACCGTGACCAGCACCGTATCGGTCAATAGGCCGTTGTTGGGGCAGGGGCCGTTGTCCAGCGTCCAGACCAGGGTGGTGATGCCCACGGTGAGGCCGGTGAGGCCCGAAGTGGGCGAGCCCGGATCGGTGATGACGCCCGAGCCGCTGAGGATGCTCCACGAGCCGGTGGCCGGCAGCTGCGGCACTTCCGCATGCAGCTGCGTGGTCGACAGCGGGGCGCAGATCTCGATGTCCTCCCCGGCGTTCGCCGCGTGCGTGCTGTCGCTGAACAGCGTCACGGTGATGGTGTCGGTGGTGATGGCGTTCGGGCAGGGGCCGTTGTCCATCGTCCACACGAAGGTGTTCGCGCCGATCGCGAGGCCCACCACCTTGGTCAGCGGATCGTGCACGTCCACGAACAGGCCCGCGCCGTCGATCACGCTCCAGGTGCCCTGGGCGGGGAAGATCGGCGCGTTGCCGGCCAGGAGGGTCGAATCCTGCGGCACGCAGTACTCCTGGTCCGCACCGGCGTTGGCGGCCGGGTTGTTCGCATCGAAGATGAAGATGCTCACGTTGTCGTGGCTGATGCCGCAGACGCCGTTGTCGATGGTCCACGTCAGGATGTTCTCACCCACGGTGAGGCCCGTGACGTCCGTGCCGGGATCGTTCGGGTCCGTGAAGCTGCCGGTGCCCTGCGCCACCGTCCACACACCGATAGCCGCGCCGGTGGTCGCGTTGCCGGCGAGCGTGGTGCTGCTGACGGGCGTGCAGAAGGATTGGTCCGCACCGGCCGCGGCGGGCGGCGCGTTCAGGTCGAAGAGGAAGATGCTCACCTGGTCCGTGGTGATGCCCGCACCGCAGGGACCATTGTCCACCGTCCATTCGAAGATGTTCTCCCCGATGCCGAGGCCGGTCACCGTTGAGGCCGGGTCGCTCGGGTCCGTGATGGTACCCTGTCCGCTCACCAGCGTCCACGTGCCCGTGGCGGGGAAGACGATCGGGCTGCCCGCCAGGGTGGCGCCCGTGAGCGGCGTGCACACCTGCTGGTCGTTGCCGGCGTCGGCCGTCGGCAGGGTGCCGTCGAACACGAAGATGCTCACCTCATCGGTCGTCAGCGGGTCCGCGCACGGGCCGTTCGACACCGACCACCGGAACACGTTCGCCCCGATGGAGAGGCCGCTCACCGCGCTGTTCGGGTCGTTCGCATCGGCGATGACGCCGGTACCGCTCACCAGGGTCCAGGTGCCCACCGCGGGTGCGATGATGGCGCTGCCGGCCAGCGTGGTGGACGTGGTCGGCGTGCAGAGCTCCTGGTCGGGGCCCGCGTTCGCCAGCGGGTTCGCGCCGTCGAAGAGGGTGATGGTGACCTCATCGAAGGACGTTCCGCTCTCACAGGGGCCATTGTCCACCGTCCAACGCAGGATGTTCACGCCCACACCGAGGTTGCTCACCGTGGTCAGCGGGTCGTTCGCATTGGCGAAGGTGCCCGCCCCTTGCACCACGGTCCAGGTGCCCACCGCGGGGCTGATCACGCTGCTGCCGGCGAGCACATGGCTCGTCGTCGGGGTGCAGAGCTCCACGTCGGGACCGGCCGCCGCCACCGGGTTGCTGCGATCGAACACCCGGATGCGCACGGTGTCGGTGGTGAGCGCATCGGCACAGGGGCCGTTGCTCACGGTCCATACGAGGAGGTGGGTGCCCACCGGCAGGTCGCTGATCGTGGTGGCGGGGTTCGCGGGGTCCACGATGGTCGCCGAGCCGCTGGCCACGCTCCACGTCCCGGTGGCCGGGAAGATCACGTTGCTGCCGGCCATCACCGCGGTGCTCGCAGGCGTGCAGAGGTCCTGGTCGGGACCCGCCACGGCCACTGGGTTGTTCGCGTCGAAGAGGAAGATGGTCACCTCATCGCTGGTGGTGCCGCCCACGCAGAGGCCGTTGCTCACCGTCCAGCGGAACACGTTCGCGCCCACGCTCAGGCCGGTGACGCCGGAGGTCGGTGAGCCCGGCGTGGTGATCGTGCCCGTACCGCTCACCAGCGTCCACGTGCCCGTCGCCGGGAAGGTCACCGCACTGCCGGCCAGCGTCGTCGCCGTGGTCGGCGTGCAGAGCTGCTGGTCCGGGCCTGCGTTCGCGTTCGGGTTGTTCGCGTCGAAGAGGAAGATGCTCACCAGGTCGCTGGTGACGCCGTTCGCGCAAGGACCATTGTTCACCGTCCAGCGGAAGATGTTCTCGCCCACGGAGAGGCCGCTCACCGTGGTGGCCGGGTCGGCCGCGTTGGTGAAGGTGCCCGTGCCCTGTACCAGCGTCCAGGTCCCGGTCGCCGGGAAGGTGGGCGTGTTGCCGGCCAGCGTCGCGGTCACCGTCGGCGTGCACAGGCTCTGGTCGGGGCCCGCGTTCGCATTCGGGTTGTTCGCGTCGAAGACGAAGATGCTCACGCGGTCCGTCGTCACCGGGTTCGCGCAGGGGCCGTTGTTCACCGTCCACTCGAAGATGTTCTCACCCACGGAGAGGCCCGAGACCGTGCTGGTCGGGCTGCCGGCATTGGCGATGGTGCCCGTGCCCTGCACCAGCGTCCAGGTCCCGGTGGCGGGGAAGGTCAGCGGGCTGCCGGCCAGCGTCGTCGCCGTGGTCGGCGTGCAGAGCTGCTGGTCCGGACCCGCGTTCGCCGGCGGGTTGTTCGCGTCGAAGACGAAGATGGACACCAGGTCGTTCGGCGGGTTCAGCGGGCAGGGGCCGTTGCTGAGGGACCAGCGGAACACGTTCTCACCGATGGCCAGGCCCGTCACCGTGGTGGTGGCGCTGTTCGCGTTGGTGATGGTGCCCGCACCGCTCACCAGCGTCCACGTGCCCATCGCCGGGAAAGCGGGCGCGTTGGCGGCCATGGTCGCTGTGTTCGTCGGGGTGCAGAGGCGCTGGTCCGGACCGGCGTTGGAGCCGCTCACGGTCTGGTCGAACACCGTCACGCTCACTTCATCGCTGGTGGTGGCGTTCGCACAGGGGCCATTGCTCACCGTCCAGCGGAAGGTGTTCACGCCGATGCTGAGGCCGGTGATCGTGGTGGTCGGCGAGCCCGGGGTCGTGATGGTGCCCGTACCGCTCACCAGCGTCCACGTGCCGGTGGCCGGGAAGATCAGGGAGCTCCCGGCCATGGTGGCCGTGGTGGTCGGCGTGCAGAGCTGCTGGTCCTGCCCGGCGTCCGCGTTCGGGTTGGCCGCATTGAAGACCAGGATGGTCACCTGGTCCGTGGTGGTGCCGCAGGATCCGTTGTTGATGGTCCAGGCGAAGGTGTTCGTGCCTACGCTGAGGCCGTTCACCACCGTGTTCGCCGCGTTGGCGTTCACGAAGGTGCCCGTGCCGGCGATCACGGTCCATGTGCCCACCGCCGGGGCCACGGCCGCATTGCCCGCCAGCGTGGCCGAGGTCGTAGGCGTGCAGAGCTGCTGATCGGGACCCGCGTTCGAGGCCTGGGCGCTGCCGCTGAAGAGGACGATGGTCACGTCATCGGAGGTCGTGCCGTTCGGGCAGGGACCGTTGTCCACCGTCCAGCGGAACACGTTGTTGCCGATGCCCAGGCCGGTCACTTGCGTGTTGGGGCTGTTCGGCGAAACGATGTTGCCGGTCCCGCTGATCAGCGTCCAGGTGCCCACCGCGGGCGCGATCACGCTGCTGCCCGCCAGTGTGGCGCTGGTGGTGGGCGTGCAGAGGTCCTGGTCGGGACCTGCCGCTGCGATGGGGTTGGCATCGTCATACACCGTGATGCTCACCTGGTCGGTGCTGGTGCCGCAGGCGCCGTTGTTCACCGACCACGCCAGGATGTTCACGCCCACACCGAGGTTGTTCACCGTGCTGGTGGGGCTGTTCGCGTTCCCGAAGGTGGCCGTGCCCTGCACCACGCTCCAGGAGCCCGTGGCCGGCAGGGTCACCGCGTTCGCAGCGAGGGTCGTGCTGTTCGCGTTATCGCAGAGCTGCTGATCGGGGCCCGCGTTCGAGGCCTGGGCGCTGCCGTTGAACAGCGAGATCGTCACCTGGTCCGTGGTGGGGATGCCGCAGGGACCATTGTCCACCCGCCACTGGAACACGTTGTTGCCGAGGGACAGTCCGCTCACGGTGGTGGTGGGCGAGCTCGCATTGGCGAACGTGCCCGTCCCGCTGATCACCGTCCACTGCCCCGTGGCCGGAGCGATGACGGCGCTGCCCGCCAGCGACGTGCTGGTGATCGGCGTGCACAGGCTCTGGTCGGGACCCGCGTTGGCCAGGGGCATCGAGGCATCGTACACGCGCACCGTCACGTTCGCGCTGTTGCCGGGGAACGTGCAGGGACCGTTGGTGATCGTCCAGCGGAACACGTTCACGCCCACGTTCAGCCCGGTGATGCCGGTGGTGGGGCTGTTGGGGCTGGTGATCGTACCCGAGCCGCTCACCAGCGTCCACGTGCCCGTCGCGGGGAACACCGGCGTGGATCCCGTGAGGGTGACGCTGTTCGGCACGGTGGGCACGCAGATGTTCTGGTCGGGGCCGACGGTGACCGCCGGATGCGTGTTGGAGAAGACGAAGAGCGAGACCAGGTCATTGGTGTTGCCGTTGGCGCAGGGGCCGTTCAGCACGGTCCAGCGGAACACGTTCTCGCCCACGGCCAGGCCCGTGATGGTGGTGGTGGGGCTGTTGGGGTTCGTGATGGTGCCCGCACCGCTCACCAGCGTCCACGTGCCCGTCGCCGGTGCGATGATGCTGCTCCCGGCCATCGTCGCGCTCGGCGCGTTGGAACAGAGCTGCTGGTCCGGACCGGCGTTCGCCACCGGGTTGCTGGCGTTGAACACGCGGATGCGCACGTCGTCCGTCGTGAGGCCGCCCGCGCAAGGTCCGTTGCTCACCGACCAGCGGAAGATGTTGTCACCGACCCCCAGGCCGGTCACCTGCGAGGTGGGGCTATTGGGCGATACGATGGTGCCGGTGCCGCTCACCAGCGTCCACGTGCCCGTCGCCGGTGCGATGATGCTGCTCCCGGCGAGCGCCGTGCTCGTGTTCGGCGTGCACAGGTCCTGGTCGGGACCGGCATTCGCCACCGGGTTCGCCGCATTGAACACCACGATGGACACCTGGTCCGAGGTGATGGGGTTCGCGCAGGGACCATTGTTCACCGTCCACTGGAACACGTTCGTGCCCACGGCCAGGCCGGTCACCGTGCTGGTGGGGCTGCCGGGGGTGGTGATGGTGCCCGAGCCGCTCACCAGCGTCCATTGGCCGGTGGCCGGGAACGTCGGGGCGTTGCCGGCGAGCGTGGCGGAGCTCGTGGGGGTGCAAAGCTGCTGATCGGGACCCGCGTTCGCCGCAGGGGCCGTGGCGCTGTAGACGAAGATGGAGACCACGTCGCTCGGCGGGTTCAGCGGGCAGGGGCCGTTGCTCACCGACCAGCGGAACACGTTCTCGCCCACGGCCAGGCCCGTGATAGTGGTGGTGGCGCTGTTGGGATTGGTGATCGTACCCGAGCCGCTCACCAGCGTCCACGTGCCCACCGCGGGCGCCGTCGTCGCGCTGCCGGCCATGGTGGCCGTGGTGGTGGGCGTGCAGAGCGATTGGTCCGGTCCGGCGTTCGACCCGCTGATCGTGGGATCGAACGAGGTGATGCTCACCTGGTCGCTCGTCACGCCGTTCGCGCACGGACCGTTGTTCACCGTCCATTGGAACACGTTGATGCCGATGCCCAGGCCGGTCACCGTGCTGGTGGGGCTGTTCGGGTTGGTGATCGTACCCGAACCGCTCACCAGCGTCCATACCCCCGTCGCGGGGAAGACGGGCGTGCTGCCGGCGAGCGTGGCATTGCTCGGGCTGCACACCTGCTGGTCGGGACCGGCGTCGGCGCTCGGGCTGGCGGCCGAGAACACGGTCACCGTCACCTGGTCCGACGTGATCGGGTTCGTGCAGGGACCGTTGTTCACCGTCCACTGGAACACGTGCACGCCCACAGGCAGACCGGTGATGGTGGTGGTGGGGCTGCCCGGAGTGGTGATTGTGCCTGCGCCGCTCACCAGCGTCCATTGGCCGGTGGCGGGACCGACCAGTGCGTTGCCGTTCATCGTCACGCTGCTCGCCGGCGTGCAGATGGCGATGTCGGGGCCCGCGTTCGCAGCGCCTTGGAGGTTGCTGAACACGGTGATGATCACCTCGTCCTGGGTCGGAGCGCCGCAGGGGCCGTTGTCGATCGTCCAGCGGAAGCGGTTCGCGCCGAGGCCCAGGCCCGTGACGCCCGACGTGGGCGAGTTCGGCGTGGTGATCGTGCCCGTTCCGCTCACCAGCGTCCACGTGCCCGTCGCGGGTGCGGCGGCCGTGTTGCCCGCCAGCGTCGCGGTGGTCGTGGGGAGGCACTTGGTCTGGTCAGGGCCCGCGTTCGCAGCGGCCTGCGCAGGGTCGTAGCGCGTGATGGTCACGTCATCGGACCGCGTGCCGCAGGTCTGGTAGTTCACCGTCCAGCGGAACACGTTCGCGCCCAGCCCCAGGCCGGTCACCGTGCTGGTCGGGCTGCCCGGCGTGGTGATCGTTCCAGCGCCGCTCACCAGCGTCCACGTGCCTTGCAGGCCGGCATAGGGAAGCACGCCCGCCAGCGTCGCCGAGGTGGCGCAGACGCTCTGGTCCGGCCCGGCGTCCGCATTGGTCGCCGGCGGTGTCACGGTGATCGAATAGCCGAAGTCGTTCGAGGAGGTGAGCGGGCAGCCGTTGTCCGCCACGTGCACGGTGAACACGTTGTTGCCGATGTTGGCCACCGTGGGCGTCCAGGTGAAGGTGCCGGTGGGGAACGGCGAGCCGGCCGTGGTGAAGGTCGCGCCGGGGATGCCGCCGTTCCAGGTCATCGTCACGATCTGGCCGGCGTTCGGGTCGCTGGAGTTGATGGTGAACGATACGGGCGTGCCCGCGCACACCTGCGTGGAATAGGTGTTCGTGCCATTGATGCCCGTGGCGGTCGGCGAGCTGTTGCCCGAACAGGCCCGGATCACGAACTGGATGTCGCGCGTCACCTCGCCCACGAGCACGCCGTTGCGGTATTCGCGCACGCGGTAGGTCACCACCGCCACCTGCTGCACGCTCGGGGTCACCGTCATGGTGCCCGTAATGGGGTCGAGCGTCACGGCGTTCGCGCCGCCGGTGTTGCGGATGGGCTGCGTCGCGGAGTAGTTGTTGCTGTAGTTGAGGTTGACGCCGTTGGCACCGCGCGCGGCGATCAGCGCGTAAGCGAGCGAGTCGCCGTTCGCGTCCGTGGCGCCGGGGTTGTAGCTGATGCTCTGGCCCAGGCAGTAGAACGGCGTGGGGGGGTTGGTGAACACCGGCGAGCTGTTGCACAGGCCAGCGGTGTTGTTCAAGCGGGCGCTCAGGTAGAGGTCCTGGTCACCGGGGTTGTTCAGCGAGGTGATCGCATTGTTGCGGCAGCAGAGCGACCACGAGATGTTCCAGTCCGTGCCGCCGCAGGCGGCGTACGCCGAGAGGTCGATCACCTTCGTATAGGTGTACTTCTCCACCCCGTAGGTGCCCGATGCGCTGTTGCACCGGTCCGCCTCCGAGGGACAGATCGGCGTGATCACCTGCACGGTGGGGTTGTTGCCGAAGCACTGGGTGAAATTGGCGCCGCACTGGCTGGACTGCACGCGGAACTCCAGGCCGTTGTTGCAGTTGGTGGGCGCGGCCACACCGTTGCAGTCGCGGTAGAAGCTCAGCGTCACCAGGTACCGGCCGTTGCCCAGGCAGCTATAGCTCAGGTCGCCGCCCATGGCGTGGGTGGCGCGGGCATCGGCCTGCCAGAGCAGCAGCGCCGACGCGACGATCAGCGACTTGCGGAAGAGGGTGCGGAGGGTGGTCGTACCGTCCGAGATGTGCCGGACCAGGGTCCCAAGGGCGCGTAGGTGTTCAGCCATGTACCTGCGATATGGTGGCACCTGCCGTTACCGCCCCCGGGCAGAGCGTCACGGGATCGGCTTGCGCCGATGCGGGTCCCCGGTTGTCGATCGTGCGGATCGCTCGACGAAGGCGGGTGGACGCTCACGGATCGGGCAGGACCAAGCCAAACGTAGGCCCACCCCTTATGCCGGAAACCCGCGCCCATCAAGCACTTGTCAACACGCGCATGTTGGCCTTGCCGCATCCGGACGCAGCGATCCCGCGTGGCTCTAGGCGTTGCGGAAAAGCGGGAACAGCGGTCCTCGCGCACCAGCCGATGGCGCGGATCGGAAAAAAGAAGCCCGGGGCCGCATGGGCGCCCGGGGCTTCACGTGTATTTATCCGCGTGCGATCGCGCTCGCGGCTCAATAGGCGCGCCCGTCGGATCCGCTGATGTCGCGCACGACGCCCGAACCGCTGACGCTCTTGCGCACCTGCGTGGGGCCGCCGCGGTACAGCACGTTGCCGCTGCCGGCCAGGGAAACGTCCAGCTCCCTGCTCGTGTTCACCGTCACGTCGCCGCTGCCCGCGACGCTCACCGAGGCCTTGTCGGTGCGCAGCGTCTTCGCGTTCACGTCACCGCTCCCGCCGACGGCCACCTTCACCTGCCCGCTCGATCCCGAGAGGAGCACATCGCCGCTGCCGCCCACCGAGGCGGTCACGCGCTTCGCGTCCACCGTGAGCGTCACGTCGCCGCTGCCGTCGATGCTCACGTCCAGGTCCTCCATGCGGAAGGCCCCCGTGCCCTTCACGTCGCCCGATCCCCGCACGGTGATGCGGTCGAACGTGGGCAGACTGATGTGGACGATGAAGCGCTTGTCCGTGGAACAATCCTCACGCGTGCTCACGCGCCAGATGCCGCCGCTCACCTCCGTGGTCACCAGCTCCGCGATGTTGGCCTGCGCCTCCACCGTCACGGAGCGCGTATCGGAAGGCGTCAGCTCCACGTCCATGGAGCCTTCGAGCACCAGCCCGTGGAAGTCCGCGACGGTAAGGGTGCGCTTCACCACTTCGCCCTGGCCCTTCACATGGCCGTTCGGAGGGCCGGGCCAGATGACGCAACCGCTGGTCGGGGCATGGGCACTGAGCAACGCGACGGAGAGCAGGGCGGTGAAGGGGCGCATGGGAAAGCAGGTTGGTGCACCGCGAACCTAGAGCGGCGGTGGAGGGGCCGCTGTTAACGGACGTTAAACGATGCCAACGGACGTGAAGAACGGCCGCCACGGGCCGCCGGGATCACGGCTTCGCGCCCGGGTCCTTCCGCTTCGGGTCGATCATCTCCATCAGCTTCAGCCCCAGCAGCCCATCGATGGAGGAGCCGCCGTTCGCCCCGCCGCCGATGAGCACGTCGGGGATCAGCTTGATGTGGCCCTTGCTCAGCTCCTCGGTGATCTTGTAGCGGGTGAAGTTCTCGCCGCCCAGCGCCTTCACGGCCAGCTCGTAGGCCTCGGCGGTGCTCTTGCCCACGGCGAGGATCCGGCCGGCCTCCGCGGCGCCGGTCAGGGCGATCTGCTCCGCCTGCGCGCCGGCCTTCAGCTTGATGGCCTCCGAATCCGCCTGGGCGCGGGCACGCGTGGACTCGGCCTCCGCGAACGCCCGCATCTTCGTGGCCTCCGCCTCGGCGCTCACCGCCAGCTTCACGCTCGTGGCGTCGCCCTCGGACTTCTTCACGGTGGCGTTCGCGGTGCGCTCGGCGATCTCCACGCTCTGCTGCGCCTTCACGATGTCCTTCTGCATGTCCGCGATCGCCGTCTCCTTCTCCATGCCCTGGCGGGTCTCCTGCGCGCGTTTCTGCGTCTCGTAGGTCACCTTCTGCTCTTCCGCGATCTTCCGGTCCGTCAGCGTCTTCATCAGCGACTCGGGCGGCACGATGTCGCCGATCAGCGTGTCCACGGCGTTCACGTTGTACTCGTCGAGCACGGTCTTGATGTGCGCCTTCGCGCTCTGCTGCCGCTCCTTCCGGGTGCTCAGGAAGGCGATCACATCGCTGTCCTGCGCGCTGTTGCGGAAGTAGTTGCCGATGGTGGGCTCCAGCACCTGCGACACCAGGTTCTCCATGTTGCCGAAGCGGGCGATCACCTTCGGCGCCTCGGTGGTGGGCACGTGGATGATCTGCGCCACGTCCAGGTTGAAGGGGAAGCCGTCCTTCGAGCGCACGGTGATCGTGCTCAGGTTCTTGTCCAGGTCGTGCGCCTCGCTCCGGGCGCTGGCCCAGTTGAGCACCAGGTTGGTGGTGGGCACGAGCTCCACCGTCATCGTGTACTTGTTGATGGGGTACTTGCCCGGGCCCAGCGGCTCCAGCCACACGCCCTTGCGCCCCTTCTCCACGATGTTGCCGTGCTTGAAGTCGGCCCCCGTCAGGTCGCGGCCTTCCTGCCCGATGAACGAGATGACCACGCCCACATAGCCGATGGGGATCTCCGTCATCGGGATCTCCTCCACCTGCACGGCCCAGGGGTTCAGGTTGTACGAGCCCGCCAGCACCACCTGCGGCTGCAGGCCCCGGTTGCCGCCGTTCTTCAGGAAGGTGTCCACGTCCTGGAAGTTGTTGTGGGCGTCCACCTGCCGCCCGGCGATCTGCCCGGCCTCGATGGGTTCGCCGTCCAGTGTGGTGATGATGCCCACCTTGCTTTCCTGGATGCGCACCATCTCGGTGATGGATACCTGGAAGAGCATCGTGTTCACCCGGTACGAGCCCGCGGTGATGTAGGCGGTCTGCCGGCCGCGCTGGCCGCCGTTGGCCAGGAACTTCTCCGCGTCCTGGAAATTGTCGCACTCCACCCGGCGGCCCAGGATGTTGCCCGTGGGGATCTCCATGCCGTCCTTGGCGAGCACCAGCCCGATGCGCCCTTCGGGGATGATGGTGAAGGGCTCCATCGTCACCTCGTACTGCCAGATCCACATGCCGAAATAGAGGCCGGGGGCCAGGGTCTTCGCCTGGAAGCCGGCCTCGCCCTTGGTGGCGATGATGCGGCCATCGGGCAGCTCGCGGTCCGCGCCGAAGAGCACGAACTTCTTCGTCACCAGCCCGATGCGGTCCTCCGGCACGATGACCACGCCGAAGAAGACGCGCAGGATGAACTTGTACAGGGCCAGGGCGATCACCACAAGGATCACCCACCAGTAATGGAGCAGCATGTTCTCGGACATCGGGATGGTGGATCGGCAGGCCGAATGTAGAAGGCCGCGGCACATGCCCGCAGGAGCCGCGGCACGATCGAACTTTACCGTCCGGGGCGTGTACCGCCCGGACCAAAGACCCTCTCCCATGCGCCTCCTGCTCGCTTGCGCCGCTTGTGCGGCCCTCCATGCCACCGCCTCGGCCCAGGGCTCCTGGGAGCAGCTCGGCGATCACCCCGGCGGCGAACGCTATGCGCAGGCCGCGTTCAGCATCGGGGACGTCGGCTACGTGTGCACGGGCTTCGATGGCAGCACCAATACGAACGCGCTGTGGGCGTACGATGCCGCCACCGACACCTGGACGCAGAAGACCCCGCTGCCCGGCGGCGCGCGCCAGTACGCGTCGGCCTTCACCATCGGTGATACGGGGTATGTGACCTGCGGCTGGGAGAACGTGAGCGACGTGGAGTTCAACGACCTGTGGGCCTACGTGCCCGCCACCGATACCTGGACGCAGAAGGCTTCCCTCCCCGGCCCCGCCCGCTGGGGCGCGGTGGCCTTCGCCATCGGCACCACGGGCTATGTGGGCACGGGCGCTTCCTCCCCCATCACCTTGAACGACTTCTACGCCTACGATGCCGCCACCGATGTGTGGACGCCGAAAGCCGCGTTCCCCGGGGCCGCCCGGCGCTTCGCGGTGGGCTTCGCCCAGGACGGGCTGGGCTACATCGCCACGGGCGAGAGCTCGGGCATCCGCTACCGCGACGTGTACGCGTACGACCCCGCCGCCGACACCTGGACGCAACGCGCCGACCTCGGCACGCAGGACCGCCGCAACGCCATCTCCTTCGTACTGCCCGACGGCGCCTACGTGGGCGGCGGCGTGGATTTCGTGGGCGGCTACAGCGACTTCCAGCGCTACGAGGCGGGCGCGGACAGCTGGACGCCGGTGGCCGCGTTCGGCGGCGGGACCGTCCGCAACGCCGCTTCCTTCACCCTGGCGGATTCCGCTTATGTCATCGGCGGGAACAGCCAGTCGCCGATCAGCCAGGCGGTGTGGCGCTATGCCCCCGATACACCGACCGCCATCGATCCGCCCGCACCGGTGGGCATCACGATCCACCCGAACCCGGCGCAAGCGGCCTTGTCCCTCCCCGGACGCTCGGGCCTCCGCTACCGGATCCTCACCGGCACGGGGCAGGCGGTCGCCTCGGGACGCATCGTCGATGCACGGATCCCGATCGGCATGCTGGCCCCCGGCCCGTACCTGCTCGAGGTGTCCGACGGGCACCGACCGGCCCACGTGCGGTTCGTCAAGGAGCCCTAGCCCAGCGAACCGCCGAGCGGCCGCACGTACACCAATCGTGTGAAGCCGCGCGGATCCGGCACATCGCGGGCGGGATCGCGGACGAAGCCCAGCCTTCCATAGAGCCGCTGCGCGGCCACCATGCGCGGCTGGGTCCACAGCACCAAGGCCGTGGCGCCTTCCTCCGTAGCGCGCCGCATGCACTCCTGCACGAGCCGCTCACCCGCTCCCTGCCCGCGGGCCTCCGCGGTCACGGCCAGCAGGCGGAACTCACGCTCCTTGCGCTCCGCCAGTTGCCGCATGGTGCTGTCCGCATGCAAAAGGACGACCGCCCCCGACAGCCTGCCCTCCTCCTCCGCAAGGAGCACCGCGCCGCCGGCGGCGAGCTTCTCCGCCGTCATGGCCTGCTGCGCCGGTATGGGCTGGGTCCACCCCTCGCCCACATACACCGCCCGCATCAGCGCCGCGGCGCGCTCCAGGTCCTCGATGTCGCGGGCTTCGCGGATGGTGACGGGCATCGGGGTACAAGATCGCACCCTTCCGGCGACCTCTCTGTTCGGAGGTCGTCCGCACTTTTTAACTAATTTTTTAGTTGTTCAACTAAGAACTTCGTTATACTTGCCTCCATGGAACGATTGACACGTGCCGAGGAACAGGTGATGCAGGTGCTGTGGAAGCGCGGGCCCTCCTTCGTGAAGGAGGTGGTGGAGGCGTTGCCCGCACCCAAGCCGGCCTACACCACGGTGAGCACCATCATCCGCATCCTGGAGCAGAAGGGCTTCGTGCAGCATGAGGCGTTCGGCAAGGCGCACCGCTACGCGGCGAAACTGCCGAAGGAGCGGTACCGCGAAGGCCAGATGAAGCGCGTGGTGAAGGACTATTTCGGCGGCTCGTTCCGCGACCTCGTGAGCCACTTCATGGAACGCAACGATGTGAGCGCCCAGGAGCTGGATGAAGTGCTGAAGCTGATCAAGGCCAAGCGCAAGTGACCATGGACCTCATCCCCTACCTCCTCAAGGCGAACATCGCCTTCAGCATCGGGTTCCTCGCGTGGCTGCTGCTGCTGCTGCGCCGCGAGCCGCGCTTCGCCGCGAACCGGGCGCTGCTCCTGGCCATCGCCGTGCTCGCCATGATGCTGCCGCTGCTGCCCGCCCTGCCCGCGCCCGCCACTGCCATCGTCCTGGAGCCACCAGCGTTCACGGTGACCCAGGGCCCCATCACGCCGGGCATGGAACGCATGGCGTCCATCGTGCTCATCTACTTCGCCGGGGCCGCGCTCACGGCCCTTTGGTTCCTGGTCCGGCTCGCGCAGGCCTGGTCGCTCGCGCGCCGCGCACCGCAGCATGAAGCCTTCTCGTTCTTCGCCCGCATGGTGCTGCCGACCCACCTGTCCGCCGCCGAGCGGGAGGCCGTGCGTGCCCACGAGCAGGTCCACATGCGCCGCGGCCACAGCCTCGACGTGCTGCTGTTCGAACTGCTGGCCATCGTTTCCTGGCCCAACCTGCTCTGGCGCTGGGCCCTCCGCGAGCTGCGCCTGGTGCATGAGCACGAGGCCGACGCCGTGGCCAGCCGCGCCCATCCGGACTATGAACACCTGCTGGTGGCCCATGCCCTGGGCGTGCCGGCGGCCTCGCTCACCAACAACTTCCGATCGCACACCCTTAAAACACGCATCACCATGTTGCACCGCATGAACACCCCCCGCAGCACCGGCTGGCGGTTCGCGCTGATGGTCCCCGTGGCCGCCATCGCCCTGCTGGCCACCGGCTGGAAGCCCGCACCGTTCCCGCAGGATGAGCGCGCCGTGACCAACCCCGAGAAAATGCCCGAGTTCCCCGGCGGGGAAGGGGCGATGGCCGAGTACATGAAGACCAACCTGAAGTATCCCGGCCCGGCGAAGGTCACAGGACCCAGCACACCGCAAGGCGAGGTCACCATCCAGTTCGTGGGCGAGCAGACGGTGTACGTGGAGTTCGTCGTGGGCTCCGACGGTCGCGTGCGCAACGTGAAAGCGGCGAAGGAGGCGATCGATCCCTTCGTCACCGAGGCCGTGCGCGTGGTGAAGGCCATGCCGATGTGGGCGCCCGGCACCAACAAGGGCAAACCGGTCCCGGTACAGCTGGTCCTCCCGGTGAAATTCGCCCAGGGCTAGGCCTGGACGTTCCCGCGCGAAGCCCGCCCCCGTGGCGGGCTTCGCCGCTATCAGCGGGGGCGTTCTTCCCTGAGCCGCAGCAGGGTGAAGCAGTATGTCACGTTCAGCACGTGCGTGTTCAGCCGGTCGAAAGCCTCGCCCGCCAGCCGGACGTTGTAGCCATAGGTCACCTTGAACGTGGCGAGGCCGATGCCGAGCTCGGGCCGCAGCACCGCGGCGTTCCCCGCCCCATCGGTGTACCAGATGGCCTGGAGCCCCATCGCGGCACCTCCAGCGACCCACAGGCCGGCCTTCACCCCGGTGAGCGGCCGATCGGTCCCGCTCAGCTCCGCCGCCACGAAGTAGTCGAACGAGTACGGGTGATGCACCGTTCCGTGGATGTTGCGCGCAAGGCCGATCTCCGCTGCCGCATGCCGCCCCTGCACATAGCCCGCGAGCAATCCGATGCCGTCATGGCGCGTGGCGTACGGCATGCGGTACGTGCTGTCCACCTGCTGCGCCCGCACGGCCGCCTGGGCCAGGACGAGCACCCCGAGGACGATCGCAGCGCGCAGGCGGAAGGGGAACGGCGTTCGCGGTGGCATCATACGCATCGCGAAGATGGCCAGGAGCGTCCGGCGCCAGCCGTCTTGCCCGGGAAGCCTTACAGCCCCAGCAGCACCTGCCCGGGATCCTTCCCGCCGAAGACCAGCTTGGTGGGGTCCTCGATCATCTCCTTCACCTTGTAGAGGAAGCTCACGCTCTCCTTGCCGTCGATGATGCGGTGGTCGTAGCTGAGGGCCACGTACATCACCGGGCGGATGACCACCTGGCCGTTGACCGCCACCGGGCGATCCACGATGTTGTGCATGCCCAGGATGGCGCTCTGCGGCGGGTTGATGATGGGCGTGCTGAGCATGCTGCCGAACACGCCGCCGTTGGTGATGGTGAAGGTGCCGCCGCTCATCTCGGCGAGGCTGAGCTTGCCGTCGCGCGCCTTGATCGCCAGGTCCTTGATGGCGCCCTCGATCTCGGCCAGGCTCATCCGCTCGGCATTGCGCACCACGGGCACCATGAGGCCCTTGGGCGAGCTCACGGCGATGCCGATGTCGGCATAGTCGTGCGTCACGATCTCCTCGCCGTCGATCTGCGCGTTCACCGTGGGGAAGAGGTGCAGCGCCTCGGTGACGGCCTTGGTGAAGAAGGACATGAAGCCGAGGCTCACGCCTTTCTGTTCCTTGAAGACGTCCTTGTACTTGTTGCGCAGGGCCATCACCGCGCTCATGTCCACCTCGTTGAAGGTGGTGAGCATGGCAGTGGTGTTCTTCACGCTCACCAGGCGCTCGGCCACCTTCTTGCGGAGGGTGGTCATCTTGGTGCGCTGATCGTCGCGCGAGCCGCCCCAGCCGTTCATCAGGCTGCCGCCCGCGTCCACGCCGCCGGCGATGTAGGCCTGCACGTCGCTCTTCATCACGCGGCCATTGGGACCGCTGCCCTTCACGCTTTCCGCGGCGATGCCCTTGTCGGAGAGCATGTTCTTCGCCACGGGCGAAGCCTGCTTGGAGGAGGCGGCAGCAGGCACGGGAGCAGCGGCGGTCTTGCCTCCTGCCTCCTGCGCCTGTTCTTTTTTCTCGGGGGCCTTTTCCGCCTTGGGCGCGGCCGCCTTCTCCTCCTTCGCGGGAGCGGCCTTGCCGTTGCCATTGGCCGGGGCCTTCACGCTGTTGTCGATCTGCGCCACCACGTCGCCCACGCTCACCGTGGCATCGGCGGCGGTCTTGATGGCGATCTTCCCGCCATCCTCGGCGGTGAGCTCCAGCGTGGCCTTGTCGCTGTCGATCTCGGCGATCACCTGGTCCTTGGCCACCACGTCACCGTCCTTCACGAGCCATTGCGCGATGCGGACTTCGCTGATGCTCTCGCCGGGGCTCGGTACTTTGATGTCGATCAGGGCCATGGGGAAGGGTGAGGACTGAGGGGTGAGGGATGGGGTGTGGAGCGCGTTCCGGCGGGCCTGCTTGCGGCAGGCGGGCCCGGCGCAATGGTCATGCGCGGGCGGCCGCGGGTTTCATGTGCTTGGCGAAGGCCTGTTCGATGATGGCCTTCTGCTGGGCGGCGCTGCGGATGCCGCTGCCGGTGGCGGGGGCGCCGCTGGCGGGGCGGGAGATCAGCTGCAGCTCCACCTCGGGGAAGTGCAGGCGCATGTACTGCCAGGCCCCCATGTTGGCGGGCTCCTCCTGCACCCAGAGGTGGCGGTCGGCCTTCTTGTACTTGGCCAGCACGGCGCGGAGCTGCGCTTCCGGCAGCGGATGGAGCTGCTCGACGCGCACCAGGGCCACGTCGGCGGCTTCCAGTTCCTCCTTCTTCTCCAGCAGCTCGTAGTAGATCTTGCCCTGGCAGAAGATCACCGTGCCGGTCTTCTTCGGGTCGGCGGCGGCATCGTCGATCACCTCCTGGAAGCGGCCGTTGGCCAGCTCCTCCAGGGTGCTGACGCACTTCGGGTGGCGCAGCAGGCTCTTCGGGGTGAAGACCACCAGCGGCTTGCGGAAGTCGAAGGCGAGCTGGCGGCGCACCACGTGGAAGAAGTTGGCCGGCGTGGTGCAGTTCACCACGATCATGTTCGCGTCGGCGCACTGCTGCAGGAAGCGCTCCATGCGCGCGCTGCTGTGCTCTGCGCCCTGGCCCTCATAGCCGTGGGGCAGCAGCAGCACCAGGCCGTTCTGCGTGTCCCACTTCTCCTCGGCGGCGCTGAGGAACTGGTCGATGATGATCTGCGCGCCGTTGACGAAGTCGCCGAACTGCGCCTCCCAGATGGTGAGGGCGTTGGGCGTCGTCAGCGCGTAGCCGTACTCGAAGCCCATCACGGCGTACTCGCTCAGCAGCGAGTTGTAGATCTGGAACAGGGCCTGCTTGTCCTGCAGGTGCTTGAGGTGGATGTACTCCTCCTCGCTGTCCTCCATCTTCACCACGGCGTGGCGGTGGCTGAAGGTGCCGCGCTCCACGTCCTGGCCGGTGAAGCGCACCGGATGCCCCTCGCAGAGCAGCGTGCCGTAGGCCAGCAGCTCGCCCATGCTCCAGTCCAGCCGGTCCTCGGCGATCATCTTGCCGCGTTCCTGGAGGATGCGCTCGAGCTTGTTGAAGAACTTCTTGCCGGGGGGGATCGCCGCCAGCTTGTTGCCGATGGCGATGAGGAGCTGCTTGTCCACACCGGTGGCGGGCGAGCGCTCGAAGGCCGCCTCGCTGGCGCGCCCAAGGCCCTTCCAGCGATCGGCGAGGAAGGAGGTGATCTTGGACTTCTTGATCTCCTTGGCCTCGTTGAGGCGCTCCTGCAGCATGTCCTGGAACTGCTGCTCCATCTCCTTGGCGAGCTCGGCCTCGATGGCGCCGCTCTTCTGCAACTGCTCGCTGTAGATGGCCCGCGGGTCGGGGTGCGCAGCGATGGCCTTGTAGAGGATGGGCTGCGTGAACTTGGGCTCATCGCCCTCGTTGTGCCCGTGGCGACGGTAGCCGAGCAGATCCACGAAGACGTCGCTCTTGAACTTCTGGCGGAAGTCGAGCGCCAGCTTCATCACGTAGCACACCGCCTCCGCGTCGTCGTCGTTCACGTGGAAGACGGGGCAGAGGGTGACCTTGCTCACGTCGGTGCAGTACACGCTGCTGCGGCCGTCGGTGTAGTTGGTGGTGAAGCCCACCTGGTTGTTCACCACGATGTGCAGGGTGCCGCCGGTGCTGTAGGCCTTCAGCTGGGCCATCTGCACCACCTCGTACACCACGCCCTGGCCGCTGATGGCCGCGTCGCCGTGGATGAGGATGGGGCAGAGCTTGCTGCTGTCGAAGCCGTGGTCGTTCTCGATGATGGCGCGGGAGATGCCTTCCACCACGGGGTCCACGGTCTCCAGGTGCGAGGGGTTGGGGCTCAGCGTCAGCTTCACCTCACGGCCGTTGTTCGTGGTCACACGGCTGTTGTAGCCCATGTGGTACTTCACATCGCCCTCCATCAGGGCGTCCTCGTAGTCGCGGCCCTCGAATTCGGCGAAGATCTTGTCGTAGGTCTTGTTGAAGGTGTTGGCCAGCACGTTCAGGCGGCCGCGGTGGGCCATGCCGATGACGACGTCCTTGATGCCGTGGGTGTCGGCACCGTGCTCGATCACCGTGTCCAGCGCGGGGATGAGGGTCTCACCGCCCTCCAGGCTGAAGCGCTTCTGGCCGATGAACTTCTTGCCGAGGAACTTCTCGAACACCACGGCCTGGTTCAGCTTGAAGAGGATCTCCTTCTTCTCCTCGATGGTGAAGTCGGGGATGTTGCGGACGCCCTCCATGCGCTCCTGCAGCCAGCGCACCTTCTCCGGGTCGCGGATGTAGCGGTACTCCACGCCGATGCTGTGGCAGTAGGTGCGCTTGAGGTGGGCGATGATGTCGCCCAGCTTGGCGGGGCCGATGCCGATCTCGTTGCCGGCCTCGAACACCGTGTCCAGGTCGGCATCGGTAAGCCCGAAGTTGGCATGGGCCAGGTCGGGGGTGTAGGTGCGGCGATCACGCACCGGGTTGGTGCGGGTGAAGAGGTGGCCGCGGCTCCGGTAGTCGTTGATGAGGTCCAGGACCTTGAACTCCTTCCGGGTCTTCTCCACGTCACCGCTCGCGGCCCCTTCCTGTCCCGGCAGGACGGGATAGCGGGTACGGGCGAGGTCGAACCCCTCGAAAAAGCGGGCCCAAGCGGGGTCGACCGAGGCGGGGTCTTGCTGGTATTGCTGATAGAGGGCGTCGAGGGCCGCAGGGTCTGCGTTGCTCAAGTAGGCGTTCTTGTCCATGATCGGACGTAGGGGACCGGGCTGCGAAGTTACCATCCGGAACGGGGCGGTTTACGCTGGCCCCCACCGACTTGTTCCCAAGGCCGTCGGCCGGCCGGGATGGGGGCCGGCAAAAGCCGCCGTGCAAGGCTGCCACGGGGCGGGGGCTACCCCCGCCCCGCGTAGCGCTCCCGGGCCAGCACCTTCTGGAGGCAGCGCACCACCACCCGCCCGGCCAGCTCGGGGAGCCCGCCCAGGTCCACCGCCCGCCGGAACGCCCCCTCGGTGAGGTCCACCCGGTTGAGCACCAGGCCGAACGCATGGGCGCCCCTCGCCTGGCGCTCCTCCAGCACCCCCAGCACAGCCGCCCGGAGCGCCTCGAAGGCCCCCTCCCCCACCTCCGGCAGGGGCAGGTCCTCGGCGTTCAGGTCCTTGCGGAGCTGGAGCACGGTGGCCTGCAGGATGAGCGTCTCGTCCAGGCGCTTCCGGAGGCCGCCGTCCCCCGTTCTTGACAGGTGCCCGTTGGTCATGCGAACGTTCCTGCGGCGAAGGTCGTTCCAACGTGGCACTACTTTCGCTCACCCCTGCACATCCAGCTGAAAAACCGATCCATCCGACCGATGCGCCTGCTCACGCTTCCCTCCGTCCTTGCCCTGACCCTCAGCGCCGTGGCCCAGTACGGCACCGTCTCCGTCCCGGCCATTACCGCAGCCAAGGGCTCCACCACGCTGGTGGTGCTGGACGCCGGCGACTCGCCCTACAACCGCGAGATCATGAACGCGGTACGGGCGAACTGGAAGTTCACCAAGTCGTTCGACTTCATCAGCGTGAACGACCTGGCCACGGGCCCCATCGCGCCGGAGAAGACCTACCTGATCAAGATCCGCAAGAGCGACACCGAGAAGCACGATGCCTACTTCCTGGCCCTGGTGCAAGGTTGGAAGCAGAAGAAGGGCGAGACGATGAAGGTGGAGAACAATGCGATGGTGGACTTCCCGCCGGCCCAGGAGCTGGCCTCCATCCTGGTGGACCCCACCGTGCTGGGCGGAACCGGCAGCGCCCTGCTGAACATCTATGTGAAGAACATCCAGGACTACCTGAAGCAGGTGGAGACCGGCAAGATCAAGGACAAGGCCACCGCCGACCGGCTCTACAGCGGCCGCAACCGCTTCGTGAAGGAGATGGACCTGTGGATCGCGAAGGAGCAGCTGGACAAGAGCCTGCCCAGCGCGGCGAAGATCAAGGAGACCTATACCAAGCCCGTGCAGGTGATGGACATGGCGCAGCTGATGGCCGCCGCCGCCAAGGGCGACGCGGGCATCGCCATCGCCGACGTGGTGATGACCGGCGACTACAAGACCAAGTGGTGCTTCCGCCGCGTGTTCAACGCCAACACCGGCGAGCTGATGTACATGCGTGACGAGGCCGCGCTCTTCGACAAGAAGCTGGGCTTCATCAGCGAGGACTTCCGCATCCTGGAGCAGTCGCGCTGAGCACCGCACCACCCGCGAAAAGCCCGCTTGTGCGGGCTTTTCGCGTTAATGGATCGTCAATGCCGCGAACGCGCCGCCGGCGGCGGCGTTCCTTTCGGCCATGGCGACAGTGCTCATCACCGGCGGCAGCGGCCTGATCGGTCGTGCCTTGACACAGGCCTTGGTGGCCGAGGGTCACACGGTGCGCTGGCTGGGGCGCGGGCACGGCCGGCGGATGGACGTACCGGTCTTCACCTGGGACGTCCCGCGGGGCACGGTGGACCCGCGCGCGCTCGACGGCGTGGAGCACATCGTGCACCTCAGCGGGGCCGGCATCGCCGACCGGCGCTGGACGGCCGCACGCAAGCGGGAACTGCACGCCAGCCGCGTGGATGCCGCAGACCTGCTGCGGCAGGCCGTCATGGCAGGCGGAACGGACATCCGCACGTTCGTGAGCGCCGCGGGCATCGGCTATTACGGTGCGGTGACCACCGACCATGTCTTCACGGAAGAGGATCGGCCGGGCACGGACTTCATCGCGCAGCTTTCCGCCGCCTGGGAGCAGGCCGCGGACGCCTGGACGCCCCTGTGCCGCGTGGTGAAGCTGCGGACCGCGATGGTGCTCTCCGGCGAGGGCGGCGCCCTGCCCCGGTTGGCGGCTCCCGTGCGCTGGGGAGCGGGTGCGGCGCTCGGCAGCGGGAAGCAGTGGGTGCCATGGGTGCACCGCGACGACCTGGTCCAGGCCTATGTGCGGGCGATCACGGATGAGGCCCTGCATGGGGCCTACAATGTGGCCGCTCCGGGGACGACCGACAACCGCACCCTGATGCGGACCATCGCGCAGGTGCTGCATCGGCCGTTCTTCCTGCCTGCGGTACCGGGGATGCTGCTGCGGGCCGCCCTGGGCGAGCTGAGCGATGTGCTGCTCCACGGATCGCGCGTCTCGGCGCAGCGGCTCCTGGACACCGGCTTCCGCTTCCGGCATCCGGAGCTGCGGCCCGCGCTGGCCGGTCTGCTTCAGTGAACGCGGCCCGTCAGCTGCGCGTGCAGGGCACGCAAGGCCGCCTTGCGCGCTTCCGGTACGGCGATGGCGTCCAGGGCCTCAGCGGCCTCCCGCTCGTGGCGCGCCACTTCGGCCTCGGCCTCCCGGCGCACGCCGAGCGCCTCCAGGACCTCCAGCATCCGCTGCACATCGCGCTGGCCCGCGGGCTTGGCGAGCTCCGCGCGCAGGACGTCCGAGCCCTCCTCCGCAGCGCGTTCCAGCCCGCGGATCAGCAGGAAGGTCTTCTTGCCCGCACGCAGGTCGCCCCCGCGCTGCTTGCCCACCTGGCCGGGGTCGCCGAAGGCGTCCAGCAGATCGTCCCGCAGCTGGAAGGCCAGGCCCAAGTGCTCACCGAACGCGCCGATGCGCCTGCGCTGGTCCTCATCGGCCCCGGCGATGCAGGCGCCCACCTGGAGCGCACAGGACAGCAGCACCGCGGTCTTGAGGCGGATCATCTCCCGGTAGTCGGCCAGCGGCACGTCGGCGCGCTGCTCGAAGGCCATGTCCAGCTCCTGCCCTTCGCACACCTCCAGCGCGTGGCGGTTGAAGATGGCCAGCACGTCGGGGCGGATGCCCATGGCCTGGTAGGCCTTCACGAAGAGGGCATCGCCGCTGAGGATGGCCATGTCCACATCCCACTTCACGTGCACCGTGGGCCGGCCGCGCCGCAGGGGCGAGCCGTCCATGATGTCGTCGTGCATCAGGGTGAAGTTGTGGAAGAGCTCGATGGCGAGCGCCTGGTCGAGGGCGTCCTCGGCCCGTCCGCCGAACAGCTCGCAGGCCATGAGCACCAGGGAGGGGCGCACGCGCTTGGCGGGCAGGCCCAGCAGGTAGGCCATCGGGGTGTAGAGGCCGCCGGGCGGCAGGGCGGCGGTCCACCGCGCGAGGTGCGCGTCGAAGAGGGCGCGGTAGCGGTCCATCACACCAGGCCGTCGGCCACGCGCAGCAGGTACTCGCCATAGCCGCTCTTGCGCAGGGGCTCGGCGAGCGCCCGCAGCTGTGCGGCATCGATGAACTTCCGGTGGAAGGCGATCTCCTCGATGCAGCCGATGCGGCGGCCCTGGCGCTCCTCGATCACCTGCACGTACTGGCCGGCCTGCATCAGCGAGGCGAAGGTGCCCGTGTCCAGCCAGGCCGTGCCGCGGTCCAGCACCTGCACCTTCAGGCGGCCCTGGCGGAGGTATTCCTTGTTCACGTCGGTGATCTCGTACTCACCGCGCGTGCTGGGCTTGAGCGCGCGCGCGATGTCGAGCACGCTGTTGTCGTAGAAGTACAGGCCCGGCACGGCGAAGTTGCTCTTCGGCTGCGCGGGCTTCTCCTCGATGCTCTTCACGCGGAAGGCCTCGTCGAACTCCACCACGCCGTAGCGTTCGGGGTCGCTCACGCGGTAGGCGAACACCAGCCCGCCCTCCACCGCGCGGTGGTCCATCAGCTTGGTGCCGAGGCCGCTGCCGTGGAAGATGTTGTCGCCGAGGATCAGGGCCACATGGTCCTGCCCGACGAACTCCCGGCCGATGACGAAGGCCTGCGCCAGGCCATTGGGCACGGCCTGCTCGGCATAGGTGAACGAACAGCCCAGGCTCTTCCCGTCGCCCAGCAGCTTGCGGAAGTGCGGCAGGTCGTGCGGGGTGCTGATGATGAGGACCTCCCGGATGCCCGCCGCCATGAGGGTGCTGAGCGGATAGTAGATCATCGGCTTGTCGTACACGGGCATCAGCTGCTTGCTCACCGCGAGGGTGAGCGGGTGCAGGCGCGTGCCGCTGCCGCCGGCCAGGATGATGCCTTTCATGGGCGCGGGTCGTTCGGTACCGGGTCCTCCATCTTCAGGAATCCGATGTCGATGTCGTCCTCTTCGTCCATGATCTCCAGGAGGGGCTCCTCGAAGGCCTTGGACATGATGCGCTTGTTGAGCGAGAGCACCAGCGAGGGCAGCACGAGCAGGTTGGTGAGCATGGCCACCAGCAGGGTGATGGTGGTGAGGATGCCCAGGGCCTGGATGCCGCCGAAGTGCGAGAAGGCGAACATGGCGAAGCCGGCGAGCAGTACCGCGCTGGTGTAGATGATGCCCACGCTCACCTCCCGCGTGGCCAGGTCCACGCTGCGCTTCAGGTCGTGGCCGGTGAGCTTCAGCTCCAGGCGGTAGCGGGCGAGGAAGTGGATGGCGTTGTCCACCGCGATGCCGAGGGCGATGCCGAACACCAGCATGGTGCTGGGCTTGATGGGGATGTGGAAGAAGCCCATGAGCCCGGCGGTGAACACGAGGGGGATCATGTTGGGGATGAGGGCCACGATGAGGATGCGCAGCGAGTTGAAGAGCACCGCCATCAGCGCCACGATGATCACCACGGCCCAGAAGAGGCTGGTGATGAGGTTGCTCACCAGGTAGCTGCTGCCCTTGAGGAAGACCACGCAGGTGCCGGTGAAGGTGACGGCGTATTTGTCGCGCTCGAAGATGCTGTCCGTCTGCGTGCGCAGCTTGGTCAGCAGCGCATCCATGCGGGTGGTGCCCACATCGGCCATCTGCACGGTGACGCGGGTGGTGCGGCGGGTGCTGTCGATGAAGGCGCGGCCCATGGAGCCCTTGCGGCCGTCGCCCAGGTCCTCCAGGTACGGCAGGATGAAGGTCTTGTCCGTGGGGGTCAGCAGGGCGTATTTGGACGGGTCGCCGCCGTAGAAGGCCTGCTTGGTGAACTTCACCGCGTCCACCACGCTCAGGGCGCGGCTGAACTGCGGGTAGGTGGCCAGCGTGTCGGTGAGCCGGTCGATGCGCTTGAGCGTGGCGTCCTTCAACACGCCGCCGTTGCGCTTGGTGTCCACCACCACCTCCAGGGGCATCACGCCGTGGAAGTTGGCCTCGAAGAACTTCAGGTCGGTAATCACCGGGTTGTCGGCGGGCAGGTCGTCCACGATGCGGCTCTCGTCCTTGAGGCGCAGCATGCCGAAGCAGGTGATCACCGTGGCGATGGCCGTGACGGCATAGATGGTGGGCCGGTGCTGCTGCGACATCCGGACGATCCATTCCACCACGCGGTCGAGCCACTTCCGCTCCAGGTGGCTGAGGTGGCGGGGCTTCGGCGGGGGCATGTAGCTGAAGAGGATGGGGATGAGCAGCATGCTCAGGGCCCAGAGCACCATGATGCCGATGGTGGCGATCCAGCCGAACTCCACCAGGGCGTCGCTGTAGGTGACGCAGAAGGTGGTGAAGCCCACGGCCGTGGTGGCATTGGTCATGAAGGCGGCGGCGCCCACGCGGCTGATCACGCGCTGCAGGGCCTTCACCTTGTTGCCGTGGTGCACGTACTCGTAGTGGTAGGCATTGATGAGGAAGACGCAGTTGGGCACGCCGGTGACGATCACCAGCGGCGCGATCACCGACTGCAGGATGGTGATGCCATAGCCCAGCAGCGCCATGGAGCCGAAGCACCACACCACGCTGATCGCCACCACGCCCATGCAGATCCCCATCACGCGCCACGAGCGGAAGAAGAGCAGCAGCAGCAGCGCGCAAAGGCCCATGCTCAGGCCCATGAAGAGGGGCATCTCCCCTTTCACCAGCTCGGTGTTCTTCACGCGCACCCAGGGCAGGCCGCTCACGTGCGCGGGCAGGCCGCTCTCGGCCTTCCACCGGTCCACGCGCTTCTCCAGCGCCGCGATCACCTTGGTGCGGTCGTCGGTGTCGAACAGCTTCGCGTTCACGAACACCATCATCAGGCTGGCCTTGGTGCTGTCGTTGAACAGGAGGTTCCGGTAGAACGGCAGCGCGCGGATGCGGGCCCGCAGCGCGTCCATGCCGGCCTGGTCCGTGGGCGGCCGGTCCATCACCTTGCGCAGCGCGAAGCGCCGCAGGGAATCGTTGCGCACCAGCTCGAACAGGCTGGCCTCGCTGAACACGCTGTCCACCCCTTGGATGGTGCGCAGGTCCTGGCCCAGGGCATACCACTGGCCGAAGTGCTCGGGCGTATAGAGCTGCTCGCCCTGCGTGGCCACCATGATCACGTTGCCGTCCTCGCTGAAGGTGCGCAGGAAGTGCTCGTACTCGACGTAGGCCGTGTCGATCTTCGGCAGCAGGCCCCCGTGCTTGTAGTTCATCCGCACCTTGGTGGCCTCCCAGCCCATGAAGGCCGTGAGGAGCCCCACGAGGATCAGGATCGCGGTTCGGTTGCGTAAGACGCGACTAGCCAGCCAGGCCCACATTCCGTTCGGTCAAGGGGTGCACCGCCCGTAGCCACGGCGCGGATGCGGCGGCAAAGGTGCGAAAAAAGGGCGGGGACCGACGGCTACCGGGACCTAGAAGGCATACCCGCCGGTGAGCTTCAGCACCAGGTTGTCCTTCGGGTCCGGGAACGCGTAGGGGCCGTAGCGGTAGAAGGCCGCCACGCCCAGGC
This sequence comes from Bacteroidota bacterium, assembly GCA_018267055.1. Classification (GTDB taxonomy): domain Bacteria; phylum Bacteroidota; class Bacteroidia; order Flavobacteriales_F; family PHOS-HE28; genus PHOS-HE28. The sequence continues at coordinate 52,745 of JAFDZF010000166.1, forward strand.
TGCTGGTCTTGGTCCGCAGCAGGTTGTCGATGGCCAGGCCGCTCTCGAAGAACCCCTGGTGCAGCGGGCGGAAGTCCAGGCCCCGATGGTGCTCCGGCGCGGACAGGTCGCCGAAGCCGGCGCTGCTGATGATGGCGGGGCGGGGACGGAAGTACTTGCTCCGCACCAGCAGGGCACCGAAGCTGTGGCGCACGTGGAAGGTCACGTAGCGGTCGGCGAGGAACTCGTTCGGCCGCATGGTCTCGAAGACATTGGTGGCCGCCAGTTTGGGATCGGCGTTGGTGCCGCGCAGGTCGTAGAGGAAGGCCATGGGCGCGCTGGCATCGGCCACCCCGCCCAGGACCCGCACGGAGAGGTCGCCCATCAGGCGGATGCGGAAGGTCTTCTCGATCATGGCGTTCACACGCCAGGTGTCCCATTCGCCGTCCCACAGCCCTTTGATCGCCCGCATGCCGCTGAGGTAGACCACCGGGAACTTCGTGCCCAGGGAGAGCTCCCGGTCGGGCAGCCGCGCCAGGCGCTCGTGGAAGGCCCACCGCACGCCGAAGGTGAAGGCCCCGGTGAGGAAGTCGTTGCGCAGGAGGGTCACCCCCTCCGCCTCTTCCTGCACGTAACGGTAGCCGATCCCGTTGACGCGCAGGGCGCGCTCGGTGCCGAGCCAGAGCTTCGTGGAGCTGCCCGCACGCAGCATCACCTCGCCGGCGAAGCGCTCCATGCGGTCCATGCGGTCGACGAACAGGAGGCGATAGCTGTCCGGGCTGAACGTGCGGCTCTTGCCCGGGAACGACACGCCGCCGATCTCGCTGACGTCGTTCTCGTAGCTGAACTTCACATGCGCGTCGCGGCCGTACAGGGGCTTCAGGGTGAGGTCGCCGCCGTACTTCCACCGCTGGTCGTTGAAGCCGTAGGCGAAGTAGCCGCCGAGCGAGCCGTAGCGGGTGACCCGATCGTTCGTTGCCACCCCCGCGCCCAGGCGCAGCCCTTCATAGGCGTTGTAGGCCAGGAACCGGTCCATCAGCAGGTCCACGGGGCCGACGGGGATCCGGCCCGTGGTGAGCGCTGAGATCACCTTCATCCAATGGTCGAAGCGCTCCTTCTCCCCGATGCTGTCCAGCACCTGGTAGGTCATCAGGTCCTTGCTGTCCAGGCTGTCGGTCCGCAGGCCGTTCCAGAACGCGTCGTCGCGGCGGGTGCTGAGCTGGTCGGCCACGAACTCCGGCCCGCGCACCTCCTTGCGCTGCACATCGGCGTCCACCTCGATGTCCTTCAGGTAGGTGCGGCCCTCCCCATAGAAGGTCAGCCCGTTCAGGGAGACGTTGTCGAAATAGATGAAGGTGTTCAGCTGCACGGGGAACCAGGCCTTCCCGCCGATCCGTTCGTGCTTCTGCTGGAACCGGACGCTGAGGCCGCCGGCGCGCTCCGCGGCCTCCGCCGTCACGTTCTGCACCGCATAGCCGTCGGTATTGACGTACAGCAGCCCCTTCAGCCCGTCGAACTTGGTGCCGCGGCGGGGGCGGTAGCTGATCACGTACACGCTGTCGGCGCCCTGGTAGAGCGTGTCCTCCAGGTGGAAGAAGTACTTGTTGGTGCCCGAGGGGCCGAGCGGGCCGAGGTAGTTCTTTTCGCTGAGGGTGATCTGCGGCTCGTAGATGCTGAAGGTCCTGGTCTGGGCCGCGAGGGTGAGGAACATCGGGTCCTTCAGCCCGCTGACCCGCATGGCGAGCACTTCCTCCTTCTCGGCGGCGGGCGGGATGAAGCTCTTCTTCGTGGCGCTCTCCATCAGGAACAGGTGCTGGCGGGACAGGAAGGCGTTGATGTCCTCGTCGGTGCTGTCGCGGTCCGCGGTGCGGGCCGTATCGGCGGTGGCCGGCGGGGCCTCGTCGATGAGCGCCGTGGCGGTGCGGGCGGTATCCCCGGCGGCCGTGTCGGCCTTGGCGGTGAAGATGGTCTTGCTGTAGCTCCGGTAGCGGTAGCTCCGGTAGCGCATCCCATCGTTCTCCTTGCGCCCGGCCTGCACACGCCGGATGATGCGGTGCGCGGGGTTCTCCGTGGGCAGGATCTCCACCACCTTCAGCTGGGTGTTGCTCTGCTTCAGGAGGACCACCAGGGGCGCGCCGTCGGTGACGGTCACCAGCTGGGTCTCGTAGCCCACGTAGCTCAGCCGGATGATGGCCGGCAAGGCGGGTACGGTCAAGGTGAACCGGCCATCGATGTCGCTGGTGCCGCCGGTGCGTCCCCCTTCCAGGCCCAGGGGCACGAAGGCCAGGGGTTCCTGGCTGGCCGCATCCACCACCCGGCCGGTGATCGTGCGCTGGGCGAAAAGGAACGGGCCGGAACAGAGCGCGAACGCGAGCAGAAAAGGGCGCATGATGGGGGACCTTCGGCCATAGGACGGGCCGGGACGCTGAAAAGTGACAGCCGGCCAAGATCGGCAGCCCGGCAGCGTGACGGCGGGTAACTTGCGGGCATGCTTGCCCCCCTGCGCGATGCCCGGCTCTGGGCCCGGCCCCTGACGGGCCGGCGAGCACAGAACGCCTGGCGGCTGTGGAGCAGCTTCCAGCAGGCGAAGCGGACGAAGGCGCCACGGATCCAGGGGATGCCCTTCAGCGTGAGCATCGAGCCCACCACGGCCTGCAACCTGCGGTGCCCCGAGTGCCCGAGCGGGCTGCGCGCGTTCACCCGGCCCACGGGCACGCTGAAGCAGGGCCTGTTCGAGCAGGTCATCGACGAGCTGGCCGACGACCTCTGGGCGCTGACCTTCTACTTCCAAGGCGAGCCTTACATCAATCCCGGCTTCCTCGACATGGTGCGGCACGCCAGCGCGCGGGGCATCTACACCAGCACGAGCACCAACGCCCATTTCCTCACGGAGGAGAAGGCCGAGGCCACCGTGCGCAGCGGCCTTTCGCGGCTGATCATCTCCCTCGACGG